>NZ_NKHQ01000080.1:0-170729 GCF_014467265.1 Xenorhabdus sp. TS4 | reverse complement strand
GAACGCACGGAGGAAGGTGGCGAGGGATTGCCTGAAAGAATTAACCGCCCTGCCCAAATACGACGATATCGCAGTAACCGCAATTCTCGATAAATACACACCCAAATTTAAACCACTCAACCACATGAAGTTCAGCGCTAAATCAGTGCTGGCGTATTATGTGCGGATGATTCAGAAGGAGATGAAGGATGGAGGATAGATTTTATACCGTTAGGCAGTATGCGAAAAAGCTCCAACTCTCAGAAGGTACAATTTATAGAAATCCCCTGAAATATTATATGTTCCGAGTCGGTGGCTTATGGAGAGCCAATGACGAAAGCCTGAAAAAATTTGAACAACAAAATCTAAAAGACAATAATATTTTCCGGCTGGCTGTAGTCGGTGGTAAAGAGGAATCACTATGCCGATCTACAAAAGAGGTAACAAATATTGGATCGATGTATCAGCGCCAAATGGCGAAAGAATTAGACGATCTACTGGAACGGAGGACAAACTAAAAGCCCAAGAGTATCACGATAAGGTTAAGCATGAGTTGTGGCAAATCGAAAGGCTAGATAAGCAACCAGAAAGATATTTTGAGGAAATGATTATCTTAGCCTTGCGAGATGCAGAACATCAATCGAGCTTTGCTAATAAACAAATTTATGCACGTTACTTTTTGCTTATCTTCAAAGGACGAAAGATAACATCAATCACCAACGAAGAGATAGCTAACTCATTGCCTATGTACAATCCCAAGACAAAAAGAAAGTTATCAAACGCAACGCAGAATAGATATAGGGCTTTCATTATGCGTGCATTCTCTCTTGCGCACAAGATGGGATGGTTTAATAGGCAGCATCATGTCTCTCGACTAAGTGAGCCTAAAATTCGTGTCAGATGGATAGAGCGGCATCAGGCTAGGTCATTGGTAGATAATCTCAAATACGACTGGATGAAGAAGCTAGTATCATTTGCTTTACTAACAGGCGCAAGAAAGGGAGAGATCCTGTCTCTAACGTGGCGCAATGTCGATATCAACAGAAAAATCGCCGTCATTACGGCAGAGAATGCAAAATCAGGTAAGGCCAGAGCAATCCCTCTCAATGAGGAGGCTATTTCCATTCTCCGTGAACTACCGAGAGATGGTGAGTTTATTTTTTCATCTAACGGTAAGCGTAGAACACAAATGAGCCGGACTGATTTTGATAGAGCGCTAATAAAATCAGGAATTGATAATTTCAGATTTCACGATCTGAGGCACACATGGGCTAGCTGGCATGTTCAGGATGGAACTCCTCTAATGGTTTTGAAAGAAATGGGAGGATGGGAGAAATTGGAAATGGTCAATAAATACGCACACCTAAGCGGCGAACATTTAGCCAAATATAGCGGCGCTGTCACATTTTTGGCACAGCCCGATAATTATGACAGCCAGCAACAGCATTTAAGGCTAGTAACTGGCTGATTTTAAATGTTATTTAAGCGTCATTAATCAGATTCGTTTTCCCAGACATCAGAAAGACAGTCTGATGCTATGTTTAGATGCCATTCAAATCAGCGAAGCTGAAATGAAGAGTATTTTGATTTTAAAATCTTTTATTGCAAAGCACTTAATTTATATCGGCACCGTTTCTTCTGGTACTCACTCTTCTGATACCCGCTCTTTTACTGCCATTTTATTGCGATTGATAAACATTGCATCACCATAACTAAAAAAGCGATATTTTTCTGCTACCGCTTCTTTGTAGGCATTCATGGTATTCTTATAACCGGCAAACGCAGAAACCAGCATGATAAGTGTGGATTCAGGCAGATGGAAATTGGTGATCAGTGCATCTACAACCTGATATT
Organism: Xenorhabdus sp. TS4; assembly: GCF_014467265.1. Classification (NCBI taxonomy): domain Bacteria; kingdom Pseudomonadati; phylum Pseudomonadota; class Gammaproteobacteria; order Enterobacterales; family Morganellaceae; genus Xenorhabdus; species Xenorhabdus sp. TS4. Next base: position 168,896 of record NZ_NKHQ01000080.1, on the reverse strand, counting down.
CAAATCCAGGGTAAATAAAGATTTGGGTATCATCAAAAAATGGCGCGATAACCCCATCCTGACAAGCTCTCGCGGCACTTTCCAGTGAACGGACTGATGTTGTTCCTACAGCAATAACCCTGTTGCCACGCGCCTTACATGCCAGTACTGCATCCACGACATCCTGTGGCACTTCCGCATATTCGGCATGCATTACATGATCTTCGATGGTTTCTACTCGCACAGGTTGAAAAGTACCGGCACCAACATGCAGGGTGACAAAGGCCATTTCAATACCTTTTTCACGCAAGGCAGCCAAAAGAGGTTCATCAAAGTGCAATCCGGCAGTCGGTGCTGCCACTGCGCCTGGGCGTTCATTATAGACTGTCTGATATAGCTCGCGATCCGCATCTTCATCAGGACGAGCGATATAAGGTGGCAAAGGCATATGACCAATCTGGTCCAAAATGGTCAATACATCACGCTCATCATCAAAACGGATTTCGAACAAAGTATCATGACGCGCCAGCATCGTTGCCTTAATGTTTTGGGTCTCACCGAGGATAAGCTCAGTGCCTTCTTTCGGTGCCTTGGAAGCCCGAACGTGAGCAAGCACTCGCTTATCATCCAGCATCCTTTCGACTAAAACTTCCAACTTCCCCCCTGTCGCTTTACGGCCAAACAGGCGCGCAGGGATAACGCGGGTATTATTGAAAACCAGCAGATCACCAGCTTCCAGCTTATCCAGCACATCAGTAAAAACACCGTGCGTCAGTTTGCCCGTTTCACCATCAAGGGAAAGTAAGCGGCAAGCACTTCGCTGTGGCTGGGGATAGTGAGCAATCAGCTCTTCAGGCAGTTCAAATGTAAAATCAGCGACACGCATTTTATCTGTATCATTCAAAAAAACAGGCGGACTAGTCTAGTGCTGCAAGCGCGAGGGTGCAACAAAGAAGCACCTGGTTTAACTATTTACGGTGCACTCTTTACTGTATACTCGCACAATGAATTTTCTCGCACACCTTCATTTAGCTGCATTAGCGGAAAGTTCCTTATTGGGGAATTTGATGGCGGATTTCGTCCGAGGATCTCCAGAAGGCACATTCAGTTCTGACATTGTAGCGGGTATCCGTATGCACCGTCGGGTGGACAGCCTGACGGATAAGCATCCACTTGTCATGGCAGCACGCAAATTATTTCGCCCCGAATATCGGCGCGTTGCCCCCATTACTCTTGATATCATCTGGGATCACTTTCTTTCTCGGCATTGGGGCAAGTTTGAAAAAAATTACTCCCTGCCCGAATTTATCAATCTTGCCCGCCACAATATAGAGCCTCATCTCGCTTCAACTCCTGAAAAATTTCAGGAATTGAACAACTACCTCTGGTCACAAAACTTGTTCATCCGTTATGCCGATATGTCATGCATCGCCAATGTCTTGCAAAGCATGGCTCGCAGGCGTCCCAAATTATCCGCACTGACAGGATCGTATCAGGATATAGAAAATCATTACCTTGATTTTGAAGCACTATTTTGCCAGTTCTACCCAGAAATGATGGCACTAGCATCAAATAAGCGTCTGCTTGAGTAGCATCTGTCTTGAACTTTTCATCACTTGAATTTTTCATAAATAGTTTTATCTTATGTAGTCTAAAAGGAATTAAAAACATCTTATTGATAGGTAAAATCTATTATAATGATTGGTATTTTATCCTTTATTGCTATAACCTAATTCCTTATGCTGTAACCCGTTTTTACATAACATCTTTTTAAAATCACAGGAGTCAATTATGGTTTTAGTAACCCGCCAAGCCCCTGACTTTACGGCTGCCGCAGTTCTCGGTAACGGTGAAATTGTTAATAACTTCAATCTGAAAAAACACCTGAATGGCCGTCCTGCTGTTATTTTCTTCTGGCCAATGGATTTCACTTTCGTCTGCCCTTCTGAGCTGATTGCTTTCGATCATCGCTATGAAGAATTCCAGAAACGTGGTGTTGAAATTGTTGGTGTATCCTTCGACTCTGAATTCGTTCACAACGCATGGCGTAAAACCCCAATCAGCGAAGGCGGTATCGGCGAAGTCAAATACCCAATGGTTGCTGATATCAAACGTGACATCATGAAATCTTACGGCATTGAGCACCCAGAAGCTGGCGTTGCTCTGCGTGGCTCTTTCTTGATTGACAAAAATGGTGTTGTTCGTCATCAAGTGGTTAACGATCTGCCACTGGGCCGTAATATCGATGAAATGCTGCGTATGGTTGACGCTCTGCAATTCCATGAAGAGCACGGCGAAGTTTGTCCTGCACAATGGGAGAAAGGCCTGGAAGGTATGGGCGCTTCACCTGAAGGCGTAGCAAAATACCTGACCAAAAACGCTGATAAGCTGTAATCCCGTTAGGATTCAATCAGTTCATAACTTTATGTTATGAAGCATTCCAAACCAGCCGCCCAGTCGGCTGGTTTTTTACTTTCAAAAATCCTGAGCTTTAGATAAGGTGAATTACGCATTCGCAACAAAAACACCACAAAAACTCAAATCAATTAACGATTGATTAATAACAATTGGCCTATCCTCAGGAGAACAACACATGTTCAAAGCATGGAAAATACCACTTATCGCTGTATCCCTACTTATTTCTACTCCACTTTATTCTGCCACTGAACCTGCTGTTGAAGCTAAACAGGGCATGGTTGTCAGCTCACAACGTCTTGCTTCACAAGCTGGCATCGATATTCTCAAAATGGGTGGGAATGCCATTGATGCCGCAGTTGCTGTTGGATATGCCCAGGCAGTGGTTAATCCCTGCTGCGGTAATATTGGCGGTGGTGGCTTTATGACCATCCATCTCGCTAATGGAAAAGATACTTTCATCAATTTCCGTGAAACAGCCCCTGCCGCGGCTAACGCTGATATGTATCTGGATAAAGATGGAAAAGTTATCAAAGGTGCCAGCCTGTATGGTTATAACGCGATTGCTGTACCAGGCACAGTCATGGGATTTGAAGAGGCATTGAAAAAGTACGGCACATTAACTCGCGAACAAGTCATGGCACCGGCCATCAAACTGGCGCGCGAAGGCTATATACTGACCCGTGGCGATACCGATATTCTGGATACTACAGTGAAGCGTTTCGCTCAAGATCCAGAAGCTGCCCGTATTTTCCTGCGCAAGGATGGCACACCATTCGAACCAGGGGACAGGCTTATCCAAACCGATTTAGCCAACACGCTGGAAATGATTGCCAAACATGGGCCTGATGCTTTTTATCACGGCAAAATTCCCCAATTAGTTGAACAAGCATCAAAAAAATCAGGCGGAATTATCACCGCAGCGGATTTTGCCAATTACCATATCACAGAAACAACACCCGTCACTTGTAGTTACCGAGGCTACAAGTTTATCTCTTCTCCACCTCCCAGCTCTGGCGGTGTTACGTTATGCGAGATATTAAACATCATTGAAGGCTACGATCTTAAATCCATGGGATACAACTCTGCTGCTTATATTCACACATTGACAGAAGCCATGCGCCACGCCTATATGGATAGAAATACCTATCTGGGCGATCCCGCCTTTATTAATAACCCGCTTGATCGACTGTTAAGTAAAAGTTATGCCGAATCGATCAGAAAAGAGATTCAACCGAATAAAGCCACTCCATCGGTGAATATTCAACCAGGCATTGGTTCCCATGAAAAACCGGAAACTACCCACTATTCCGTAGTAGATAAAGAAGGAAACGCGGTATCAACAACTTACACCATCAATGGACGTTTTGGTGCCGTTGTAATTGCGCCAGGAACAGGCTTTTTCCTTAACGATGAAATGGACGACTTCACAACTAAAGTTGGTGAGAAAAACCTGTACGGGCTAGTGCAAGGTGCAACCAACTCAATAGCCCCTGGTAAGCGCCCACTATCATCAATGAGCCCAACACTCGTGACCAAAGATAATAAAATCTTCCTGGTCTTAGGTTCTCCCGGAGGTTCACGCATTATCTCCATCACGCTACAAGCGGCCCTGAATATCATCGAATTCAACATGCCACCACAAGAAGCTGTCAATAGCCCACGGATCCATCATCAATGGCTACCTGACGAAGTCTATTATGAACAACGTGGCTTGTCGAAAGACACCCTAAACTTACTGGAAAAAATGGGCTACAAAATGGTGGAACAGATACCTTGGGGAGCCGCAGAATTAATCATGATTGGATTGCCGGGTGCCGCTGGTGTGACTCCACAATCATCAGGTAATGATTCAGCCGTATCAGGTATTGTCCGTGAAGGCTACATCTACGGCGCCAACGATGCACGGCGACCTGCCGGTGCCGCTATTGGTTATTAACCCGAATAACTCAACAAAAAAGGGTGAGCCGTTTTCAGCGGCTCACCCTTTTATCATCTAATAACGTCATTTACATCATGAACAAATTTTATTCCTACTTCTCTTCAGGCTGCACTTCATACTTTGGGAGTTTTACGCCTCCTACGATGCGATCATAAATGGCGCACACAACAATCGTCAGCAAAGTAGGCAATAACCAAGCCAAACCCTGATCCGCTAATGGCAAATGATTCGCCCACCCTGGTAGTAAATGGGATAAATACTCAGAAGCTTTTATTGCATCCAAAATTCCAAACAGCAAACTGATAGACATGGCAGGAGCCAAAATGCGGGTGAAATTATTCCACCAACGGATTGTAAAGCTCAGTAATATCAGCGCGATACAGGGTGGATAAATTGCCGTCAGTACTGGAATTGAGAACTTAATCAAGTGACTTAAGCCCATGTTAGAAACCAGCATGGAGAATGTACCTAAAATCAGTACCAGAGCACGATAAGACAATGGCAAATAACGGCTGAAAAATTCAGAGCAAGCACAAGTCAAACCGACAGCAGTCACCATACAGGCAACAAAAATCAGTAGCGCGAGGAAGAAACTGCCGTAGTCACCAAAAATATTTTGGACATAGGCGTGCAAAATCACAGCACCATTCTCTGCTGTAGGCACTAATGTGCCACTACCTTCCCCAAGTTTGAACAAAGAGAGGTACACCAGCGTCAAGCCAAGACCAGCAATCAAACCAGCCCACATGGCATAGCGCGTCAACAGAGAAGAAGCTTCAACCCCTCTGGAACGGGCCGCATTGACAATAACAATACCGAATACCATTGCGGCCAGTGTATCCATTGTCAAATAGCCATTGACAAAGCCATTTGAAAACGGAATTTCCCGATAAGTTTCAATAGCAGGAACAGGGCCACCTGCCGGCCACAACACAGCCGCAATTCCCAAAATGGCTAACGCCACGATTTTGATTGGAGCCAATATATGGCCAACGTTATCCAGTAGTTTTCCTGGATACAATGAAATCAGCACCACGAGTGCAAAATAGATCACGCTATAGATAAATAAAGGAAGATCACCTGTTCCGGTAAGTGGTGCAATACCCACTTCAAAAGAAACCGTTGCGGTTCTAGGTGTTGCAAACAGGGGGCCGACAGCTAAATAGCAGACAGTTGCCAGAATCAGACCTGCAGTTTTTCCAATCGGTGTACTGAGTGCTTCAATGCCCCCACCCACTTTTGCCAACGCAATGACAGTAATGACTGGCAAGCCAACAGCGGTTAGCAAAAAACCGGCGGCTGAGATCCAAACATTCTCTCCTGCCTGCAAGCCAACCATAGGCGGAAAAATAATATTTCCCGCACCAACAAACAAGGCAAAGGTCATAAAGCCTAATGCCCAAATATCCTTAGATGATAAACGGTATGCCATAATGATTGTTAATGTATTTTGCCAAAAGAGATGCATCTGCGACAGTAACTATCGCTAGCACTTGAATTTCACTGGCGAGACCGAATTCTGATTTAACCGTCAGTGAGCAACATAATATTCACTGATAATCGCAAGATACAGAATGATAGTAGTAATAACAGCTAGAATCGCCAATAACTGTCCCCAAGTAAAACTTTTATAGCGCTAAAAGGCAAGCACAAAACCAAAAACCAGAACAATATCCTGAACTGGTTTTTAAAATCAGTTATTATTGTTATCTATCATTGAATACACACTATATGATTTGTGTGTTTTTTTGCTCATGCGCATTTTTTGTTCATGGCGATTAATAAATCATTTTGTCATAAAACTGTTTTTGGCAGCAGCTATAAGCCTAGACGCCAATAAAAAGCTAAAAACTGAGCCCTTTCCTAAAGTACTCGCAATATCAAGATGAGTATTGTAGTGATGCAATGCATGTTTCACTATCGCCAAACCTAACCCATTTCCCCCAGTTTGACGTGAACGCGCTCGATCGACGCGATAAAAACGTTCTGTCAGACGTGGTAAATGTTCCGCGCTAATCCCACCACCATTATCTTTCACTTTGAACAGTGCACCTTGGGAAACATGTCGCCAACTCACCTCAATCCTTGTGCCCGGCGGGGTATGTTTGATGGCATTATAAATAAGGTTAGACATTACACTGCGCAGTTGTTCTTCATTACCAAATACATTCAGTGTTTCATCGATATCAAACACAATATCATACTGTTCATTTCCCAGGGCCAACGCTTCCCGTTGCAATATTTTCAACATGTTGGGAACATCCACGGCTTCATTCATGTCCACTTGTGGTCCCCCTTCAATTTTGGAAAGATGCATCAGTTGCTGCACCAGGCCATCCATTCTTCGTATTTGTTCCCGCATCGTACCGATAACCTTCTGGTTCACCTTATTGCCGAACGCCTGATCCTCCATCATTTCCAGATAACCTTGCAGTACAGTGAGAGGAGTTTTGAGTTCATGACTCACATTGGCAAAAAAATCCCGTCTGGCATTTTCCAACAGTCGTTTTTGGGTGATGTCACGCGCGACCATCAATAATTGCTTCTCAGAATAAGGCATAATGCGGAACTCCATCATATTGCCATTATTCAATTCGATGGACAGAGGGTGGGAAAAATCATTCGCTGTGATATAACGGCTGAAATCAGGATAGCGAAGCAGGTTGAAAATATGCTGACCATTATCTTCAGGCCAGCGGAACCCTAGTAAATGTTGTGCCAGACGATTACACCAAAAAATATTGCCTTCCGTGGTCATTATCACCATGGCATCCGGCAATGATTCAGCCCCGCTACGAAAGCGTTTGATGAGTAATGCGAGTTCACGACGCCGTTTACGATTGCGTTGCTGCATCTGGTAAATACCATAAAAGATAGGTTCCCAGCCGCCACGACCGACAGGCGGTAACATATTGCGATCCAACCATAACCAATCGGATAATTTCAGCAAATTATAGCCATGCCATACCAGAGCCAAAAACAGTGCGATAACCAGCAGCCATGCCAAGTAACCGATAAAAAGAGACAAAATGACAGCGGGCAAGCAAAAAAGCACAAGCCCCCATACCAACTTTTTCCAAAATAAACGCTCAAGCACGTGACTTTACTCCAAACAGTCAATAGCGGGTAGAAAAGCGATAACCTGTACCACGCACTGTTTGTACCATCTTAGCGTGATCCCCTATCTCCAACGCTTTACGCAACCGTCGGATATGTACATCAACCGTACGATCTTCCACATAAACATTTGTTCCCCACACATAGTTGAGTAACTGTTCACGACTATAAACACGCTCAGGATGAGTCATAAAAAAGTGGAGAAGTTTGAATTCAGTTGGCCCCATTTCCAAATCTTGTCCCTGACTGGAAACGCGGTGGGATGATGGATCCAGAATCAATCCATCCATATCAATAATGTCTTCCGACTCTATAGGTAAAATACGCCGCAAAACAGCCTTAACCCGGGCAATCAATTCCTTAGGTGAAAACGGCTTCGTTATATAGTCATCAGCACCGACATCTAAACCACGTACCCGATCCTCCTCCTCCACCCGAGCCGTGACCATAATGACAGGGATCGCCTTAACGTTATTATCCCGCTTCATTTGCCGGATAAGTTGTATCCCAGAACCTCCTGGCAGCATCCAGTCCAATAATACCAAATCAGGATAAGGCTCAGACAAACGTCTTATTGCTGTATCGTAATCTTCGGCTTCAATGGCTTCATAACCGCTTTGCTCCAATGCAAAACAAACCATTTCACGAATCGGCACTTCATCTTCAACGACCAAAATGCGTTTAACCATGATCAATCCCGTTAATATCATTAAGGTGAGTGACTTTCACTGCAAATATTATGAGTCAATTTTATGACACTTTTATGAAATTCCTTATTTCTCAATTAACAAGATACAAACTGGTTTCCAAAGAAAATCCTGCATCTTTGTCATATTTCATTAGAAATGCAAACCAGCTCGAAAATTCAGTAAAGGATGCCAAATTACACAGGACATCCCTCACACTGCCATTATAATTAGCACCTGCAACAGGCGATAAGTAGCGGGCTAGAAAAACAATTAGGGCAACGGCGGGAAAATCATGCGAATCATTCATACATCTGACTGGCATCTTGGCCAATATTTCTTTACTAAAAGCCGCGCCGCTGAACATAAGTATTTTTTGCAATGGCTGATTGAAAAGATCGTACAGCATCAAGTTGACGCACTCATTATTGCCGGTGATATTTTTGATACCGGCTCCCCACCCAGCTACGCACGCGAACTTTATAACAAATTCATTGTGGCACTACAGCCCACAGGCTGCCAACTTGTCATTCTCGGTGGAAACCATGATTCCGTTGCCACACTCAATGAATCTAAATCCCTTCTCTCTTACCTGAATACCACTGTGATTGCTAATGCTGAAACCAAAGATATAGCACAGCAGATAAAGATCCTGTATGGCAGAGACAGTAATGCCGGAGCGATTCTCTGCGCTATTCCCTATCTGCGTCCACGGGATATCATCACCAGCCAGGCGGGGCAATCTGACGCACAAAAACAGCAGGCGCTACAGGATGCCATCACCGAACATTACCACAGACTCTATCAGCAAGCTTGTGCATTACGAGAGCAGCTCGGCCAGCCATTACCGATTATTGCCACTGGTCACCTCACTACGGTGGGAGCTTCCACTACGGATTCCGTTCGCGATATTTACATTGGCACATTAGAGGCCTTCCCCGCACAATCCTTCCCTCCTGCTGACTATATTGCACTGGGGCATATCCACCGCCCGCAAGTCATCGGTAAATCAGAGCATATCCGCTATAGCGGCTCCCCCATTCCACTCAGTTTTGATGAAGTGGGACAAGAAAAAAGCGTCTGCTTAGTGGACTTTAAATCAGGTAAACTCGATAGCATCACACTTTTACCGATCCCATATTATCAGCCTATGCAGCTTATTCGTGGTAATTTGCAACAAATTGAAGAGCAATTACACTCTTTCAAGGAATATCAAGGAGAGCGTCCGGTTTGGCTGGATATTGAAGTCGCAACCCAAGATTACCTGCCCGATATCCAAAAACGCATCCAAACCCTCAGTGAAGGCCTGCCTGTTGAGATTATTCTGCTACGCCGCAGCAAAAGCGCTCGCCAACTGTCATTGTCTGAACAAAATAAAGAAACACTTACCGAGCTAAGCGTAGATGAAGTCTTTGAACGTCGTTTGGCGCTGGCTGAAATCGATGATCCCGCGCAAAAACAACGCCTGACCACGTTGTTTAAACAAACGCTGGATGATATTTCTCAGCAATAACATGAAGAGAACATGCCATGAAAATTCTTAGCTTACGGCTGAAAAATATCAATTCCCTGCAAGGTGAGTGGAAAATTGACTTTACGGCAGAACCATTTGCCAGCAATGGATTATTTGCCATTATTGGCCCAACTGGTGCAGGAAAAACCTCCTTATTGGATGCCATTTGCCTCGCCCTGTATCATGAAACACCAAGGCTCAATACTATTTCTGCTTCGCAAAATGAATTAATGACCCGTCATACCGCAGAGTGCCTTGCTGAAGTAGAATTTGAAGTCAAAGGCATTGCTTATCGGGCATTTTGGAGTCAGCGCCGTGCTCGCAACCAAGCAAATGGCAAACTCCAACCCCCAAAAGGAGAATTGGCCCTCAAAAAAGAGGGAAAAATTCTGGCTGATAAAATTCCAGAGAAAAAAGAAAAAATTGCCGAAATAACTGGACTGGATTTCAGCCGTTTTACCAAATCCATGCTTTTGTCACAGGGAAATTTTGCCGCATTTTTAAATGCACAGGATAAAGATCGGGCAGATCTACTGGAAGAGCTAACCGGTACAGAAATTTACGGCATTCTGTCCCAGGAAATTTACCAACGTCATAAAGAGGCACAATCTGAACTGAACATTCAGCAGGCTAAAGCCTCTTCCATTGAATTACTCACGCCAGAACAACAACAGGCATACCAAAACCAGCAACAACAGCTTATTACAGAAGAAACCCAACTCAGCCAACAAATGAAGGCGTTACAAACTGCCGAAAATTGGCTTTTGCGACAGGATGAGCTACAGCAATCACTGGTTAGCTGTGCTTCACTTTTACAGCAAACTGAGCAAGTAATTCAAGAAGCACAACCTCAGTTGCAACAACTTGCTGCTAGCGAACCAGCAGAGAAAATCCGTCCATTATGGGATGCACAAAACCGCGCCACTCATGAAAAACAGCGGATTGTGGAACAACGCACAAAAATAGAGCATGAGCGCCAACAACAACTGGCAATGCTGCAACCTGCTGAACAGCAACTGGCTCAGTTGGATAAAAAGCGGGAAGAGCATCAACAGCATCAAAATCAGCAAGAAAAGCTCATCTCAGAGCAAATTATGCCACTCGATCATAAAATTGATATTCAATCCAAAGAGCTGTTGAAACTTGAACAAGAAATCGCAGGACAAAACCGTGATCTCACAGACATTTTATCCCAACACCAAGCCACACAGGATAGAACGGCTACCTTAAATAACGAACAAAAGACGTTGGAGTCCTACTATGAGCAGCACCCTTATTACTGCAATTTGGACAGCAAACTGCCTGAATGGAAACAACTATTCACCCGTCAGAAAGAACGACGAGAAAAAATAGACCAACTTACCCAAAGCACTCAACAAATTGGCTCAGAGCTTGCCCGTACAACCGATTATTTACATAAATTAAATGCAGAGCTGGCTAAACAGCAAGAACAGAGCCAAATACTGCGTAATAGCTTTGCCTCTGCTGAAAACCAACTCACAACGTTGCAGCAAAAGCATCCTTTGGAACAGTTGCAGAGAAATTTAGAAAATTATCAGAAAAAATTGGTATCACAGAACCAATTGGAGATCTTGCTTCCCCAGATCCAACAGTTACAAACAGCGATCTCAGCCGATCAAAGCCAATTGAACCAATCTCAAGCATTGATAAAAGCCTTACCTGATCAGATCGCAACCCTCAATCAACAGTTGGTAGATAAACAGCAACATTATGACGATCTCACCAATCGAATTCGTTTGGAACAACGAATAGTCAGCCTGGAAAAAGAACGGGCACAATTAAAAGAAGGTGAGTCTTGTCCGCTTTGCGGCTCAACTCATCATCCTTTAATCAATGAATACCAGAATATTGCCCTACCACATTCAGAAGAGCGCCTGAAAACCCTGCGTCAACAGATTGATCAACTGCAAGAAAATCGTACAACCCTACGGCAAAAACAACAGCTTCAACAGCAGTATGGCGAACAATTACAGAAAAATATCGCACAATACCACGCTAAATTGACGGAATGGGTTAAACAATGGGAACACCATTGCCAGCAGTTGCAGGCTACAGAATTACCGATGGAGACAAAGACGGTTAATTACTTTATCAGCCAACGACAATCTGCTTATCACCAAAACCAAGCGCAGCAGGAAGCCCTATTACAGGCAGAGAAAAACTATCAAACAGCCGAAAAAGCACTTGCTACCAACCGAGAACAATACCAAGCCTGTGAAAAGAGTATTGAACTGGAAAAATTCAAACAGGATTCAGCGCAAAAACAATTGACAGAAAAGACAGCAGAAGCTCAACAAATAGAAGCCGACTATGCAGCGACAGCACAACAGTTAAACACGGCATTACAGCCGACCCCTTTCACACTTCCTGTCTCTCATGAAATAGAAAACTGGCTGCAACAGCGTGAACAAGAATTAAAAAACTACCACGATTCACGAGAAAAGTGGCAGCAACTACAAAAAGAACAAGCAGCCTTGCAAAGCAAACTGGGTGAACTAGACAAACAAAAAAATAAGCTCTCCACTCACCTTCATACTTTGAGGGAACAACAACAACAGCAAATGCAGTTATTGGAACAAACACGTCAGGAACGTCAGTGTTTATTTGGCGAACAATCCATCATTGCTGTTCGTCAGGCCTTGCAGCAAAAAACCAATGAATTGGAAATCGCCTACAAACAGGCTGTTTTCCATCTGCAAACACTGCAAAACAAAATGAGTCAATTAATCGGTGCTGCCAGTGAAATAGAAAAAAGCCACACCATTGCCGAAGAAAACTACAAACTTGCTATCAGCCATTTACAAACAGGCTTAGAACAGCAAGGCTTTCCCGATCAATCATCCTTTGAACATGCCTTATTGGAACCAGAACAGCGGGAAAAATTACAACAGTTACAAGAAAAACTTGAACAGCAACAATTGCAAGCTAAAACACGGCATCATGAATCAGAAGTGGCCTTACAGCGACATACAGAAACGCAGCCACAATTGCTTAATCAACATGAACCTCAACAACTATCCACCATATTGACCGACGTTACGACTAAGTTGAAACAAAATAACCAACAACAAGGTGAAGTCAGAATCGTATTGAACAGCAATGCAACTCGCCGTCAACACCAACACAAGTTACTGGCACAGATCGCACTCTTACAACAGACATATGATGACTGGAGCTATCTCAATAATCTCATTGGCTCTGCCGATGGCGCGAAATTCCGCCGTTTTGCTCAAGGTCTGACATTGGATCATCTCGTACATCTGGCAAATATCCGATTGGAAAAATTACATGGGCGCTACTACTTGCAACGCAAAGATGACGGCGGACTGGAATTACAAATCGTTGACACCTGGCAAGCGGATGCTACGAGGGATACCAAAACGCTTTCTGGAGGAGAAAGTTTCCTTGTCAGCCTTGCTCTTGCTCTCGCCTTGTCTGATCTAGTGAGTAACAAGACACAAATAGAATCCCTGTTCCTTGATGAAGGGTTTGGCACGCTTGATCCTGAAACTTTGGATATCGCTTTGGATGCACTGGATCACCTTAATGCATCAGGAAAGACTATCGGAGTAATTAGTCATGTAGAAGCATTAAAAGAGCGAATTCCTGTTCAGATCAAAGTGGAAAAAAAGAATGGATTGGGTTTCAGTCAATTAGCTGCAGAATTTCGGGTTTAAACATGGAAATCAAATAGTAACAACCGCTTGAGCAATGCGTATGGTGTGTATATAATATTCGAAGCGGAAAGGAGGCTGCTTGAACAGTTCAGATTTAATGAGATTATTGGAAAAAAATGGCTGGAAACTTAAACGAATCAAAGGGAGTCATCATCAATTCACTCATCCTGAGTTCGCTGCGGTGATAACAGTTCCCCACCCACGTAGAGATATTAAACCAGGAACTCTCAGCAAGATTCTAAAAGACGCAAAACTCAAACAATCCAGTTAATGGATTACGAATTACCCAGAAAAAATATACAGATAAAAGTGGAATAAAATTATGTTATATCCAGCATTTGTCGAAATAGATCAAGATGGTAGTGCCAGTGGCTGGTTTCCTGACGTTGCAGGGTGTATCTTTGCTGGTGACACACTTGAAGCAGCACATTCTGATGCGCAATCTGCGATCAATGCACATTTCGAGTTAATGAAAGAACAAAACCTGGAATTCCCATTGCCAAAAGCCATGCAAGAACACCTTGTAGAAAAGACCGGTGAATACAAAAATGGGCAATGGCTTTTAATTCCTGTAGATATGAGCCAGTTCGAAGACAAAACAGAGCGGATTAATATTACCTTACCATTGCGTTTAATCAATCGCATTGATACAAAAGTCAAGCAGCATCCCGAATATGGTAGCCGCAGTGGATTTTTAGCTTTGGCTGCTCGTAAAGCACTACAATAGACTATGGAGAGCCTGCTTAAGCAGGCTCTTTAATTTAGTGCTTAATAATATAAAGATCCTTCGTTGATATCATTCCCAGCAGATCGGCGTGATAACCACCAATATAAGGCTTAACCAATATCGCAGTGACATAGTAATAAACGGGTATAATAGGAGTCTCTTTTGTCATAATATCGAGTGCATGTTGAAAATCTTCTTTTTTATTAGTTTCTCCTGCTTTACGAATCCAATTATCAAAGTCTTTATTAGAATAAAATGAAGTATTATTTGTTTGATTTGTTGTAAATATATTAAAAAAAGACATTGGGTTATTATAATCGCCAATCCATCCACCTCTAACAACATCAAATTTACCTTGATGTTCGTTCTCCAACATTACTTTCCACTCTTCAGTTTGTATATTAGCAATAACACCGAGATTCTTTTTCCACATTGAGGTTGCAGCAATAGCAACTTTTTTATGTAAACCTGATGAATTATAAACCAAATTAAATTTAAGAGGATGATCTTTATTAAAACCTGCTTCATTTAATAACTGTTTGGCTTTCTCATTACGTTGCTCTTGTGTCCATGATACATAATCAGGTTGTTTAAATTTAAAACCACCAATTCCAGGAGGCAAGATTGTGTAAGCAGGTATTTGCCCTTGGGCAACGACTTTATTGGCAATAATATTTCTATCCAAAGCAAGACCTAGCGCTTGTCGGATCCTAATATCTTTAAACAAAGGTTCTTTATTGTTAAACTGATAGTAATATGTGCTAAGTATAGGCGAAATATGAATTTGTGAACTCATATTTTTCTTTAATGAGGCAAACGATTCTAATGGAATTGTAAATGTAATATCTATTTCTCCAGCCAGATAACGGTTTAAATCTGATATATCTGATGACAATGGAAGATAAGTTACTTTATTAATAACAGTATTTTTATTATCCCAATAATAAGGGTTTCTCACTCCAACAATTTTTTCATTCACTTTCCATTCAGCTAATTTAAATGCACCACTAGAAACAAAAAACTCAGGTTGAGTCCATTTATCTCCGTATTTTTCAACAACTTTTTTGCTAACTGGAGACGTAATCGAGAACGCCAGCATCTGCAAAAAATATCCAACCGGTTTTTCTAGCCTTACCTCCAATGTCGAATCATCCAAGGCTTTTACACCAAGCTCCTCCACTTTTTTCTTTCCGGCCAAAACCTCTTTGGCATTCACCACAGAAGCATCAACAAAATAGCTACCATATGGAGAAAGTGTTTTAGGATTTGTCAGCCGTCGCCAGCTAAAAACAACATCATGAGCGGTAATGGGTGTACCATCAGACCATTTGATTCCTTTCCTCAAATGGAAAATCCACGTTTTATTATCCTTCGTTTCCCAGCTTGCAGCCAATTTGGGTATGATCTGGCCTTGTTTATCCGTGCCCACTAACGTATCAAAGAAATCATTGATAATATTTAGTGCTATATTACCTTCGACTTTATCGACATCCAGTGAAGCAGGCTCCGCACCATTATTACGAACAATTTCTTGTTTTTCCGATAATTGTGTATCAGGTGGAATAACTGCGGCATAAGATGATGTGATACTACTCAATATAATACTGATAGAACAACCTAATGTTTTAATCTTTTTTTTGCTGATTTTATTTAACATGTCATGTCTCCCCATAGCTGTGCTGTAATTATTTATTTTTGTCCTCCATTTTGTTTTCAATCCATGTTACAGCATGACACGCTATTTATTACTCAATAAATTATTTAGTGCAACAACAATAAATTTTTTGATTGAGTATTTTTCAAATGGATATTTGACATTCATTTTTATTTTTCTTTTAAAATCAATTTAATATATTCAGATTATTTAAATACACCCGAAAGTGATTAAAAATTCCCATCTAGAAATATAAAGAAATACTGTATTTATAGCTATATAAATAGCTTTCCAAAATGATAGGACACTGCTTGACTCCTTGCGGCGCAAGGAGTCAAGCTCTCCACTAACCTTAGTCGCTCACTATTATGAAAAGGTATTTATTTATGCACAATAGTTTTCAAATTACTGCAAAATAGCAAAGAAAATAATTAACAGATTATTTTAATGTTTTAAAACAATCATGAGGTAGGCCACAGGTTCCTTTTCCCGATTGAAGTAGCCTTTCAGATAGCTACTCACCCATCACGAATCATATCATATATCAATTCAAGGGATTGTTTCTGAGTTAGTGTCAGATCAATTTTCATGGCCGCTAGCATGAGCTGATTTGAATAATAAATCAGCATCTTTAATAATTACGGGTATTGTTTGTATATTATTTAAAAGATTACCGCAATTTTTATTGTGCTTTAGGTCAAGGTTATTGTATAAAAAAGAGGAGTAAAGAAATAAAAAAACATAAGGTTGTCTAATGAATAAGACCGAAACAGTTAATAAAAAGAAATTTAAATTTGGGCTAGGCTGGCAAATTTTAGCTGCGCTTATATTAGGAATTATTGTAGGAGCAGTTTTACATGACAATGAACACAAACAGTGGTTAATTGTTAATGTTCTTTCTCCTGCTGGGAAAATATTTATCCAGCTTATTAAGATGATTGTTGTCCCAATTGTTATTTCAACATTAGTTGTTGGTATTGCCGGTGTTGGTAATACTAAGCAATTAGGAAAACTAGGCTTAAAAACAATTTTTTATTTTGAGATAGTAACAACAATTGCAATCGTTGTAGGCATTTTTTTAGCAAATACGTTTAAACCTGGTGTAGGTATTGATATGTCTACTCTTCATCAAGTAGATATATCTCAATATGAACGTACAACACAGCAGGTTGAAAATCATTCACATGGTATTATTAATACTATTCTATCATTAGTACCTGATAATATTTTTGCTGCTATGTCCAGTGGCGACATGTTGCCCGTCATTTTCTTTGCTGTATTATTTGGTTTAGGCTTATCATCACTACCGAAGGAAAAAAAACAACCTTTATTAACGGTATTACAAACATTCTCTGAAACCATGTTCAGGGTTACTCATATTATTATGATGTATGCTCCAATCGGGGTATTTTCGTTGATTTCAGTAACAGTAGCTAATTTCGGGTTTAGCTCATTATTGCCATTAATAAAATTAGTTATTTTAGTTCACTGTGCAATTTTATTTTTTGCTATTGTCATTCTTGGTTTGATTGCCCGCTACTGCGATATCAACATTTTTACGCTCTTTAAGATCCTCAAAGATGAACTACTGTTAGCCTATTCTACTGCCAGCTCAGAAACAGTATTACCCCGTATCATGGATAAAATGGAACAATATGGTGCGTCAAAATCAGTTACCAGTTTTGTTATTCCAATTGGTTATTCATTTAATCTCGATGGCTCAACACTGTATCAGAGTATCGCCGCCATTTTTATTGCCCAACTCTATGGAATAGATTTATCGCTTTGGCAAGAAATTACGCTTGTCCTCACATTGATTATTACCTCAAAAGGAATTGCCGGTGTTCCAGGGGTCTCTTTCGTCGTTCTGTTGGCAACGCTGGGAAGTGTGGGAATTCCATTAGAAGGTTTAGCCTTCATCGCGGGGATTGACCGAATTCTTGATATGGCTCGTACCGCATTAAATGTAGTAGGTAATGCACTCGCTGCACTTGTTGTGGCTAAATGGGAGAGACAATTTGATCAGCAAAAATCTAAGCAATATGAAGAATCACTGATTTCTAAATAACATTTATTTTTAGTCGTATTATCCTGAAAGGAAAAGCAATCCTTGCTTTTCCTTTTAACCTATGTCACGCTCCACTACGGTTATTAATGCTCGATGATATAAAGATCTTTTGTGAAATATTCACCTCTTGTATTAATATTAAATCCGCCAACATAAGGTTTAACCATATTATGGTTCACATAAAAATAAATTGGAATAGCAGGTAAGTCTTTGGCTAAAATATCTGAAGCCTGCTGATAATAATCTTTAGCATTATTACTGCTTGCTTTTTCCACTAATTTATCAAACTCAACATTTTCATACATGGATGTATTTTTGACTTGATTAGATGAAAATATGGATAAAAATGTCATCGGACTATTATAATCAGCAACCCATGCCCGCCGGATGACATCAAATTTCCCCTGATGCATATTATCCAACATCACTTTCCATTCTTGATTCTGCAAAACAGCATTTACACCAAGATTTTTCTTCCACATTGAACTAACCGCAATGGCAATTTTTTTATGTCCTTCCTGAGTGTTATAAAGCAGATTAAAAGTAAGAGGGTTATTTTGATTAAATCCAGTTTCATTCAATAACTTTTTCGCTTTAGCAATACGCTGCTCCTGAGTCCAGGAAGCATAATCAGGTTGTTTAAAATTAAAGCCTCCTATATTTGGCGTGAGCATAATATATGCCGGTAATTGTCCCTGTCCCAATATCTTATCCACAATGATATCGCGATCTATGGCTAAACTCAGTGCCTGCCTGACTCTGACATCATTAAATGGCGGTTTTTTATTATTAAACTCATAGAAATAGACTGTAGATTTAGGAGAAATACGTACCTGATCAGGTAATGTTTTCTTCAGCGATGGAAAAGATTCTGCGGCAATAGTATTGGTAATATCAATTTCTCCCGCCAGATAACGGTTTAAATCTGCTTTTTCTGAAGAGAGCGGAAGATAGGTTACTTTATTGATCACTGTGTTTTTATTATCCCAATATAGAGGATTTCTGACTCCGATTATTTTTTCATTGACGACCCACTCAGCGAGTTTATATGGACCACTTCCCACAAAAACTTCTGGCCTGGTCCATTTATCACCAGATTGTTTTACTGCCTTTTCACTTATTGGAAACATAACAGGATGAGTCAGCATCTGTAGAAAATCTCCGACAGGTTTATCTAGCCTCACCTCTAGCGTCTTGTCATCCAACGCTTTTACCCCAAGCTCTTCCGTTTTTTTCTTACCCGTCAATACCTGATTTGCATTCACTACAGCAGCATTCTCAAGATAACTTCCATAAGGGGAAACGGTATCGGGATCAATCAAACGCCGCCAACTGAATACCACATCATGAGCCGTAATAGGTGAACCATCTGACCACTTGATATCTTTTCTTAAATGAAAAATCCACGTTTTATTATCATTAGTTTCCCAACTGGCTGCTAACCTTGGCTCAATATTGCCCTGACTATTAACCTGAATCAGACCATCAAAAAAATCATTAATAATATTAAATTCGACATCACTTGAAACTTTATGTGTATCCAATGAAGCGGGTTCTGAACCATTATTACGTACAATTTCCTGCTTAGCGGCCAGTTTTGTTCCTTCAGGAATAACAGCGGCATAAGATATTGCTATATTCCCAATCATGGCAGAGATAGCTAAAGAGAGAACTTTTATCTTTTTATTTATCGTTATTTTCTTCATATTCAACCCTTCATAACTGTATTTATTTTTTATATTTCAACCCGACATTTTTCTACAACAAATTGATTGATATTCAATATTTAATAATATAGAGATCTTTTGTCGAGATATAATCCATTGGGGTAACGTAAAATCCACCAACATAAGGCTTCGCCAGACGATTACTGACATAATAATAAATAGGGATCACTGGAATATCATTATTAAAAATGTCCATTGCTTTTTGGTAATAAGCGACATCATCGGTTTCACCTGCTTTAATGACTGTCTGATCAAAATCATTATTGGCATATTGTGGTATATTATGACTGCTTCCTGTCAGGAAAGTATCCAAAAAAGACATTGGGCTGTTGTAATCCGCTGTCCATGCGTATCTGACAACATCAAACTTGTTCTGGTGCATATTATCCAACATCACTTTCCATTCTTGGTTTTGTAGGCTGGCTTGAACACCTAAGTTCTGTTTCCACATTGAAGTGACAGCGATGGCAAGTTTTTTATGAGATTCTCTCGTGTTATAAAGCAAGTTAAATTTGAGCGGGTTTTTCTCGTTAAAACCGGCTTCGTTCAACAACTCCTTAGCTTTTTTTACCCGCTGCTCTTGTGTCCAGGAGGCATATTCTGGCGGGGTTAATGTGATACCACCGATATTAGGGGGCAGAATATCATAAGCAGGTAGTTGCCCCATTCCCAATACCTTATTAGCAATCACATCTCTATCTATGGCTAAACTTAAGGCTTTTCTGACTCTAACATCATTAAACGGCGGTTTTTGCGTATTAAACACGTAATAGTAAGTACTGAGCATAGAATTAATATGAACTTGATCACCCAATGTTTTCTTTAATGATGCAAAAGAATCCAAAGGAATGGTCATAGTCATATCAATTTCACCGGCAAGATAGCGGTTTAAATCCGATTTTTCTGATGTGATAGCAAGATAAGTCACTTTATTAATTACCGTGTTTTTATTATCCCAATAATGAGGATTCCTGACACCAATCACATTTTCATTCACTTTCCATTCAGATAGCTTAAATGCACCACTGCCAACAAAAACATCTGGATGTGTCCATTTGTCACCATATCTTTTAACCGCTTTTTCACTCACCGGGACCAAAATTGGATGGGTTAGCATTTGCAAAAAATAAGCCACGGGTTTATCGAGTTTCACTTCCAATGTGAAATCATCCAGCGCCTTCACACCAAGTTCTTCCACTTTTTTCTTGCCTAGTAATATGTCGTTTGCATTAACCACGTGGGCGGTTCCAAGATAACTGCTATAAGGCGAACCCATTTCTGGATCAAGAAGACGTCGCCAGCTAAATACTACATCATGAGCGGTAATCGGCGAGCCATCAGACCATTTAGCGCCTTTTCTTAAATGAAATAGCCAGGTTTGGTTGTCATTCGTTTCCCAACGTTCAGCCAATCTGGGCTCGATATGACCTTTTCTGTCGGTGTAAACCAAACCATCAAAAAAATCATGGATAATATTCAACTCAACATTACTTTCTACTTTATGTACATCTAAAGAAGCGGGGAAAGAACCATTGTTACGCACAATTTCTTGTTTTTCAGCTAATTGTGTTCCCGGTGGAACAACGGCAGCATAAGAGAATGTGATGTTTGTTAATAGTATTCCCATCGAACAGGTAAGAATTTGGGTGAGCTTATTTTTCATTAAACCTGCCATGATTTTTTTCATATTTTGATTCTCCATTAATTACTATTTTTACTATTACACTACTCTACCATTTTTATTTAACTTATAATTTCAATTAACTTTGATAAGTAATAATAGCCGACTGCAACAGGCTCTTATCACTTATCAAAAAATTAGTGCTTAATAATATAAAGATCTTTTGTCGGGATATTTCCCATTGAGTCCACGTGGAATCCACCAACATAAGGCTTGACTAGTTTTACACGGACATAATAATAAACGGGGATGGCGGGTATTTCTTGATTGAGAATATCAATGGCTTGTTGGTAATCAGCTGGATCATTAGTTTCATCCGCCTTTAAAACCCATTGATCAAACTCCTTATTCTGATATTGGGTATGATTATTGGTATTACCTGATGTAAAAATATCTAAGAAACTGGTCGGGCTACTATAATCGGCATTCCATGCGTATCTCGTCACCTCAAAGTTGCCTTGAGCCATACTATCATTTTGTGTTTTTGTTTCCTGATTTTGTAAAATGATTTCCACACCTAGATGCTTTTTCCACGCCGAGCTGGCAGCAATGGCGATTTTTTTATGAGCATCGGAGGTGTTATATAGCAAGGTAAATTTGAGTGGATTCTTTTCATTAAAACCCGCCTCATTCAGTAACATTTTAGCCTTGGCAACGCGCTGGTCTTGTGTCCATGAGGCATATTCAGGCGGTTTTAAATAAATACCTCCAGCGCCCGGAGACACGACATCATAAGCGGGCTTTTGACCGTTGCCTAATACCTTGTCAGTGATAATGTTTCTATTCAGTGCTAAAGCCAGCGCTTGTCTGACCCGAACATCATTAAATGGCGACTTTTGTGTATTAAAGAGATAATAATAAACACTCATTATGGGACTAACATGCAATTGCTCGCCAAACTTCTTCTTAACGGTTGGCAAGAATTCCGATGGCCCTCCATTGGATATATCAATCTCTCCTGTCATATAGCGGTTTAGATCCGCTTTATAATCTGATAATGGCAAGTAAGTGACTTTATTAATTACGGTATTTTTATCATCCCAATAATGGTGATTTCTGACACCAATAATTTTTTCATTCACTACCCATGCAGAGAGTTTAAAAGGCCCATTGCTGACAAAATGTTGAGGCTGAGTCCACTTATTGCCATATTTTTTAATAACCTGTTCACTAACAGGAGACATTGCGGGATGCGCCAACATTTGCAGAAAACCCGCTTTTGGCCTTTCCAGTACAATTTCTACCGTTGCATCATCCAGCGCCTTTACATCGAGTTCTTGCGGTTTTTTCTTACCAGATAGTACATCACGGGCGTTCACGACAGTAGCCTGAATCAAGTAGCTACCATAAGGAGAAATCGTATCAGGTGTCACCAGCCGCCGGAAAGAAAAAACCACATCATGGGCGGTAATCGGTGAACCGTCAGACCATTTAACCCCTTTCCTTAAATGGAAGATCCATGTTTTATTATTTTTAGTTTCCCAGTTTTCCGCTAAAGCAGGAATAATATTTTCTTTTTTATCGGTATCAACTAAACGCTCAAAAAAATCCCGCAAGATATCAAATTCACTACTTCCCTCAGACTTATGCGGATCTAAAGAACTAGGTTCGGAAAAATTGTTGCGGGTAATTTCCTGCTTATCCGCCAATTGAACATTGGGAGGAACAATCGCAGCATACGAGAAAGTGATATTTCCCAGAATCAGACTGACAGAACAGATAAATATTTTAGCTATTTTATTTTTTGTTATCTTTACCAGAATTTTCTGCATATTATTGGTCTCCATAATTGTTTTCAATATTAAATAATCAATACATATATCACTGTTACCTGATGACTATTACCGATATGAAAATGACTATATTGAGTAATATATTCGAGTAATTTGAAATTTATTCTCATACCAAAGTGCAACGCATAATAATTAGCGTTGCATTTCTGATCTGGATCAAACAACCGTTACAGTATCTTTGATCTATTGGTTTTATCTACGCCGATCTGCGTTATCTTTTATCCCCGTCACATTATTTTGTTCCGATATCAATAACCCGAGGCCCAGAACTCGTACATCCACAACATTTTCAGCATCATAGGCTGGCTTGGTTACACACCCGACCAACAATGCAGCACCAATCGAAATCGGAAGTCATTTATATTTATAATTCGTTTTGTTATCTCTTAACGTTCAAACAGTTGCCTACCCTTTAGCTATGCACAAGAGCAGGCATTAATATAATTAAGTTCAGTAAGTTTTATTTTTTCTCTGTCAAATCAATTTGGTAGATGGCAAAATCAGTATCATCATTTTTTAAGTACTTCACTGGGTATTGGGCGTGTTGTTTAATGAACTTCGCCGCTTTTTCTGTTGGGGAAGTTTCGAAACGGATATCTAATTTTTTATCTGTTTTGATTGGCAAGAATGACCAATTATTTTCAGCCTGAGTTGATACTACGCCCTTTTCTTTAGTCATTCTGGAAATGTAAGAAGCTAAAATGGTGCGGTTTTCATCCGGTGAAGCAAACGCAATATGATCCTCTCCGGTTCCGGCGAATTTGCCGCCGTAACCCCGATAGTTATTGGTGGCGATCAGGAAAATGGCTTTTGGATCAATCGGCTTACCCTGATAGGTAACATCTTTGATGCGGTTCGCACCTTTATTGATAAGCTGGCAATCGGTGTCGTATTTAGCGGGTTGAGTCAGGTCTATCTTATAGTTAACACCCGTGATGGTGTCGAAGTTATAAGTACGGAAACCCTCCCAGTTCAGCAATTCTTGCGGTTTGGTGGAATTTGGATCAATCTGGTTAAACATGCCCGCCGAACACTCCAGCCATTCGACCACATCCGCCCCCGTTGCTTTCACTACCACCAATGTATTTGGGTAAAGGTACAAATCAGCCGCGTTGCGAAAAGTCAGATCACCTTTTTCCACTTCCACAAAATCAGCCGGCGCATTTTTACGTCCACCCGCCTTAAAAGGTGCCGCTGCCGCTAAAACAGGGAGTCCATCCAAATTTGGATCACCTTGAATAAAGCGTTTGGTATAATCTACCTGCGCATCATTGACGATCTGAACGGTTGGATCACTCTGGATCAGAGCCAGATAGCTGTACATGTTATCAGAGGCTTTACCAATGAATTTACTCACAAATTCGCGAGTTCCCAGATGATCTTTTTCGATGATGGAAACCAGTTTATTATCGCGTTCAGCCAATGCTTTTTTATGGACTTTGTCATAGATAGGACGGGCTTGTGCTTTAGCAGATTCGACTTTCCATTCACCACTGTCGTTATTGATCACCATATCAACAACACCCAGATGATCCCCCCACTGCCCCGGCATGACGGCAGGAATGCCATTAATCGTTCCATTAGCGACATTCACACCCTTGATACCGGTATATTCCTTGCTTGGGAACACGCCGTGAGCATGACCAAACATAATGGCATTAATGCCAGAAACTTCACTCAGATAGTAAACCGAGTTTTCTGCCATCGCTTTATAAGGATCTTGGGAAAAACCGGAATGTGGAATGGCGATAATCAGATCTGCGCCCTCTTTTTTCATTTGAGGGACGAATTTTTTCGCGGTTTCAGTGATGTCATTAACAACCACTTTGCCATTGAGATTGGCTTTGTCCCAAATACTGATTTGTGGTGGCACAAAACCGATATAACCGATCTTAATCGTGTGCTCTTTGCCTTCGCGATCTTTAACTGGAGTATCAACGATAATATAAGGTGTAAAGTAGTTTTTGCCGGTTTTGGCATCGATGATATTGGCATTGATATAAGGGAATTTAGCACCGGCGATGGCTTGTTTCAGGCAATCCAATCCAAAGTTGAATTCATGGTTACCAAAGTTACCGACGGTATAGTCCATAGTATTCATCAACTTATAAGCTGGATGAACCTCCCCTTGTTTCAATCCTTTTGCCACCATGTAATCCGCAAGTGGGCTGCCTTGAATCAAATCACCGTTATCTACCAAGATCGCGTTGGTTGCTTCCGCTTTGGCCGCCTTAATTAAATTCACAGTACGAACCAAACCAAATTGCTCCGTGGATTTATCTTTAAAATAATCAAAATCCATCAGATTACCGTGAATATCCGAGGTTTCCATCACCCGTAAATCAACGGTTGCCGCGTTCACATTGAATGCCACCAGCATTGCCAAGGTTGACATTCTCAACACGTTCTTCCTTTTCAACATATTCTTCATCATGCTATGCCCCTTTATAGAATTGTTCCCAGAATGGTCTGTTTTTTATTTTTGTAAGCCGGATTGTCACTACGGGCATCATCATATGCCGTTTCAACAAACAGGCCACAACCAGGCCGCACCACGCACACCACTGGAATCCCCATGCACGGCTTTTCTGATTGGTGTTGCACACTCGCCACCAAAAACCCACTCTTTGACTAAATCGGGCAACGTTTGGTAAAGACGATCAATATTGCTCATGCCACCGCCGAGTACAATTACATCCGGGTCCAATAAATTAATCACCTGTGCCAGCGCTCGCGCCAAACGCCTTTCATAACGGCGCATCGCCAATTCCGCTAACTCATCTCCCTGTGCCAACGCTTCTATGATTTCGTTGCCTTTT
Source organism: Xenorhabdus sp. TS4 (assembly GCF_014467265.1). Lineage (NCBI taxonomy): Bacteria > Pseudomonadati > Pseudomonadota > Gammaproteobacteria > Enterobacterales > Morganellaceae > Xenorhabdus > Xenorhabdus sp. TS4. The sequence continues at coordinate 143,077 of NZ_NKHQ01000080.1, read as the reverse complement.
TTCTGCATTCCACTTAAGCGGAAGTAATCCGTCATAAATCCGGTGCCTGACACAAATGTCTCAGTACATCCTGGCTTACCGCAAAAACAGAGCACTTCATCCTGATACACGCGATCTTCTTCATCCATCCACGGTAATGGGTTATGTCCCCATTCCCCTGCCAATCCATTGCCACCGGCATGAACCCGCCCCTCAAATGCAATGCCTGAGCCGCAACCTGTTCCAATGATAACGGCAAATACCATTGGCATCCCTTCCCCCGCGCCATCAGTGGCTTCCGATACCGCCAGACAATTGGCATCATTAGCGATACGCACTTCACGCCCCAACAAAGCCGCTATATCCTTATCCAATATCTTGCCATTCAACCAAACTGAGTTGGCATTTTTTACTTTTCCGGTAAAAGGCGAAATTGCACCAGGAATGCCAATCCCTACAGTTCCTTGCTGTCCGGTTGCTTGTTCCGCATCAATAACCAACCCAACAATGGCAGCCAATGTTTTCTGGTAATCATTGCGGGGAGTATCCACCCGTTTGCGAAATAACTCTTCTCCCTGATCGCCTAATGCAATCACTTCAATCTTGGTTCCACCAAGATCAATTCCTATACGCATAACTGACTTTTCCTATTTAGCGGGACGATGCTTTTTATTATATGAGAATAAGGCAGTGATTATATGAAACGAATGAAGTTCTAGGGCTTCATCACATGATTCGTTATCATGCTCCCTTATGTTTTAAGATGACTTTTGTCACAATGCGCAACAATATGGGGTAACTGCATGTTATGGTTCAAAAATTTAATAATTTACCGTTTAAACCGAGAGATTTCACTTTCGGCAGATGAACTGGAAAAACAATTAAGCCCATTGGCATTCACCCCATGCGGCAGCCAGGATATGATGAAAACTGGCTGGGTTTCGCCAATGGGTTCCCACGGTGAAGCATTAACCCATGCTTCCGGCAATCAAATTCTGATCTGCGCGCGCAAAGAAGAAAAAATGTTACCTTCTCCGGTGATTAAGCAGGAATTACAGACCAAAATAGCCCGCCTGGAGGGTGAACAACATCGCAAACTGAAAAAAACAGAGAAAGATTCACTAAAAGATGAAGTCATTCATACGCTGCTGCCAAGAGCATTCAGCCGTTTCAGCCAAACCTATATTTGGATCGATACCGTCAACCATTTGATTATCGTTGATGTCGCTAGCGCAAAACGAGCTGAAGATAATCTGGCACTGCTGAGAAAAACATTGGGATCATTACCTGTTGTTCCTCTTACTTTCACCAACCCCATTGAATTGACGCTAACCGAATGGGTACGTTCAGGTGATCTTCCTACAGGTTATGCTTTGATGGATGAAGCCGAACTCAAAGCTATTCTGGAGGAAGGTGGAGTGATCCGCTGTAAGAAACAGGATTTGGTTTCAGACGAAATTGCGACACATATTGAATCCGGCAAATATGTCACTAAGTTGGCCTTAGATTGGGAAGAACGTATTCAGTTTATGCTGTCAGACGATGGCACTTTCAAGCGCATTAAATTCAGTGAAACTTTACGTGAACAAAATGATGATATTGATCGTGAAGATGTTGCCCAACGATTCGATGCTGATTTTACCTTAATGGCAGGAGAACTCAGTGCGCTAATCAAAAATACGATTGATGCACTCGGCGGCGAAGCCGAAAGGTAAGCACAAGTGAACTGCCTCAACCCCCTTGAGGCAGTTCGATACAATTAGAAGCGATAAACCAAACCAACACCAAAGACGTCGTCAGTGCTAATCTTCGCTTTCTTGGTGAAATCATTGTCTTTCAATAAGTTAAATTGATATTCAGCATACGTACCCATATTTTTATTAAAATTATAGAAAGCACCGACTGAAACATATTTCACCAAATCTTCAGCTCCCTTGCCTGTCTGTATGCGCTTATCAGCCAGGTCATTACCCAGATCTTTACCTTTGGAATAAACAAACGCGACAGAGGGACGCAAACCAAAATCAAACTGATACTGAGCAGTCAACTCAATGTTTTGGGTTTTATTGGCAAACATCGTGTAGCTATCCACGGAACTGCCAAATCTGGTTAAGTTACGGGTTTCACCATACATAGCCGCCAGATAGACATTATCTTTGTCATACTTGGCAGAAACGATCCATGCTTCGGCTTTATTCCCTTTTGCCAGAACATTAGCTGCATCAGAACCGTACTTCTGTGCCGAAGTACGGTTAGAGTTGCCGTATGACGCCCCAATATTGAAGCCATTACCAAAATCATAGGTGCTGGAAAGACCAAAACCATCACCATTCTGTCTTGCAACATCGCTACGGCTATTTTTAGTGCCGTCATCATTTTTAGCTTGATACTGCAAAGCAAAATTCAGGCCATTCACCAAGCCAAAAAAGTCAGTATTACGGTATGTTAATAACCCTGTTGAACGCCCCATCAGGAAGTTATCGGTTGCGGCCATGGAATCACCACCAAATACTGGCAATACATCTGTCCATGAGTTGGCATCATAAACCACACCATAATTGCGCCCATAATCCAGCGAACCATATTCGCCAAATTTCAGCCCGGCGAAAGCCAAACGAGTTCTGGTGTTTGCTCCACTCTCCACTTCTGTGCCATTGGCACCCATGTTGAATTCCCAGCGCCCGAAGCCAGTTAGGGTATCCGTAATTTGGGTTGAACCTTTAATACCGATACGACCGACAGAACCATCCCCAGACTGTTTGTCTGATTTGGAGAATGTTCTTTGAACATCAGCCTTTCCATATAAATCTATTTTATTACCATCTTTATTATAAATTTCAGCAGCATTTGCAGCCCCTGTAATAAGCAGTACCGGAATTGCCATTGCGAGTGCGTTGCGTTTTATCATCATAATAATCCTCATTGGACTTGTTATTATTGAGCCACCGCCAAAAGATCCTTATCCCAAGAACAACTTGCTCTGGAATAGTCAATAATCAGGTGGGCGGAATATTTTACTTGCTTTAGTTAATTTAATGTTAAATTTGTAACAAGCAATGACGATATTAAGATCTAGCAAAACCTTTTGCTAACAATAATTAGCAAAAAATGCCACCTTGTGAAGAAGGTCACATTATAGGGATATCCCCTATAATTCAACAATATTAATTATGATAATAACTTATTAAAAACAGTAAGTTATAAATAATGGATGAGTAATAAAAAATGCTATGATTCGAGCATAGAGAACGTATTTTGGCAATTATAGGTCTAATCAACTTGACCAGACTAATAAAAATAAATATCCTAAAATTGTGTACATTAAAACATCAAGAGGGGATGTTATGGAACAAATTAACATCTACGATGCAAAAACCAACCTATCCAGAATTGTTCAGGAAGTCGCCCGCACCGGAGAACCAGTGGTGATCGCCAAAAATGGTCATGCACTGGTTAAAGTTATTGCATACAGAGAAGAACAGCCCAAACGCAAATTAGGCTTCCTCAAAGGCAAGGGGCGGGTTCCCGCCAATTTTGACGATATGAACAGCGCCGAAATTGTTGATATGTTTGAAGGGAAATATTCATAGTGCAATTCCTGTTAGATACCAACATCCTGCTGTTTATGGCATATGAACCGGAAAAACTGAAAGCTGATATTGCTGATCTGCTGGAAGATACCAGCAAAACCCTGTGTTTTAGCGCAGCGTCTATATGGGAGGTGGTCATTAAAAGCAATTTAAACAAACCTGATTTTTCCATAGATCCCGAACAGTTCAGGGATGGGTTGTTTGACGCTGGTTTGATTGAAATCCCCATTAAAAGCGATCATTCGCTCGTTGTATGCGATTTACCGGAAAAGTTACATAAAGACCCATTTGATCGGTTAATTGTCGCTCAGGCAAAACACAACAAGATTCCACTCATCACGAGTGATAGCAAGCTAATAGATTTTGTCAGCAATTACATTACCGTAATCCCTAATAGATGACGCTGCACTCTCCAAGTGGGACCATGGTCCTACTCTGTTCTGCTATTTTTCGTCAACATCCGGCAATAATTTCATGAACGGATAATCATGTTTTGATAGAGTTGACAAGCACCTGCGAGTTGTGTATCAGTCTGTTCTGTTTATTAATGGGATCACGCCAGTGCGGTACAAATATTCACAACGTAAAGGTGCTAAAATGGCAGAAAATCATCCACGTCCACGAGGCCGCCCGACAATTCCAGAGCAAGCAATACGCCAAAAAATTCACGAGGTCACCTTTCTACTGCTTATTAATCAAGGCTATAACAAAACAACCATGGATGTGGTAGCCAAAAAAGCCGGTATTGCCAAAAAAACGCTCTATCGGTTTGTCAAAAATCGAGAAGATTTACTTGAACAAATTGTTATGGGTTGGGAAGAGCCTTTTATTCCCAACTTTAAAAAAGACGCCAATAATTTTCAGCAATTGATAGAATTATTGAAAATATTTCTAACTGAAATAGCAGAGAAATCCTTATCTATGGAAGCGGTAGGATTATTTAAATTATTACAATCTGATTTTCCTTATCGTGAAATATTATTGGATAAATATCAGCAAGGTGGAATTGAAAGAAGCAGAAATATATTAGTGAATTGGCTTGAACGCCAATATCAACAAGGATTACTGAAAAAAATGGATTTTCCTATTATCAGTGAACTTGTCATTTCGATGGTTATTGTAGAGCCGCTCAGGCAAATGGTACTGGACATTCTTCCAGCGCTGCCAGAAACAGATATTACGCCCCGTATTACCGCAGCGGTTAGTTTGCTTGAGTGTGGATAATATTTATTATAATTAAGGCTGAGAAATAGTTTCCCAGCCTTTTATTTATCAAAATAGCTATTTTTAATATATTTCACAACCCTATCACCATTCTATATTTACACCCGTATATTACCAACACCATAGGGTTGAAATAAATTAATCCGACCAAGTTCGCTATCTACGGATTGCATTTTTTTTCCAACATATCAATTCTATCATAGATAGAGATGATATCCCTTGCGTTTTCCTCTGCCATCACATTTGTATTAGCAAGCAGATTCTTATTAGCTTCAATATCCTTTTCGTTATTCTTTATAGTATCCTGCACCTTCTGCAATTGGGAACCATTAATAGCCTCTTTTGAGTCATCCGAAATTTTACCGTCATCAAGATTAACTAGCTTCCGTAGTTTCTTCGGACCACCATAGCCATTACCAAGGCCATCATTTCCGATTGATACAACATTATCCTCACTTGCAACTGAATTATCGCCTAACGCAATAGAATTCTTTCCGCTTACATAAGATTGATATCCCACCGCAACAGAATTAGTAGCACCAGTATCAACTTGTGAATTTGCACCAATAACTACACCATATTTTGCATAAGAGCTAGAATTCCCTCCTACTGCCGTTGATGCCAACAAAGCGTAAGCTAAAGGTCCTAATGCAATTCCCTGATCTTGCTCTTTTAGAGTAGCATCACCAATGTTTCCATTCACATCTGTTGCACGAGGATCGTTGTTGCCATCAACACTGACAGAATAAACTGTACTCTGAGGTCATGTATTAAATGGTTAGTTGTTGTGATATGCTTCCGGCTTTTTAAGGAGGAAGCATGGCCAAAGTTGACGTCTATTGCCGTTATTGTCATAAATCCGAACATGTCAAAGGACATGGAAAAGGGAATGGCGGTCATCCTCGTTATCGCTGCTATACCTGCTGTAAGGTTTTTCAGTTGGAATACACCTATCAAGCCTGCAAACCCGGCGTTAAAGAGCAGATTGTCGACATGGCGATGAATAACGGGGGAATTCGTGACACCGCCCGAGTCCTGAAAGTCGCAACGGCCACCGTCATGAAAACGTTAAAACCTCACGCCCCGAAACGTAACGACACTGCCCCTTGATGGAAATAACTTTCAGCTTATCTGTGAAATAGATGAGCAATGGGCGTTTGTGAGGAACAAGAAAAATCAACGCTGGCTTTGGTATGCTTGGGAACCCCGCCTGAAACGAGTAGTGGCCCCTGTTTTTGGCGATCGCAGTAGAAAAACGTTAGACAAGCTGCTTGCCCTCTTATCGCCCTTTAATATTCGGTTTTACTGCACGGATGATTATGTTGTTTATAACAACCTTCCCGAGGAAGAGCACCTGACTGGAAAGATGTTTACTCAGCGTATAGAGAGAACGAATTTAACGCAGCGTACTCGAGTAAAAAGACTGAATAGAAAAACGATCAGTTATTCAAAATCCGAAGAAATGCACGATAAGGTGATAGGGACTTTTATTGAGCGTGAGTACTATTTTTAATATTCAATCTAACCATTTAATACATGACCTGAATCCAAGGCTATGCTTCCGGTATAGCCTTTTTGTTTTTCTGAAATAAGGTTAGCCAGTTATAAATAAAAATTGTCATTCACTATTTCGCGTTTAAATGAAACCGATTTTTTTCGGTGGTAGTTGATCGAGTAACTCATAGAATTTAGTGATAACCATGCACAACTCCATTTTTTATGCAAGGTAAGGTAATTAAAGCGTCAGAAAAACTAGAAGCTAAGGGAAATCAGTTACGTTACCCCTTTGAGGCTGTTAACCAAATTTGACACTGGTAATTTGGGAAGGTAAGTGTTTCTATCGTTGCACCTCTAGCGCTACAGGCAAAGTACGATCTTGACCACAAAAGTCCGTTAAGATCTGTGTTCTTCCTTGTAAACGCAGATCTTTTGGCCTTATTATCACATTAAACAGTGATGATTGACGACGTTATCTTAAACTTTCGTAATAAAATACATAACATATATGATAAAGCAAAAGCCAGTAGTGAATACACTATTATATAAACATATATATTTACGTAATGAAATTCCTTTAACAAAAATTCATGAATAAAGTCATTATGTATCTCAACAACAAAAATATTGTGGACGAGATATATCCCCAGAATATTCTTGCTGATGTCTTCTGTTACGCTTGATATTTTACTTATATTTAAATTAACCAAGAATAAAAATAGGCACACGGAAGAGATCTGAAGAAAGATATTATAAAACTTCCCATAAAAGAAGGTCATTCCTGTCCTGACTGATATAAATGACAAAATTATCAATGAAATAATGGATAACACCAATAAAGTTATGTGGTTAAAGGAGAAGGATTTTATTTTAGGGTTCGTAAGCCCTATATACCCTCCTATCAGAAAACTGAGAAGCCCTTGAACCTGGAATGGGAGTAAAATATTAAAGGGCACAATGGAAAAGTTATATTTATAATCTGTCAATGCATTCAGCAAGGTAAAATTAGAAATAATAAACATTATGATTATAATCTTTATCAGTCCCTTAGCGTTCCCTGGATTAAATGAATTCCGTATCAATGGGGTTAGTATATAGAGAGAAATTATTGCAAATATAAACCATAAATGAGTGGCGTCGGATATAATACGACTAACGTTAATGTAGTTAAAAAAACTGACGGGAGGAATTGTTGTGAATTTACTAATAAAGAAATTATCATAACAATAATAAAAAACCAACCAAAACAACAATACAATTAAAATTTTCTTTACTTTATTAACTACATAAGTTGTTTGGTTTTCATGTTTGTTATTTAGTAAAAAATAACCACTACACATAAAGAATAACGAAACACCCAACTGGCCTGCTTGCCTGTATAAATACAAAATCACATCATTATCATGACGTAACAAAAAGAACAATGTAACGTGGGATACGACAACGAAAAATATAGACATTATCTTTAATAAATCTATGGTTAGAATTCTCATTTAAAATTCCTCTTAAATTGATAACATGAAGTTTGCAATTTTAGGCGCTATTTTTGCCATGCCTGTTTTTGATGGATGCAGTCCATCGGACACAGTACCTGAGCTATTGCTCGTCATGATATCTATATTTCCTTCATTAAAACCGGAGTTTTTCAACAAATCCAGATACGGAATAGAATATCTTTCGCAAACTTCCCTGCAAACATTGCAATAATCAGACAAATAGTATCCTTTCAAATTTTTTTCGTTCATTCCTCTTTTTATTGAGAGAGGCGTTGTTATGATGAACCCTATCCTTGATAATGGGTATTGCTTTGTCACTCCTGCCAGCAATAAATGCATAGCGCCAATAAATGTTAATGGAGTTTTTTCTTCTTTACTGTCACCTATTTCTATCCCCCCATGGGAACCAAAATCATAGCCAAAATCGTTAACCCCTCCCCATATGGTAATGATGTCTGAATTGTTTCCCATTTCTTTATATCTTAAACACATAGCAGAACTATCATCTTTATCTTTTTGAGCTATACATGTTCCTCCAATACCGTAATTAACAAATTCTCTTAGGCCTAATATTTCAGTCACGATGGGTTGATACCACCCTCTTTCTGTTATGCTGTCTCCGAGTGAGAACCAAACTTGCCCCGCCAAATGAGATTGAATATAAGTCATTTCTTTTCCTTTGCTTTTTCTGGAATGATAATCGGGCCGTTCCTGGGGTATCCTTCTCAGGAAAAAAGGTACCCACATCACAGTATTTTCCCGCATTCAAGAAATTAACAGTTAAATCCATAAAATATTGTGTGCAACTTATCATTCTGTAATTATTTATAAATATTATTGATGAAATGACGATCAATAATTAATCGGATGTTGAAGAATTTCTGTCTCTGGGGTTATCGGCTGGCGCAGGGGAATCGCCCAAATTTTTGTCACTCAGTCGGTGGCTACTGTGCTTTCTAGCTGACTACATTGCCCTATAGAAATTGCAGAGCAAAAAAACAACTGGTGTAAGTTTATTTTAAATAATAAGTTAATAATCAACGGAAATATAAAACAGATACGTTATAAAGTAATTAAATATTAACACTTTTGACAAATATATATTTATCAAAACGAAGGCTGAGAATACCTATTCCCAGCCTTTTATTTATCAGAATATTTATTTCAACATATGATATTGTGAGGCTAAATTAGCCAAAAAATCCAATTGGTTATTTATCAAACTCGTTAAGTATTTCTGATCAACTTTATTACCTGATAAACGATGTAATTGAGTAGCGAATGCGTTCCACGCTTGTCCCAGTTTTACCGCCTCAGCAAGCATGATGGTGCGTTCTGCTTCGATTTGCATTACATCTTTCAAGCCAGAAAGCCGTCGCTCCGTTTCCCGTAATGTCACTTTCAGTGCATCAGTTTCTTTTATTACTTGATCGATTTGATCACTCAGTTTCATTCTGGTATCTGCCAGATCGATATATTTCAATCCTTCAGAAACTTTACCTAATATTTTTCTGGCTATCTCAACACCTTGTTTTATAGCCTGTTTAATAGCCTCTTTTTTAGGTTGAGTAAAATCCAGACCATCAATATCACTGGCGTCAGGGATAAAATCTTTAAACATATCCGCGATATTATTTTCACGGATCACATCCTGACTTTCGATAATTTTAGCCCGTTCAGCATCCAATTTATTTCTTTTTTCGGCTTTACTCTCAATATCACTCTGCAATTCTGCTTTTCGTGATTCCGTTTGTGCCAGAAGCTCCTCCAGACGCTCCGCAATCACCATATTGCGAATATCATTGATTTTTCCATTCAGTTGATTAGTGCTGCTACTGAAATTAACAATCACATGGTCAATATCTTGCGATAACTTTTGGATCAATTGATCACGCTCTGCCAGCAAAGCCTGACGATCATCGTCACTCAAATCAGAAGCTGCCAAAGCCTCATCGATTTGGTTGATTGTCTGGAAAGCCTCTCCCGCAGCAAGCTGGCTGAGTATCGGCGTTAATTGTGATAACGAGCGACGCACCAGTTCATCAAGATCACGGCTATAGAGCCTGATTCGTTCAACTTTTTCCCCAATAATTGCAATACCGGATGTTTGCCGTTGTGCCAAAAGCCAAATAGCATTTACCGCCTGATTCATGGCTTTGATATTAATTTCTGGATACAAAATTTCTTTTTGTAAGATAATATCTTCGGACATTTTAATATTCCTTTCTATTTTATTAATTATTCTCAGAAAAAATTAGTTGTAGAGTTTCTTATATTCTGCCAGTGCCTCATCAAAAGTCTTAACTAATTGCACAGCAGAACCTTGTACTTCTTTCCAGGGGCTAATAACTTGCTTAAATGTTGACACAAAAGAGGTCAGTTTCAATGCATCATTAATTTCAGAAAACTTATCTTTTGAAGATGTAATTTGCGTTAGCATTGTGTTCCACATAAAATCTAAGTGGTTTAAGGCAGATTCCGCATCCAGCATACAAATATGAATATTGTAAAAATTCAGGGAAAGATTTTGAATGGCGGTTTGCAGTGCACTTTTATTTTTCACTTGATCTTGCAATCCCTTAACTTCCTCGATCAATTCATTCTTTCGTTTACGGGCTTTTTCTGCTTTATCACCAAAAATACCACCAGTAATCGCCCAACCAATTATGCCTCCTGCCATGCCAGAAAATGCCAGGCCAACGTATTTATCATAGTCTTTTTTGAGTTGCTCAATCTCTTTATTCTTCTCATCAATCTTATCTTGCAGATCTTTAATGGTCGCAGAAAGATTATTCTCATCCATCAGTTTTTTCTTACTATTCACCTGTGGCTCTAATCCTTGTGCAATTCCGCCATTTGTTAATTTTCCACCAATCAAAGTGATCTTAAAATCGGTTACCGAATTTTTAACTTTCTGAGTATTTTCCTGCTGTTTTTTAATATCTTTCTTCATGCTTTCAAGGATATTACCCAATTCAACAGCGATTTCTTTATCATCATTGGTATAAGTTATTTCCGCTAATTGCTTATCAGTTAAATCACCTAATTTTGTTTTGACCCGTTCAATAATCGGCATTTGTTCAATAACACTGATTATTTCTCCTCCCGTTCCGGTAATTTGCCTGCCGGCATTTTCCAGATCGATACTTTGCTGTTGGACGTTACTTTCTACATCACTCCAACTAAGTGCATGATTGTGAATTTCTTTAAACAGGTTGGTCATATTCGCAGGTTTCAAACCATCAATATCAATATCGTTATAACCGATATATTCCTTGACTCCCTGTAAATTAAAAGGTAGTTCCAAACCATGTTTAACATATAATTTGATACTAATGAGATCTTCTTTAGTAAAGATACCTCCTGGACGAGCAATGCCTTCTATCTGACTGGTCAACATTTTTAAGGTCACTGCGGGGACTTCTGTAACAGGTATCTTATTTTCTGCTAAGAGTTTATTTAATGACATATCGTTCTCCATTCGTGTTGTAGGTTTAATTTAAAGTTAATTTAACTTCTCATTTCTCCATCTGAAAACCCTTTTATTTCGATATAATTTTAATTCGAACACTTACATTAACCTTAATGTGAAAAGTTGATATTTTTATCTGCAAATTTACTTTAATTTATTCTGTTTATTTTGTTTATTCTTATTACACAAGCATCATGACAAAATCAAAATTTTATTTATTTACGATTAAACAAACCAAAATAATCAGATTAACAACCCATTACTAATATTTATTTTCGCATACCATATAATATGTTTTTATTGTTCCTCATTTTCTATATAAGAATATATATCCGCCAGAAAGAAAAATAACAGAAGAATAGATCAGCTCAAGGCTAAATAGAAGTGTATCGATATAAAGCAATGTAGTAAAAATAATCTATCTTTTACTTTTTTTAATACAGAAAAATAAACCAAGTTTCCCAAGATAAAACAAAAAATATAATATCAGTACAAATAACCTTATTTAAGGATATTTCAATTAACTTTACAACATTAAAACACTTATCTTAAACAGTTCATAAACAGGGCAAAGAACTAAATTCTCACCCTGTTGGTAATGAGGTGATTTAATGATATTGATATTCAATTAAAATATCTCGAAACCTTTCGAAGTCAGTGATTTTACCCAGTGCACCAATAACACTGTCGTGATTAAAGATATCCAACAACGCATCGTAACTCTCAGCAAAACACGTCCTGTCTACCCGATTTATTGCACTCAAAAACACCACATGCACTCGTTCATCTTTTCCCCAACGTATGCCTTTTGAGCTTATGACTACCGAGATACAAGTTTTCACCGCATCCAGTTTGATCGAATGAGGTAACGCTAAAATGCCAAAAGCTGTCGAAGATGCATTCTCACGCTCATACACATAGTTGATGAAATCAGCTTCAACATAGCCCTTCGCTAACATTTTCTGGCAAACTATTTCGATAAGTTCATCCCGATTGCGAAGATTGGGATTATAAAGAAAAAGTTCGGGATCAAAGAATAAATCAATATTTCGGATTAACCTTGCCCTTTTTCGGTTCGCATTGGCTGTGTCAATTTTTTCCATCAATTCAGAATGCTTATCTCTTAAATGAAAAGGTGAAATGTAAACAGTTTCATAATATCGTTCTGGAGCAAAATTTATTGTCGTAATCAATAACTCAAACTCCATGCCTTCCAATTCAGCAGGCTGGGAAATAACCTTAATAAGATTTATTTCATCACCAAAATCACGTAATAGTTGATGGTAAATTTTATTTTCAATTCCACGATAACTCGGACACAGGAGCACCGTTCTAATTTTAGTAATATTTCTTTTTTGCCGTTCAAACTCCGCCCCAACATGTAATGCAATGAAAGAAATTTCATCTTCATTCAATTTATTATTGAAATATCTATTTAACTGAAAAGAAATGAAGATAGCAATATCAAAAACGATTCTGCATTCCTTTTTGATTATTTCCAACATGGGGTTTTTAGTATAAATTTTATGTTTCAACCTTGTGTGTAGCCCTGACAAGTGTAAAGACAGTAAAGAAATAAAATCATCGGAGGCTAAATCAATCAGATAATTTTCTTGCACGGACTCAGTTAATTGCCGAGTAAATTGATAAAGTTTAGCGCCAACTAAGTCAATGACTTCATTATCTACCTTATTAAGGTTTGTATTGGTTTTCAAAAAAAGATAGCAAGATCTTCTTTCATTTTCAGGAATAAGAATCCCAAAACAAAGTTGCAGTTTGTCGCATAACTCATCTGAGATCAATCTTAGATCACTATTTTCTATAGGTAATGCCCGATTCTCCAGATACCTGCCCTTCTTCAGGCGTTCTATCAGAATCAGAAAGTGTAAAATAAGATTGGTATACGAAAAATCACTAAGATACAATTCCCATTTATCAAAAACGTTGGTCATTATTTCAATAACATCTTTAACTTGTTTTTTATCAAATATTTTTTCCAATACTTTTGAGTCAATAAAACGATAGCTTGTTTGTTCAAATATCGTGTAAGAAACTAATTTTCTTAAATCATGTTCAGTGCCTAATATTTCAACATGACTGTTTTTACATAAAAATTGCACGTTGAAGCGTTGAAATGATGTATTCATCTTATATACTAATGCCTTTACTGTAGAATCACTTATACATAAATCATTGCTCAGGTCATATATATTACTGCTTCTCTTAAATAACAAGATCGCTTTAATAATAAAATGTGCTCTTTCTTGATACGTCTTGGGCAAACTGTTCTTCTGGCAATTTAACTGCTTTACTATATTGTGTGATAATAAACTTTGTGACAATAAATACCCCTGCCGACTGGAAATAATAATTTTTTGTTCATGTGCCCCATTAATCTCTGCAACATAATTTTTTACAGATCTTATTGATACCCCTAAGACTTGAGATAATTTTAATGCTGAAACAGGGACCTTCTGAGTTAATAGGTAATCTAATAAATCTTTCAGTTTAATTCTTAGCATAACAATACCCATAAAATTAAAAATAATGACTTCATATTACTGTTAATATTTTCATTTAAAAATAAAAACCTGCCCTCTATGAGTGCAAATATTAATTTGAATATGCAAGAAAAATAGTAGAGAGTGTATCCACATAAAAAATAGCAATCAATGAACTACGCAATAACAAGAAACAAGAGGATTACATGAAAAAGATATTTATTATGTTATGCTGCGGGGCAGGTATTTCTAGCGGAATGCTGGCAACCAGAACCCGCAATGCAGCAAAAGATAAGGCTATCCCTGTCACTGTTGAAGCCAGAAGTGAAAGTGAGGTCGCAGAGTATTTTTCTGTAATCGATATTTTATTCCTTGGGCCACACTATGCTTCACAGCAAAAAGAGTTTCAGAAACATGCCGACCGTTATCATATTCCTGTCATGGTTGTACCACAAGAAATCTATGGAAGATTAGATGGTAAAGCATTACTTGAGTTAGCCATAAAGATCCTGAAAAACTAAATTAGTTATTTAAATTAAATTTAACCAGGGAATTTTAGAAAAAAAATTAAAGAGAGATACAAAATGCAAGCATTTATGTCTTGGTTATCTGACTCATTTGCACCTGCTATGCAAAATTTTACCAAACGGCCTTGGGTAGCAGCAATTTCTGGGGCAATGCAAAAAAATATCCCTTTTATCTTAGCAGGTTCACTTATCTTTTTTTATAACGTATTTCGTTCTTATTTTTTGTTTTTGCCCGATCTTGGCAAGATTGCCAATTATTCTTTTGGAATGCTCGGTTTAATTACGGCTTTTATGATTGCAAATCAAATGATGGAGAAGCTATATCACTTTCGTTATACGCTTATTGCCGGACTCACTTCGATTTGTGTTTACATGATGTTCATTAAGCCAGAATTTACCGATGGCAATATGCTCGTCAGTTTTGATCGCTTTGGCCCAGCGGGAATATTATTAGGTATTGTCACCGGGCTGTTTGTTTCTTATCTCTTTCATTTATATACCAAGTTAGGATTCTTGAAAGAAAGTTCTTTACCTGATTTCGTTGTCGGCTGGATACACGCGATTATTCCCATACTGATTTCCATTGGCTGCGGAACATTGTTGGTCTTCACTTTTGATATTGATGTTTTTTCCAAACTGTTATCGCTCTTTTCTCCCATCGCTGCATTCGGGCAAACCCTACCCGGCTTTATTCTCATGGCGCTAATTCCTGCGATAGCCATGTCTATGGGCATTTCCGTCTGGACATTTACAGGTCTACAAATGCCAATCTTCATGCTTGGGATCACTGCCAATATTGCGCTGGTTGCTGCTGGTCAGCCAGCCACTAATATCGTGACTTACGAAACCTTATTTACCGCCGCTTTAATCACCATGGGAGGAACGGGTGCAACACTTGCCTTGAATCTTTTAATGCTGTTTTCAAAATCCAGAGAACTAAAAACAACAGGCTATATCTGTATCGGCCCTTCTTTTTTCAATATTAACGAACCGTTGGTATTTGGTACGCCAATTGTCCTTAATCCACTCTTAATGCTGCCAATGTGGATCAATGCAATTACCAGCCCAATTATCGTATGGATTTTCATGCGCTCAGATTGGCTGAATATACCTTCGAAAATGATTCAAGTTGGTCAGATACCGGCTCCATTTTCCAGTGTCATCATTACGGAAGACTGGCGAGCGATTATTTGCTATGTGGTACTTATGGCCGTTTTCCTTATCACCTGGTATCCCTTCTTTAAGGTTTATGAGAAAAAACGTATTGAGGAAGAAAGTGCTAATACAAATCAGCAAGATTAAATTGTTTAATTTCATCAGGAAGTTTAAAAATGAATCGTGAGGACAATATTTTAACCCCCGTTGCTCTGGAAATTATTCTCAATGCAGGTAATGCAAGAGAAAAAAGTGAAGAAGCCATTAAATATGCTCATCTTGGTGATTTTAAGAATGCCTATTTATATCTGGAGAAAGCAAAAAAAATGATGCTCTCTGCTCATCATGCACAAACTGAGATTATTCAAAAAGAAACCCAAGGTGAAAATTTTTATTTAGATCTACTGTTTATCCATGCTCAGGATACATTAATGACCATACGAAGTGAGCTTAATTTGCGAAAAGAGATAATTGGCCTTTATGAATTTATTCATAATATCCCTAACAAAAGTCAATAAAGGAAAACACTATGATAAAAAATAATGATTTATTTCCAGAGAATTTTCTTTGGGGCGCATCAACCAGTGCTTATCAGGTTGAAGGTGCTGCGGAAAAATACGGTAAAAAACTCTCACAACAAGATGTCATTAATAATAATCCAGGTTTTGTCGATACCCATATAACCAGTGATCATTACCATCGCTATAAAGAAGATATTGCATTAATGAAAGAGCTTGGTTTGAAATCTTACCGTTTTTCTATTGCATGGTCGCGTATTTTTCCAGATGGTGTCGGAGAAGTGAATAATGAGGGAGTAAAATTTTATCATCATCTTATCGATGAATTATTGAAAAATGGAATTACACCAATTCCAACGCTATATCATTATGATATGCCGATGGCGCTAGTCGAAAAATATCACGGCTGGATTAATCGGCAAAGTGTTGCAGATTTTGCTTATTACGCAGAATTTGTGATCAAAGAATTTAGCAAGAAAGTCCAATATTGGTTAACCATCAATGAACAAAGTATTATTGTGCAATTCTGGACGAAAAAGTGTCTGATCCCCGATCACTATCTGCATGATGAACAAATCAAATATCAGATCAATCATCATATGAATCTTGCACATGCTATCGCATGCAAATTAGTTCATCAATGGGTTCCCAACGGTTTGGTCGGCGCTGCCTTGGGATATTCCGCCATTTATCCACTCACCAGTAAACCGGAAGATAATTTAGCTGCCCAAAATGCCAATGATCTGCGTAATTACTACTTCACAGATATCTACCTAAAAGGGCACTATAACCAATCAGCACTAATCTATCTAAAAAATCATGGTCTGGCACCGCATATAGAAGTTGGTGATATGGCATTGATTAAAGAAGGTTATTCTGATTTTCTGGCAATTAATTACTATTGCAGTCATGCTGCCGCCGCCGCAGAAAAAGGAGCTCAACGACGAATGGATGGCTTTAATCCAACTGGCATTAAAGGGCAAATAGATGGGCATGAAATTCAGCCGGATTTCTATCAAATTCATAAAAACCCACATCTTGATACAACAGACTGGGATTGGGCAATTGATCCCATTGGATTGGAATATCTTTTGCGTGATTTACATACCCGTTATCAGAAGCCATTAATGATCACAGAAAATGGCTTTGGTGCCGATGATAAGCTGGAATCTGATGGTACTATTCATGATGATTATCGCATTAACTATATTCAACAACATATAAATGCCATTCAGCGAGCAATGAATTATGGGGTTAAGGTGATTTCCTATAACCCGTGGAGTTTTATTGATCTGCTCTCCACCAGTAATGGCTATAAAAAAAGATATGGTTTTGTCTATGTTAATCGAACAGATAAAGACATTAGAGATCTCTCCCGCTATAAAAAAGACTCGTTTTACTGGTATCAGAATGTTATTCAAACCCGTGGTGGTTCGTTAAAAAAATCCTGATCTTATTTCTGTACTTAACAAATTGCGAATTGTAGCTTGAAAGATAGAGAATATATAAACAGGTAATTTTTATGATTGAATATTCGGTGGTTGTTACTGCTCCTTCAGGGTTGCATACGCGGCCTTGTGCTCAACTCTGTAATTTTGTCAAAAATTACACTGGCAAAATTGAAATTATCAGAGGAGATAAAAGTGCGAATCTAAAAAGCATGTTTAAAGTGATGTCGATGGGAATCAAAAGTGGTATGGAAGTGATTATTCGGGTTGAAGGCGATAATGAGAAGGAGATGGCACAATCAGTTATTGATTTTATTCGTAATATAAAAGAATGAGCCATCTACTTTATTAATTCCTTTAATCATGAGTAAGGAGTATTTTGTGATTTCTTTTGACGAAATGGAGCATATGGCACATCGCCTAATATCCCCAACTCAATTAAATAAATATATTAAATATGGTCATGTAGGTGCTGTTATTCAAAGTAAATCTGGTCATATTTATACTGGAATTAATATTGATACTGCTTGCTCTATGGGGTTTTGTGCAGAGCATTGTGCCATCGCTGAGATGATAAAGCAGGGTGAAACACAGATAATCAGGATTATTGCTGTCAATCGGCATGGTAATATCATTCCTCCCTGTGGCCGTTGCCGAGAGTTTATCAGTCAGATAAATCCAGAAAATATCCATGCAGAAGTAAAAGTCACTCAAGAAAAGATTTTATCTCTTAGTGAACTATTACCTTTTGACTGGAAGAATCAATATTAGTGCTTTCCCAAAACTGCCCGATTAACGATTCGGGCAGTTCCAGTTAAAATAGATCGGAGTGCGTTCCTGTTCGCTCAAATCTAATCAGGTTATCAGTAATTTTGTAAATAAGAATCCAATCAGGCTCTATATGAGCATCCCTGTAACCTTTGTAATTCCCTTGCAAAGGATGATCTTTGTATATAGTTGGCAAAGGGAACTCATTGTTAATTAAAAGTTTCATTAAATCTTTTAACTTGTTCATATCCTTATGGCGTTTTTGAACCAGTTTCAAATCTCGTTGAAATTGACTTGAGTATTCAATTTCCCGTTGTTTCATGGCTCATTAAATACCCAATTTATCAAATAGATCGTCAACATCTTTCGCTTTATGGATATTTATACCGTTTTCACTATCAGCAATGGTTTTTGCAGTTAGTGCGTTAGGATTACGCAGATCGAACGGTAACGCCTTCTCTTTGGCTACTTTGGTCAAAGTAATTCTAATTAAGTCAGATACAGTTAAGCCCATGCTAGCCAGCACTTCAGCAGCTTCATTTTTTAGTGTTTCATCTATACGAGCACGAACAAACGCATTTGCAGCCATGTTGAATCCCCTACATTGGTCAATAAACACACTGTAGCTCAATTGAGATACATAATCAAATATGAAGACATTAATCTAAATATGCAGCCATTCGGGTTAAAAGAGAGAATATGAGAGTGATTACTTAAAACTGCCCGATTAACGATTCGGGCAGTTCATATTTCGGGTGAGCAAAGAAAAGTTATTGCGCGGAAACTGATTCCATTCCCACTAATCCCACTTTGAGATAACCCGCCTTGCGTAGAGAATCCATGACGCTCATCAGAGTTTCATAATCCACTGTTTTATCAGCCTGGAAGAAAATTGTCGTGTCTTTGTTGGATTGCGTGGTTTGATCCAATACGACAGACAAGTTATCACGATCAATTGCCTGATCTCCCACATACAACTGCTTATCGGCTTTCACAGTCAAAAATACCGGTTTTTCTGGTCGTGGTTGCGGCTTAGCGGTTGATGCCGGCAAATCAACTTTAATATCTACCGTTGCCAATGGTGCTGCCACCATGAAAATAATCAACAGCACTAACATCACGTCAATAAACGGCGTGACGTTAATTTCATGCAGTTCGCCGTTATCGTCCAAATCTTCATTAAGACGTATTGCCATAATTTATTACCTTGCTTCTGCTTTGCTTTCAGCCAGATCAAGATCACGCCCCAGCAACAGAATTGCCTTAGCGGCCATGTCACCCACCTGACCACGGTATGACGAAATAACGCGAGCAAAGACGTTATAAATCACTACCGCAGGGATTGCTGCCACCAGCCCCAATGCTGTCGCTAACAGGGCTTCCGCAATCCCTGGTGCAACAACGGCCAGGTTAGTGGTTTGTGAGTGAGCGATGCCGATAAAGCTATTCATGATCCCCCAAACAGTACCAAACAGCCCCACAAATGGAGAAATTGCACCAATGGTCGCCAGATAACCGTTACCACGCCCCATATGGCGGCTAATTGCTGCGACGGCACGTTCCATGCGGAACGAAGTTCGCTCTTTAGTTCCAACCTTGTCAATGCTGTCAGCAGACAGGGCACGCTCCGACTGTGCTGCACTCAACAACAGACGACTGATGCTGCGATTGCCAAAATCTGCTGCAATTTTCACTGCCGCATCCAGATTGGCAGCTTCAGCCAAAGCCAATTGCTCTTTACACAAACGGCGGCGAGCCATTAAGAGTTCTGTACCTTTGGAGAAAAACAGCGCCCATGTGATAACAGAAGCTATCACTAAGCCCACCATAACGGTTTTTACTACCGCATCTGCGTTTTGATACATGCCCCAAACAGACAGATCCGTTGCGAAACCACCAGACTGGTTGCCAGAAACTTCTTCAATTGGTGCCACAACGGTTTCTTCAGTCGTCACGGTTTGCGCATCTGGGACTGATAGTGCATCAGTTTTCTGCTTATCAGTTGTTGGTTCAGCCGCTTGCGCAGCTGCGGGAGATGCTGGTGTTGCCGGAGCGGCTACCTGAGCAGAAGCCTGATTTTCTGGTGTGGCTGGTGTTGTATCAGCCCATGCTGAACTTGTTAATCCGAGTGCCAATAGAATAGAAGCTGTCAAATTACGCATCAGTTAGCCTTACTCTCTTTCTTATAGATTCTGTTACTTAGCAGTGAATCACGTTTACTCATCTTGCTAATCCTAATATTTTCTGAGTCATGGCTCATTTTTTGACCATGCATCTCTGCCCTCTTGCAGCTTGATAACGACACTGCAAGGTGCATTCAGGAAGATACTGGTCTCGTTTGAACCCTGATCCATGCCTCTTACCTCGAAAGAGGAAAAAGTCCGCTACAAATGATATCAGACATTTGGCGATTTGATAGTAATTATCATTACTATTTAATAAAAAAGTACCACTTAATGATGTTCCTTCGTTAATCGATCCTGATTTACCATCGCCAGCTCACCTTGAATTTTCGTCAAGTTGCGTGAATCTCTTTGGTAAAACCACCCCAAATCTTTTAACTTGCTAATCATTATTTGAACGATTCTATTTAGATACAGGCAGGAAATAACTTGGGGAATGATGCCATGACAGAAAAAAAACTAGAAACCTTATTAGTTAGTGCAGGGAGACAAAAAAGATATACGCAAAGTGCTGTTAACCCTCTGATTCAACGTACTTCATCTGTCATTTTCGATACTGTTGAAGACTTAAAACAAGCCTTGAAGAACCGTGCCAAGGGTGAATTATTTTATGGACGCCGTGGCACACTGACTCATTTTGCCTTCCAAGAAGCAATGTCTGAGCTGGAAGGCGGTGCTGGCTGTGCACTATATCCTTCCGGTACGGCAGCTATTACCCATTCAATTCTGGCATTTGTAAAAACTGGTGATCATGTTTTAATGACAGGTACGGCCTATGAACCCACACAGGAATTTTGCCATCACGTTCTGAAAAAAATGGAGATTTCCACCGATTATTTTGACCCCATGATCGGAGAAAACATTGCTTCTCTGATTCAACCCAATACCAAAGTTATCTTTCTTGAATCACCTGGCTCCCTAACGATGGAGGTTCAAGATATTCCTGCCATCGTGCGGGCTATTCGACAAGTCAATTCTGAGATTGTCATTATCATCGATAATACATGGGCGGCTGGCGTACTGTTCAAGGCCCTGGAGTTTGGCATCGATATTTCCATTCAATCTGCCACCAAATATATTATTGGCCATTCAGACGGAATGCTGGGGACAGCAGTTGCCAATGCACGATGTTGGGATCAGCTTAGAGAAGGATCTTACCTGCTAGGGCAAATTGCCGATCCCGATACGGTATATATGGCAAACCGAGGGCTGCGCACGTTAGCGGTTCGTTTAAAACAACACGAAGAAAACAGTATCAAAATTGCCAAATGGCTTGCACAGCGGCCGGAAGTTGCCGAAGTTTACCACCCTGCCCTGCCTTCTTGCCCAGGGCATCAGTTCTTTCAGCGCGATTTCACTGGCTCCTGTGGACTATTTTCTTTTCTCCTGAATATCCAACTTACACCTCAACAATTTGCTGATTATCTCGATAACCTGAGTCATTTTAAGATGGCCTTTTCGTGGGGAGGTTTTGAGTCATTGATTTTAGGCATTCAACCAGAAATGCTTCAACGACTGCGTCAATACCCTTCGCCACAAAAAACGGGCACCTTATTCCGTCTCCATATCGGGCTGGAAAATCCACAAGACTTGATTGATGATCTAGAAGCCGGTTTTGCTCGTTTGGCGACTCAGTAACTTTCACCTTTAAATTGTGGCTATCTCTTTACTCCGTATTTGCAGATGGCCACGGTTTCCCTGATGCTGAATCAAATCACCCCCTATCTCATCATTTTGCGGTACACTGAGGCAGATCTGTTTGTTAATTATTTTTACTCGCAAAAGTTACAGGATAAACAATGGAAACGTTAAGCGAGATCGTGCATGCACTCTGGCATCATGATTTTAACCAACTTGCCAATCCAGATGTCATCTGGGTTATTTATGGCGTTCTCTTTGTCACGCTAGTGTTGGAAAACGGGCTACTGCCAGCTGCCTTTTTGCCCGGCGATACTCTGCTGGTGCTTTCCGGTGCCTTAATTGCCAAAGGCGTCATGAGTTTCATCCCCACGGTAGTGCTGCTAACCATCGCGGCAAGCCTGGGTTGTTGGCTGGGTTATTTACAGGGGCGCTGGCTCGGCCATACCCGTATTGTCAAAAACTGGCTGGCTCAACTTCCCTTGCAATATCGCCAACGTGCCAATGTATTATTCTCTAAACACGGTTTGTCTGCCCTGCTTATCGGACGCTTTTTAGCGTTTGTTCGCACTCTCCTGCCAACATTTGCCGGTATTTCTGGCCTAAATAATAAACGCTTTCAATTTTTTAACTGGTTAAGTGGCTTCTTATGGGTCATTATTATCGTGGGTTTTGGTTATATTTTGAACCAGATCCCTTTCGTTAAAGCACATCAAGATATAGTCATGAATATTTTGGTGATTTTACCTGTCATTCTGTTGATCAGTGGGTTGTCCGCTTCTGTACTGATGTATTGGCGTCATAAGAAAAAAACAGCAAAGAAAAACAAATAACATGCTGAATAACTTCCCCTGAATGGAATGGACATAACGCTTATGCTGAATGGCATCCCAGGATGCCGATGTACTTCAGGATTGGGCAGGTTTACGGAGGGTTTAAAAGAAAAACGAATCAATAAAGTTATCCACGCCACCCGGCGGTTTTTTTGAAAGTCTGGGCGTAAAAGTCCACCTCTCTGATGACCAGCTTGATGGCAGTTCTGTCCCAGCCATGATCAAAAAATTCCAAACCTAAAGGAGGTAATAATGGGTCAACAGACAATTATTAAACTCGCTGATGAGAATCACATGCCACAATTGGGGCTTGGCGTTTGGAAAGCGAGTAATGAACAGGTTGTTGAGTCTCTCCATACCGCATTAGAAGTCGGTTATCGCTCCATTGATACAGCAGCAATTTTTCATAACGAAGAAGGGGTGGGAAAAGCCTTAAAGGAAACTGATATCCCACGCGAAGAAATTTTCATCACCACCAAACTTTGGAATGATCGCCACCTGGATGCTCGGGCGGCATTACAAGAAAGCCTGGACAAACTACAGTTAGATTATGTTGATCTCTATCTCATCCAGTGGCCAGTGCCCGAACAGGATCATTATGTTGATGCATGGAAGCAACTGATTAAACTGAAAGAAGCTGGCCTGACTCGCAGTATTGGAGTGTGTAATTTTCATATCGAGCATTTACAAAAAATAATCCAGGAAACAGGTGTCGTTCCTGTAATCAACCAAATTGAATTGCATCCTCTGCTGCAACAGCGACAACTTCACTCATGGAATGCTACCCATCATATTACAACCGAATCCTGGAGCCCGTTATCACGGGGGGGAAAAGGCGTTTTTAATTCTTCATTGGTTGAACGTCTGGCACTTAAATACGGTAAGACGCCAGCGCAAATTGTCATTCGTTGGCATCTTGAATGCGGCATGATTACCATTCCTAAATCAGTTACACCTGCCCGTATTAAAGAAAATTTTGATGTATTTGATTTCAGACTGGAAAAAGAAGACTTAACAGCGATGGCTGAACTGGACATCGGGAAGCGAATAGGGCCAAATCCCGATACTTACAATCAATTCTAGTTAGTAAAATCATCCTCTATAGATTCATCTATCCATTCCAACAGGCCTGAACGCTGTTCTTCAGCAGGGTTCAGGTCATGTACTTGAATAGAATTCTTCCATAAAACACTATAATTTATCTAACAAATCAAAAATATTAATAATAACTATGTTTACTATTTATGTATGAACTATGTTATAGACTTACTTCACAGCGCTAAATAACAGGCATATTAAATAGATAATTGAAACACACTGCATGTTTATGACAGCGTTCAATCTATCTACTTACATCAACGTTCCAAATAAAAACTTAAGGAAATGATAATGGTTTATGTAGTTATTTCTTTATTAATGCTTATCCCTTTTTTCTTCACCTTAAAATGGTTCCTGCTGTCACACCGGATCCACCACAACGCAGCGGGGATCTTACTTGCAATCGCAGCTATGGCCTTTCATATGTATATCTTTCGTTTTAACAATATTCCGATTGTGCATATTAATGTTGCCCATCGGCCGATTGTGTTTTATGGCGCAGTAATGATTGCACTTCTACACGGCGTCCTCTATTCCATTTGTTTCAAGCGGTATTATGGAAAGCACATTGATAATGAGGAAAGTCATCCGCACAATAACTAACGGTAATGTCACATTATCTTTGGTTATCATCATCTTGCACTTTACTTTCTGTTTCATCAGAAGGTTTGGTATTGGCAGTCAGCAGATAAGGGGATTGTTGCCAGCGACTAGGAGACAGTTTTAGCAAGTTATGAGCCAGAATAAATCCAATCGCCAAAGATAGCAGGAGCATTATCCTGAGTAAGTTCGTTGTGTTATCGACCTGCTTAGCCTCAGTTGCCAATCGATGCGTATCCAGTGTCAGGCGAAGAAAACCTTTTGGATGATTTTTTCCTGGTATTGGCACAACAATTTGTTGGTTGAAATAACTACTGGATTTTTTGCCTTCCAACGATAATCGTTCACGAACAGAAATCGGTTCACCACTTCGTGCTATCTGTGTGCCATTCTCCAGATAGACACTGGCATCCAAAATGCGGCTATTGCTAGTCAAATAATCTAAGTTAGCGACAATCTTTTTATTATTAAGATCTTTGCTACCATTCTCCATATAATCAGACAAGCTGAATGCGACCTGTTTCGCCAATGTTTTCGCCAGATCTTCAAATTGATCCATATGCGCCTGTTGTTGAGAACGGCTGAAATAGGAAACTCCCTGCATCAGCAGTACTAGCAGTGCTATACATATTAATATAATCGCCGTCTTGTGCAGTCTAATTTTTAGCTTGGCTTTTATCATAGTTATCTCATCCCATGTTCAGAAAGCACATGTTGCCAGATGCGGTAATGATAGGATAGTTTGAAAAGCGTTTTTTGCCTGCACCAAATTATATGGAATTACAGGAGTCAATGTTCATGTCTAATAATCTGGCCTATCGCTACTTACCGGATGAGATCCATAAATGGCCCGGATTACCCCTATCCCTCAGTGGTGATGAAGTCATGCCACTGGATTACCGGGCAGGAGATAGCGGCTGGTTGCTGTATGGACGTGGTTTGGATAAACAACGTATCAGCGAGTTCCAGCACCGATTGGGCGCTGCCATTGTGGTGGTCTCTTCATGGCGGATCGATGATTATCAGGTTGTCCGTATTGCCGGTAGCCTTTCGCCTCGCATTAAACGGCAGGCAGATGAGTGTCGTTTGGATGTCGTTCCCTTGGGGCAGATCCCTCGCCTCCGCTCACCAGGCTTATTGGTGATGGATATGGATTCTACCGCTATCCAGATTGAATGCATTGATGAAATTGCCCGCCTGGCCGGAGTTGGTGATAAAGTGGCGGAAATCACAGAACGGGCAATGCAAGGCGAACTGGATTTTTCAGAAAGTCTGCGCGAGCGAGTTGCTCAGTTGGCAGGCGCCGATGCATCAATCTTGCAGCAAGTGATGGAAACACTTCCGCTTATGCCAGGGCTAACCAGTCTGGTTCGCAAGTTACAATCATTGGATTGGCATGTCGCGATTGCCTCCGGTGGTTTTACTTTCTTTGCCGATAATCTTCGCCAGCAGCTACGCCTTTTTGATGCAGTTGCCAATCAACTGGAGATAAAAAATGGCAAACTGACCGGTAAGGTCAAAGGGCCGATTGTCGATGCAAAATACAAGGCAACCACTCTGATAAGATTGGCAAAAGCACTGGATATTCCTCTGAGCCAAACCGTCGCTATTGGGGATGGCGCCAATGATCTGAAAATGATCCGTAAGGCAGGATTGGGGATCGCCTATCATGCTAAGCCAAAAGTTTACACCCAGGCCAAAGTTGCTATCCGCCATGCAGATTTAATGGGCGTCCTGTGTGTGTTGAGCGGTGGTTTGAAACACGAAGAACGCTAATGCCCACAGGCAAAAGTCATTACATTAAGGGAGTCCAAAGTGGCAAAAGCAGCAAAACGGGCATTTGTCTGTAACGAGTGTGGTGCGGATTATCCCCGTTGGCAGGGGCAATGTACCGCATGTCACGCATGGAATACCATTACGGAAGTGCGTTTAGCCGCAGCTTCATCATCCCGTAATGAACGTCTCAGTGGCTATGCCGGGAACGCTGGTATTAGTAAAGTGCAGAAACTCTCTGATATCAGTCTGGAAGAACTGCCCCGTTTTTCAACGGGGTTTAAAGAATTTGACCGTGTTCTCGGTGGTGGTGTGGTTCCCGGCAGTGCCATTTTGATTGGCGGTAACCCCGGTGCAGGGAAAAGTACCCTGCTTTTACAAACCATGTGCCAACTATCAACCCAGATGAAAACCCTGTATGTAACAGGGGAAGAATCATTGCAACAAGTGGCGATGCGAGCTCAGCGGTTGGGTTTGCCGACAGATCAACTGAATATGCTATCGGAAACCAGCATTGAGCAGATTTGTCTGATTGCAGAGCAAGAACAACCTAAACTTATGGTGATTGACTCAATTCAGGTCATGCACATGGCTGATATACAATCGTCACCAGGCAGTGTTGCACAAGTCAGGGAAACCGCAGCCTACCTGACACGATTTGCCAAAACCCGTGGTGTTGCCATTATCATGGTTGGACATGTGACAAAAGATGGCACATTGGCTGGCCCCAAGGTGCTCGAGCACTGTATAGACTGTTCCGTCATGCTGGATGGTGAAACTGATTCGCGTTTCCGCACTCTGCGCAGCCATAAAAACCGCTTTGGTGCCATTAATGAGCTAGGTGTATTCGCAATGACCGAACAGGGGTTACGGGAAGTCAGTAATCCTTCCGCCATTTTCCTGAGTCGTGGCGATGAAATTACCTCAGGTAGTTCGGTCATGATTGTCTGGGAAGGTACTCGTCCTCTACTCGTTGAAATTCAGGCATTAGTAGATCACTCTATGATGTCAAACCCACGCCGCGTAGCAGTGGGGCTTGAACAAAACAGGCTGGCTATTCTGCTTGCAGTCCTGCATCGGCATGGCGGTTTGCAAATGGCTGATCAAGATGTTTTTGTGAACGTCGTAGGTGGGGTAAAAGTAACGGAAACGAGTGCTGATCTGGCGTTATTACTCTCTTTAGTTTCCAGTTTCCGCGACCGGCCTCTGCCCCGTGATCTGGTGGTATTTGGCGAAGTGGGATTAGCAGGAGAAATTCGTCCCGTTCCCAGTGGACAAGAACGCATTTCAGAAGCCGCTAAACACGGTTTTAAACGGGCCATTGTTCCCCATGCTAACATGCCGAAAAAATCACTGCTCGGTATGAAAGTATTTGGCGTCAAAAAGCTGGCCGATGCGTTATCTGTTCTGGATGATCTGGATTAAGAAACAATCTGTTATTCTTTTTAGATCTATATAACCAATAGATTTCAAGTTACTGCTTGAAATCTATTAAACGGCAATCTAAGTATTTTTCCTAATTTGTCAGAATATTTTCCCACCTACCATCACATATCAAACGAGGCGGATAATAGAATTTTGGGTAAATATTTTATTCATTCTACTTAAATAAAAAATCAAATAGTTAATCACTATATTATTTAAATTTTTTCTATTCTTACCACAGGTTGGTATTTATTAATGACAGATGCTGGTTAAATCTAAATCACAAATGGTTATGCAAATATTTATATAACGAGTAAAACCAAACAATCTGTTCAATAATCATTGAACAAACGCTATTGTCATTCTTCTTGATTTTTTAACTATAAATTTAGCATCTGGTTATTTTATTTAAAATAAATAGCCGATTATGCAATTTTAAATACTTATTATAGTCAAGATAACGTCATTTAATCCCAAAAAATCAATAAACAACCAATTTTATTTTTACCTTTCACAACAAACATGCTACCTTGTTTAGTATACTAAACACAGAGGAGGTCTTATGGCGCAATTTGACTATTTGAAACAGGCGATCAAACAGGCAGGTTACACATTACAGCAGGTTGCTGATGCCAGCGGAATGACCAAAGGCTATCTAAGCCAACTTATTAATGCCAAAATAAAAAGTCCCAGTGCACTGAAACTAGCTTCTCTTCATCAATATCTAGGATTAGCATATCCCATGGAAAAGAAAACAGTCGGAGTTGTGTTTGGTAAATTTTACCCATTACATACTGGACACATTTATTTGATCCAACGAGCATCCAGTCAAGTTGATGAGTTACATGTTGTTCTTTGTTATGACGAAGCGCGTGATCATGAGTTATTCATCAACAGTTCAATGTCTCAACAACCTACTGTAAGTGACCGTCTGAGATGGTTGCTGCAAACATTCAAGTATCAGAAAAGTATTCATATTCATGCAATTGATGAACAAGGAATGGAACCTTACCCGAATGGCTGGGAAGCGTGGAGTCAAAGTGTTAAGTCGTTTCTGGCAGCAAAAAGCATCAATCCTAATTATATCTATTCCAGCGAAGCACAGGATGTCCCTCGTTATAAAGAATATTTCGGCGTTGAAACTGTGCTTATCGACCCACAACGCTCATTCATGAATATTAGTGGTAGCCAAATCCGTCAGGCGCCTTTCCGTTACTGGGAATATATTCCTACAGAAGTAAAGCCATTTTTTGTACGCACAGTGGCTATTCTTGGCGGAGAATCGAGCGGAAAATCGACATTAGTGAATAAGCTGGCCAACATGTTTAACACGACCAGCGCATGGGAATATGGGCGCGAATACGTATTTTCCCATCTGGGAGGCGATGAAATGGCTTTACAATACTCAGATTACGATAAAATTGCATTAGGTCATGCTCAATACATTGATTTTTCTGTTAAATATGCCAATAAGGTTGCGTTTATCGATACTGATTTTGTAACAACGCAGGCATTTTGCAAACGCTATGAAGGAAAAGAACATCCTTTTGTTCAGGCGATGATTGATGAATATCGTTTTGATTTAGTTATTCTTTTAGAAAACAACACACCGTGGATTGCAGATGGTTTAAGAAGTTTGGGCAGCGAGCGAGATCGCAAAGAGTTTCAACATTTGCTTGAAAGTTTGTTGAAAACAAATAATATCGATTATATCTGTGTCAATTCACCGGATTATGATCAACGTTTTCTATGCTGCGTTGAATTAGTTCAACAGATGTTAATGGAATAACTAACCTTTATATATAAAATAGATTACACTTATATTATTATCACGGTTAATTGATAGTAATTTATTATTCAGTGTAATCTTTATCTTATTATTATTACCCTAACTTAACAATGAATTAAATGTTTACTTTGGTTATTTTAACAAATGTAATAAAATAAATTGTGATAATAATATTTTTTGATACTTTAATTTTACTGTTTTGACTTGAATTACAGGAAAATAAGTCATTTAATGAACAGGTCTATTGGTTTATTTATATAAAATTTATTAGTTACTAACAAACCCACAAATATTCTAGGTGTTTTTATCAATAACGGAGGTAATAACAAGTAACATTAAAATATTAACGAAATATAAAATGACTTTTTCCCTTATTATAAAAGTGGAATAAAAATAGAAGAATTTATGCTATTTTTATTTTTTCATTGTTGCCTTAAGCATAATTCACTAATATTTTTGATTTTTTATTCCAAGACTAAGAAACATCTCATTTATTAGATAGTCATTGTAAATAATAATTGACATAAGATGAGTATATCCTTGGTGAAGATGTTTCGCATATAGACTATTTTTATTCGTATAATACCATAAGGATATCAGTGTTATTACGAATGAATTTAGACAGCATATGTTTAAGGAAAAAGCTTTAATCTTTTAACCTAATTGTGTTGAGAATATGAACTTGAATCAATTTAAATCGATTGAGGTTATCAATATTTCATATGGTTTAACTGATGCTACAGTTAATCATGAAATGATTTCAAATATCACATTTTCTATTATACCAGGTGAAATTACTTTGATAACAGGGCCGAAGGCATCGACTAACCGCACAGTGTTGTCGATTGCATCGGGTATGTTACAACCAGATCAAGGAGATGTATTAATTAATAATAACAAGTTGAAACTAATGAATGATGTGGAATTAGGAAAGTTTCATCATGAAAATAGTGGGTTTATTTTCCAAGATTTCAATTTATTTAGTGAACTCACTCTCTTAGATAATTTGTTATTATCAACGTCTTATGGATTGTCACTTGCTCGCGAGCAAGCCGAAAAAATCGCGCAAAAATCGCTGGATATTGTGAAATTAGGCGATAAAAGCCGTTATTATCCAGGGGAACTGTCTGAAAACGAGAAACAATTGGCAGCAATGGCGAAAGCCATAGTCAGAAGACCTGAATATTTATTTGCAGATGACCCAACACGCAATTTAGATCATCAGGCATTTCAGACGTTCATTAATATCGTTAAATTTATTGCCCATGAACAGAAAGGTACGGTTGTCATTGCCTCCCAGGATAGACGCCTGATGAAACATGTTGATAGCGTTATCACTTTAGCAAGTGGAAAAGCAACTAAGACTTATGAATCCATACTGGAACAACGAGTTTTAGTGTCATAATAGTTTGGCAATAACAACAAGTTAGTTACCAGCAACAAAAAACGGCCTGATATCAGGCCGTTTTTTCTATCAGGTTTATTTTCTGGCAGGCTTACTTGCTGATCTTTTTATATTTAATGCGGTGAGGCTCCAGTGCTTCCGCCCCCATAGTCCGCTTCTTATAATCTTCGTATTCGCTGAAGTTTCCTTCAAAGAAGGTGACTTTACCTTCATCCTGATAATCAATGATGTGTGTTGCGATACGGTCAAGGAACCAACGGTCATGGGAAATAACCATCGCACAGCCTGGGAATTCCAGCAAGGCGTTTTCCAATGCACGTAAAGTTGCGACGTCTAAATCGTTGGTCGGTTCGTCAAGTAGTAACATGTTGCCGCCAACTTGCAACAGTTTAGCTAAATGCAGACGACCACGCTCACCACCAGACAATTCACCAACACGCTTGCCTTGATCTACGCCTTTGAAGTTAAAGCGACCAACATAGGCACGGCTCGGAATTTCAAAGTTGCCAATACGCATAATGTCTTGACCGCCAGAAACCTCTTCCCAAACGGTTTTGCTGTCATCCATGCTATCGCGGAACTGCTCCACAGAAGCCAATTTAACCGTTTCACCCAGTGTAATTGAGCCAGAATCTGGCTGCTCCTGACCGGACAACATACGGAACAGCGTTGATTTACCCGCACCGTTCGGACCGATGATCCCAACAATCGCCCCTTTCGGCAGAGAGAAATTCAAGTTGTCGATCAGTACGCGATCACCATAAGACTTGGTTAGATTGGTGACTTCCAGCACCTTGTCCCCCAAACGTGGACCAGGCGGAATAAACAATTCGCTGGTTTCATTACGCTTCTGGTAGTCAACGCTACTCAGTTCTTCAAAGCGAGCTAAACGTGCCTTGCCTTTTGCCTGACGTCCTTTCGGATTTTGGCGGATCCACTCAAGTTCTTTTTCAATGGATTTACGGCGAGCCGCTTCTGACGCAGCTTCCTGTGCCAGACGTGCATCTTTTTGTTCCAGCCATGAAGAGTAGTTGCCTTCCCACGGAATACCTTCACCACGGTCAAGTTCCAAGATCCAACCAGCAACGTTATCGAGGAAGTAACGGTCATGGGTGATCGCAACCACTGTGCCTTCGTAATCATGCAGGAAGCGCTCCAGCCATGCAACAGACTCAGCATCAAGGTGGTTAGTGGGTTCGTCAAGCAGCAGCATGTCTGGTTTTTCCAATAACAGACGGCAAATTGCCACACGACGGCGTTCACCACCGGACAAGTGTTCAATCTTCGCCTCCCATGCAGGCAGACGTAGAGCATCAGCCGCTCGCTCAAGCTGATTGTCCAGATTGTGTCCATCGTGGGATTGGATAATCGCTTCCAGCTCACCTTGCTCTTTTGCCAGCTTATCGAAATCCGCATCCGGATCAGCATAAGCAGCATAAACTTCATCAAGGCGAGTCAGAGCATTTTTAACTTCGCTAACAGCTTCTTCCACCGCTTCACGAACAGTATGTTCAGGATTAAGCTTAGGTTCCTGCGGCAGATAGCCGATTTTAATACCCGGTTGTGGACGCGCTTCTCCCTCAATATCTTTATCAATACCCGCCATAATGCGCAGTAAAGTAGATTTACCGGCACCATTGAGGCCGAGAACACCGATTTTTGCTCCAGGGAAAAAACTCAGAGAAATATTTTTCAGAATATGCCTTTTAGGAGGAACAACTTTTCCCACCCGATGCATACTATAAACATATTGAGCCAATGTAGTTTACCTTTTGATTAATCAAGAAATTTTAAAAAACGTCTGCGTTTATCGAGTTTGGATGGCTTATTTTACCTATCCTCTTATCAAATAGCACTTTTTCAGCGTTTTCTATTTGGTATGACAATTGTAATAATTCACATCAATAATATGATTATAATTACATAGCATCTTAACAATTCACTTGGACAGCGCACCTGAGCAAAGCATTTAAATACAGGGCAATTGGACACTGATAGTAGTCTTCCGAAGGGGTATGTGGCAATGAGTAAGTGGCAGCATTTCGTCATGGCTGTAAGTCTGGTTTCTGTTGTTGCTGGAGCGGCACATGCTGATTCTCTGAATGCCCAACGTCAACGATATCAAGAAATAAAACAGGCATGGGATACCAAAAATATGGCGGAAGTGACGCGTCTGATGCCAATGCTGAAAAATTACCCGCTGTATCCTTATCTCGAATATCGTCAATTATCTCAGGATCTGGCAACTACCACTCCTCAGCAAGTTCAGCACTTTATTAATACTCACCCTACCTTGCCACCAGCACGTTCGCTGGCATCTCGATTTATCAGTGTACTGGCAAACAATGGTGATTGGAGTGGCATCCTGGCATTCAGTCCCAACCCGCCAAATACAGTGGCAGAACGCTGTGATTATTACTTTGCACAATGGGCCACAGGACACCAACAAGTCGCCTGGCAAGGTGCCCAAGAAATTTGGCTCAATGGCAACTCATTACCTGCTAGTTGCGATAAACTACTCACTGCCTGGGATCAGGCTGGATACCTGTCTGCACATTTAATTTTGCAGCGTATCGAATTGGCGATGAAAGCCAATAACACCACACTTGTTACCTATCTTGCCAAACGCTTGCCATTGCGTTATCAAAGCTTGAGTACGAATTTACTGAAGCTGCAACATGATCCAACGTTAATTGAACAAGTTGCCACAACTGCCACACCAACCGACTTCACCCGCTCAGTTATCATAACGAACTTCTCCCGATTTGCCCGCATAAATGCTGAACTTGCCAGAGTAAGCATCCCTACACTTGTCCGCTCTCAAAAGATGAATGACGCCGAACGACAACAATTAAAAGATATCGTCGCATGGCAATTGATGGGAGACATTACACCAGAGCAGGCAAAATGGCGGGATGATACCATTCACGATTCACACTCTATCAAATTGATTGAGAGACGTGCTCGCTTAGCATTGAGGGATGGCGATCATTCTGGGCTTGAAAGATGGATTTCGTTGTTGCCGCAAAAAACGTTGCAACAAGATGAGTGGCAATATTGGAGAGCTATTATTCTGCTCAATCAAAGGAAAAGCGCAGAAGGCAACGCGATATTACGTAAACTGACCGAACATCGTGGTTTTTATCCCATGGTGGCCGCCCAGAAATTACATATTTCTTATCCTCTGACCATCAATAAATCAGAGAGACCCGATCGTTCCATTGCCAATATGCCAGCAATTAAACGTATCCGGGAATTGCTGTATTGGAATATGGATAATTTGGCACGCTCAGAATGGCTCCTCCTGGTTTCTTCGCAAGATCGCGTGAAACAAGAACAGTTGGCTCGTTATGCATTTGAGCAGCGCTGGCCCGCATTCAGTGTACAAGCTACCATTGCGGGAAAAATGTGGGATCACCTTGAAGAGCGTTTCCCGATGGCGTGGCAAAACGAATTTGCAAACTTCACATCAGATAAAAATATTTCACAAAGTTATGCAATGGCAATTGCCCGTCAGGAAAGTGCCTGGGACCCACAGGCCCGTTCTTCCAAAGGAGCCAGTGGATTAATGCAGATCATGCCCAAAACCGCCGAACATACCGTGAAGAGTGAGAAAATTCAGGGTTATGTCAGCAGCAATCAATTAATGAACCCGATTACTAATATTAAAATTGGCACCGCTTATCTGGAGTCAGTCTATCAGCGTTTTGACAATAACCGTATTCTTGCCAGTGCCGCTTATAATGCCGGCCCTGCAAATGTTGAGCGTTGGTTAGCTAACACCGCTGGGAACATCGATCCCATCGCCTTTATTGAGAGCATTCCTTTTGCGGAAACACGTTCTTATGTCAAAAATGTTCTTGCCTACGACATGTTCTACCATAATTTTATGGGGAAAATGCCCAATGTGCTGACAAATGCGGAATGGCAAAGACGTTATTAATTTAAGATAAATATGATATGCTACTGTACTAGTTGAATAGTATGGCGGTTAATTATGGCACAAAATCATTTGATTGATCCGGCGCTTTCCCCGGAAGATGGTGATGACTGGCTCACTTTTGTTGAGTTGTTAAAAATAGCATTTGAACAAAATTTGCAACATTCTATTTTGCAGCTATTATTGACTCCCGATGAACGTACCGCTTTATCAACTCGGGTTCGGATTATTCAGGAATTGATGCGTGGTCAAATGAACCAGCGCGAACTGAAAAATGAGCTAGGCGTTGGTATTGCGACAATTACACGTGGTTCCAATAGCTTAAAGAACGCACCGGCTCATGTTAAGAAATGGCTGGAAAATCAGTTAATAACTGATTGACAATAACCACGATAAAATAACAAATTAGATAATGCAGCGGGGGCCGTCCAATCGCGCCCCCAAACAACGATGTACCGTTAAGATTAGTTATTCGACTCTTTGTAAATTTCATGATGAATAGGCACCAGAGCCAGTATCAGAGCTTGATGATAAACGCTGGTACGCGTCAGAATACCATTGGTAAAAAAGCCAATCGCACCACCTTTCTGCTTGATATTATCGACGCCAGTGACATCCGCCATTTCATGGCCAAGTTCGCGTCCTTTACGAATGCCTTCCAGAACTTTTTCTGGCAACATCAGGCTAGCAGAACGCGATTCTCCCCGAATTTGTTTATGTTCAACGACCATCCAGGCAAACGTCATATCATCTTCAATTCCTGCTTCAACTCCAACCCAGAAATCAGCTTCAGGCCGGACCTGGCGAGCAGCCATAACTCGATGACGAGCACCTGTACGAGTCTCAGTATTACCAATGGGTTGTTGAGGTACGCTACTGTCTACATTAACATCTTCTATGTGGTAAGTGCCTGGGCCAAAAACATCATCGAATGCAAGGCTAATCGCTTTTATCTTCGCAGGGTTAGTTGTTGCTGCAATAACGTGGTACATATAAATAAATTATCCTTTGAATTATTTCATGATGCAGTATAACGGAAAATAACTATGTTACAGGTCTATCTTGTTCGTCATGGCGAAACCGAATGGAATGTGGCTCGTCGTATTCAGGGGCAATCTGACAGTCCTTTGACTGAAACGGGTCAGCGCCAAGCTCACTTGGTCGCGCAGAGAATTAAATCAGAAAACATTACCCATGTTATCACCAGTGACCTTGGTCGGACACGCCAAACAGCAGAAATCATCGCGAGAGCCTGTGGCTGTGACGTCATACTGGAACCACGCCTGCGAGAGTTAAATATGGGCGTTCTGGAAAATCGCGAACTAACTTCCCTCACACCAGAAGAAGAATCTTGGCGTAAAAGTCTTGTTGATGGTACACCAAATGGACGGATCCCAGAAGGTGAATCGATGCATGAAGTATCTACCCGTATGCGGGCCGCACTGGAAAATTGCCTTAACCTGCCTACGGGTAGCCGTCCACTTTTGGTCAGTCATGGAATAGCACTCGTCGGTTTGATCTGCTCTATTCTGGGCCTTCCCGCTAACTCAGAACGCCGCCTACGGTTGAGAAACTGTTCCATCTCACGGGTGGATTATCAGGATAGCCCGTGGCTGGCCCCAGGTTGGATAGTTGAAACAACGGGCGATATCACTCATCTGGATATGCCCGCCTTGGATGAATTACAAGGTTAACGTTCAATTGGGATGAGATACTCAAATTCCACAACATGATTTTGTGTCTCATCCCCAAGATTTTTCCATTCAAGATTAGTGAGGTAATATCGCTCGACATCGTATCCCTTTCTGCGAGTTATGTTTAGTGTAGGCAAACAGACACCATAAACGGTAAAGAGAAACTCTTGTAACTGCTCTTTATCACCAAAATAACTGAATGAAATATAATCTCCACTCGGCAAGGCGACTGGACGGCTATCTTTGGTATCAAAGGTAGCATATTCTGGTTCTATGGCTGTGGTATAGAACACTGTCTGTTCATCTTCACTTTCCATACAAGGGGTCGTATGGTGTAGTCCATAAAGTCTCGGTGGTAATATTTCCGCATCTTGTAGATAGTTAATCCAAAACTCATGACGCATATTCTTGCAATCTTCTGACCACTGCTCAAGCGTGTAACTGCAAGTGTGCTCAGTACCGATAAGTGACTTCTCTTCCAACGTGACAAATTTGTGCTCTGGCAAAGGTTTGTTATCCAGCAAGATAGGAGGACATATTCCTTTTGCGCACCACTCTTCGCTGCGACGATAGGCTGCTGGCGTTCGGTCAAACTGTTTTTTGAAAGCTCTTGTGAAAGTTTGTTGAGAATCAAAGCGATATTGCAAGGCAATGTCCAAGATAGGACGGCTGGTTAAACGTAATGCAACGGCGGCTCTGGATAATCTTCTCGCACGGATATAAGAACCTATTGCCTGGCCTGTTACCTCCTTGAACATGCGCTGCAAGTGCCATTTGGAGTAACCTGCTTTTGCTGCAACGTTATCAAGAGACAATGGACGATCCAGATTATTATCCACCCAATGCAGCAAGTCTCGAATGATGTTGGTTTGATCCATACATCTCCCTCAGTCATTAAGACAAAAAGAAAATCATATAAATGTAAAACAACTTATTAGTTTGAAAACTAAAAGTTTTTTCCTAAAAAAGATATTGTGTAGTTTGATAAATAATCAACACCTATACTTTTCCCCAAATAAACCTAGATGACAATTTCCCTGAGTGTTGTTGCAGTACACCTATCCCAGTAATTGATTACCAATATTTACTATAACTATTAGTTAGTTATTCTTTAGGTACAATATGCCAAGATGATTCCATTAGGCATATTGATTGTTACATTGATGTTATCAATAAACCCTCAATGAATTAAACAAGTTTTCACTTGGAATAAATTAATAGCAGAA
Source organism: Xenorhabdus sp. TS4 (assembly GCF_014467265.1). NCBI lineage: Bacteria > Pseudomonadati > Pseudomonadota > Gammaproteobacteria > Enterobacterales > Morganellaceae > Xenorhabdus > Xenorhabdus sp. TS4. The sequence continues at coordinate 105,298 of NZ_NKHQ01000080.1, read as the reverse complement.
TCGGTAATATGTCAAGCATTGTCTTGATAAATAAGTCAATGATATGAATTATAAGAGAAAATATATCTACTACTGATGTGCTGGATGTTGACCTAATTCCAATGGCATAAATTTTTAAAGACCATTACTTACTCGTCTTGGGTGCATATTCAGCTATAATGCCCTGATTTTCCATCACAGACACATTCACATTGGAAATGATTTAATTAAATTTATTGCGTTACATTATATGTGAATGATAGATATTTTCACTGTATTTATTTAATTCAATTGGACTATATATATGGCAACAATGAAGAAAATAGTGATAGCGGCTACCTTACTCTTTTCTCCTGCGGCGTTGCATGCTGAAGAGATCGGTTCTGTTGACACAGTGTTCAAACTTTTTGGCCCTGATAACAAGATAGTGATAGAAGCCTTTGATGATCCTGACGTTAAAAATGTCACCTGTTATCTGAGCAGAGCCAAAACTGGAGGACTCAAGGGAGGATTGGGATTGGCAGAAGATACATCTGATGCAGCCATATCCTGTCAGCAAATTGGCCCGATCGAATTGGCAGATAAGATAAAAAAATCCGCCAAGAAAGGACACGTCGTCTTCCAAAAACGCACTTCTTTGGTATTTAAAAAATTGCAGGTTGTACGCTTCTACGATCCAAATCGTAATTCACTAATTTATTTAACTTATTCTGACAAAGTGATCGATGGTTCCCCTAAAAATGCCATCAGTGCTGTACCGATTATGCCGTGGAAAGAGTGAATAACTCATCACTGAGGCAAGCAAGCACCGACTAAAAGAAAAGCCCTGATGTCATAAGACATACGGGGCTTTTGACAGATATCCTATGTAGAATACATACCTATAAAAAGGTATCAATCATTCTTCTAAATCACCACAGAAACGGTAACCTTCACCGTGGATGGTCGCAATGATTTCTGGAGTATCTGGTGTCGATTCGAAGTGTTTACGAATACGGCGAATAGTTACATCAACCGTACGATCGTGAGGTTTCAGTTCACGGCCCGTCATTTTTTTCAACAATTCTGCACGGGTTTGGATTTTTCCTGGATTCTCACAGAAATGGAGCATCGCACGAAATTCACTACGCGGCAGTTTGTAATGATCTCCCATCGGGCTAACCAAAGAGCGGCTATTGATATCCAGCTCCCATCCATTGAACTTATAACTTTCAACTTGGCGACGCTCTTCTCCTGGATGACTCAGGTTCATTGTCCGCGAAAGCAAATTACGAGCACGGATGGTTAGTTCGCGTGGGTTAAATGGCTTAGTTATATAATCATCAGCACCGATTTCGAGACCAAGAATTTTGTCCACTTCATTATCACGGCCGGTTAAGAACATCAATGCAACATTTGCCTGCTCACGTAATTCACGGGCAAGCAGTAAGCCATTTTTACCTGGCAAATTGATATCCATAATGACTAAATTGATATCGTTATCTGACAGAATGTTGTGCATTTCTGAACCATCATTGGCTTCATAAACAACATACCCTTCAGCCTCAAAAATACTCTTAAGGGTATTGCGTGTGACAATTTCGTCTTCAACAATCAAAATGTGCGGGGTTTGCATGGTTGCTACCTAAAATCGCTAAAAAACAGAATCTGTATGACACAAGCTGTTATTATTAAAAGAAAATATGCTGATCTTGTTCTGAATGACAGAAAACCAGCTTATGCCCGAAATAAATGTTTTGATATGTTTTACGCTAAAAGCCAGCGTCGCTTTCCTAGAGGGTACATACCCGAAAAAACCCGATTTAAACGAGGCTTCTATATTAGTCTATTAACAGCAATATAACAGCTAGTAATGCATTTGCCTTCTAAAAAAACTAACTTTTGTTGATACATATCAAAATCAATTGTAGCACGTTAACATTAATTGTAATTGTTAATTTTAATTTGGGTTGTTTGTTATTAACTTGAATAAGTTATGTTAATGGATGTTGAAATGTCGTGAATACTTGAAGAGAGATTCGCTCGACACTGAAATATCCAGATGACACGTTTTTATCATAAAGACAAAATAATTACAAAATATGTTTTTTGTAAAATTAAATGCTATTAAATAAGCTGACTAACCAAATAATGATTTGTCATTTGGGTTATATTTTGAATAATTTCGATACGGAAAATGACGTTTTTTTCTTCTTTCACCATAAAAAATATTTGACATTGACCACAATTTAATTTAACCAATAGGGGGTCAAACGAATTAAAAAGACAGACAGGAAACTATGCACCACATCAGCCCGAAAAAAATGGTTCTTGCAAACACCACTATAACCATTACTACAACCACGATTACCACCGGAACCATGAGTTGCGGTGCGGGCTGACGTATACACATAAAACAACATTGAGCCCGTATCCCACAAGATACGGGCTTTTTTTTGGACAGAAATCAGGAGAAGAACGTTAATGCGAGTATTGAAATTTGGCGGAACCTCAGTTGCGAATCACCAGCGTGTACTGAGTGTTGCAGATATCGCCGAGAATGAGTTATCCCTTGGACAAGTTGCCTTAGTACTTTCTGCACCAGCAAAAATCACAAACCATCTGGTGGCGATGATCGAAAAAACGGTTGCTGGGCAAGATATTGTTTCCAATATGAGCGATGCTACCCAAATCTTTGCTGATTTGCTGTCAGGATTGAAAGAACAACAACCAGGGTTTGATTATGAACGCCTGAAAGGGCTAGTAGAGCGTGAGCTTGCCAGCCTTAAACAGACTCTGCACGGCATTTCTTTGTTAAAACAATGCCCAGACAGCATTAATGCATCTCTGATCTGTCGTGGTGAAAAACTGTCGATTGCCATCATGGAATCCGTGCTACAAGCTCGTGGTCATAAAGTGACTGTCATTGATCCGGTCAAAAACCTTTTGGCGCATGGGCATTGTCTCGAATCCACCGTCGATATCCATGAATCTTCCAAACGCATTGCGGCACTTAACATTCCTGCTGACCACATCATCCTGATGGCTGGTTTCACTGCGGGCAATGAAAATGGCGAATTGGTTGTGTTGGGACGCAACGGCTCTGACTATTCAGCCGCAGTATTGGCAGCATGCCTGCGTGCAGATTGTTGTGAAATCTGGACGGATGTAGACGGTGTTTATACTTGTGATCCAAGAGCGGTGAAAGATGCACGCTTGCTGAAAAGCCTGTCATATCAAGAAGCGATGGAATTGTCTTATTTCGGTGCGAAAGTCCTTCATCCTCGTACTATCGCCCCGATTGCCCAGTTTCAAATTCCTTGCCTGATAAAAAATACGGCTAATCCCGATGCACCGGGTACGTTTATTGGCGATGCGCTCATTGATGATGGGCAAAAAGACCAGAACATGCCGATTAAGGGCATTACCAATCTGGATCATATGGCAATGTTCAACGTTTCCGGCCCTGGCATGAAAGGTATGGTCGGGATGGCAGCACGGATCTTTTCCGTCATGTCACGCAAAGGTATTTCCGTTGTGTTAATCACGCAGTCCTCGTCAGAATACAGCATCAGCTTCTGTGTACCACAAAAAGAATCGACAAAAGCACAGAAGGCACTGACAGAAGAATTTTATCTGGAGCTGAAAGATGGTGTGCTTGATCCCATTGACGTGATCGATAATCTTGCCATTATTTCTGTCGTTGGCGATGGTATGCGTACTCAGCCGGGGACTTCTGCCCGCTTTTTCTCCGCATTAACACGCGCCAATATCAACATCATTGCCATTGCGCAAGGTTCTTCCGAACGTTCCATTTCCGCCGTCATTGAAAATGATGCCGCGACTACGGCTGTTCGTCTCTGCCATCAAATGCTGTTTAACACAGCTCAAGTTGTTGAGGTCTTTGTTGTCGGTGTAGGTGGTGTAGGCAGTGCGTTGATCGAGCAAATACGTCGTCAGCAAACCTGGCTCAAACAGAAACATATCGATTTGCGCGTCTGTGGTATTGCCAATTCCCGTGCTTTATTGACTGATGCGCAAGGTATCTGTCTGGATAACTGGCAGCAAGCACTCTCAGAAGCAACTGAGCCTTTTAGCTTGAGTCGTCTGATCCGCCTTGAAAAAGAGTACCATCTCCTGAATCCAGTCATTGTGGACTGTACTTCCAATCAGTCGATTGCGGAACAGTATGCGAGCTTCCTCAGCGATGGCTTTAACGTTGTCACACCAAATAAAAAAGCCAATACTTTATCAATGGCTTATTATCGCCAAATCCGTCAGGCCGCAGAAAAATCGAAACGTAAGTTCCTGTATGACACTAACGTAGGGGCTGGATTGCCTGTTATCGAAAACTTACAAAATCTGCTTAATGCCGGTGATGAACTAGTACAGTTCAGTGGCATCCTGTCGGGTTCTCTATCCTATATTTTCGGTATGCTGGATGAAGGTATGACGCTGTCACAAGCAACCATGCTCGCCAAAGAGAAAGGCTTTACTGAACCCGATCCACGCGATGATCTCTCTGGCATGGATGTTGCCCGAAAGCTGCTGATTTTAGCGCGTGAGGCAGGTTATGAACTGGAACTGGAAGATATTCATGTCGAACCCGTTTTACCCATATCGTTCGACGCCAGTGGCGAAGTTGACAGTTTCCTGCAACGTTTATCGCAACTGGATCAGGAATTTAGCCAACGTGCGGAACAAGCCGCAGAACAAGGGAAAGTCTTGCGTTATGTTGGCTTAATTGAGCAAGGCCGTTGTACAGTGAAAATTGTCTCTGTTGATGGCAACGATCCACTTTATAAAGTCAAAAATGGCGAAAACGCTCTGGCTTTCTACACCCGTTATTATCAACCCATTCCGCTGGTATTACGTGGTTATGGCGCAGGAAATGATGTAACGGCAGCCGGCGTTTTTGCTGATATATTACGCACTCTGTCATGGAAATTGGGGGTTTAATGGTTATCAGGGTTTATGCGCCTGCCTCTATCGGGAACGTTGGCGTCGGATTTGATGTGCTTGGCGCAGCAGTTTCTCCCATTGATGGCTCGTTACTTGGAGATTGTGTCTCCGTAAGTGAAGCTGAAAGTTTCAGCCTGAATAATAAAGGGCGATTTGTTGGCAAATTACCTGCCGATCCCAAACAAAACATTGTCTACCAATGCTGGCAGCTTTTTTGTCAACAACTGGGAAAAGAACTGCCCGTTGCCATGACATTAGAGAAAAATATGCCGATCGGTTCAGGATTAGGCTCCAGTGCCTGCTCTGTCGTCGCCGGTTTAGTGGCATTGAATGAATATACAGGCCGACCATTTAACCAACACCAGTTGCTGGGCATGATGGGAGAATTAGAAGGGCGCATTTCCGGTGGTGTTCATTATGATAATGTCGCTCCCTGCTATTTGGGAGGATTGCAATTGATATTATCTCAGGAAGATACCACCTGTCTGCCTGTTCCCACATTTGATGATTGGCTATGGGTAATGGCTTATCCTGGCATCAAAGTATCGACAGCGGAAGCCCGTGCAATCCTGCCCAATCACTACGCCCGTAAAGACATCATTGAGCATGGACGTCACTTTGCTGGTTTTATCCATGCCTGCCATACCCAGCAATCAGAACTGGCTGCCAAATTAATGCAAGATGTTGTGGCAGAACCTTATCGCACACAACTCTTACCGGGATTTGCCAATGCACGCGATGCAGTCAAAAAATTAGGGGCGCTGGCGTGCGGCATTTCCGGTTCTGGCCCAACACTTTTTGCAATTTGTAATAAAAAAGCTGTAGCAGAAGAGGTTGCACACTGGCTGCAACAACATTACGTACAGAATGATGAAGGCTTTGTACACATTTGCCGTCTGGATCTCGCAGGCGCACGACAGGTAAAGTAACCATGAAATTATATAATTTAAAAGACAACAGCGAGCAGGTCAGTTTTTCACAGGCGGTAAAACAGGGATTAGGTAAACAGCAAGGCCTCTTTTTTCCACAGGATTTACCAGCATTCAGCCGTAATGAAATTGATGACTTATTGCAATTGGATTTTGTCAGCCGCAGCCAACGTATTCTCACTGCCTTTATCGGCGATGAAATTCCCGCAGAGCAATTGGCAGTTCGCGTGAAAAATGCATTTGCCTTCCCTGCCCCTGTAGCGACTGTCGAAGATGACATCGCTTCACTGGAGCTTTATCACGGCCCAACACTGGCGTTCAAAGACTTTGGCGGCCGTTTCATGGCACAAATTCTTACCCAGATTGCAGGAGAACAACCCGTCACTATTTTGACTGCAACATCCGGTGATACCGGCGCCGCAGTTGCTCATGCTTTCTATGGATTGAATAACGTACAGGTTGTGATCCTTTATCCCGAAGGCAAAATCAGCCCATTGCAGGAAAAACTCTTTTGTACTCTGGGTGGCAACATTCATACGGTTGCTATCAAGGGGGATTTCGATGCTTGCCAGGCATTGGTCAAACAGGCTTTTGATGACGAAGAATTGAAGCAGGCTTTACATCTCAACTCAGCCAACTCAATTAATATCAGCCGCCTACTGGCACAAATCTGTTATTACTTTGAAGCGGTTGCACAAATCCCAGCAGAAAAACGTGAACAATTAGTTATTTCCGTCCCAAGCGGAAATTTTGGTAATTTAACCGCAGGGCTACTGGCAAAATCGCTGGGATTGCCGATAAAACGTTTTATCGCGGCAACTAATGTTAATGACACTGTTCCTCGTTATTTAGCGGAAGGTAAGTGGCTACCACATCAAACCATTCCAACATTATCCAATGCCATGGATGTCAGCCAGCCCAATAACTGGCCGCGCATTGAAGAACTGTTCGAACGCAAAAGCTGGGCACTGAGTGAACTGGCCAACGGGGTTGTGGATGATACAACCACTCAAAGCACCATGCGCGAACTGGCGGCAAAAGGCTATATTTCCGAACCACATGCTGCCGTCGCTTATCGTGTTTTGCGTGATCAATTACAAGAAGGGGAATATGGCTTGTTCCTGGGTACTGCTCATCCAGCCAAATTTAAGGAAAGCGTCGAAGCAACACTCGGCCAACCATTGTCCTTGCCACAAGCGTTAGCTGAACGCGCAGATCTGGACTTGTTATCCCACTTTATGCCCGCTGATTTCTTAACGTTACGTGAATTTTTGATGGAAAAAGCATCGAAATAACCTGGCATTTATCACTCCACCCATTTATAGGTGGAGTGATTCCATACTGGGCTTTATAGACTAAAATTGGTTACACTAAGAAACTAATTCTGCGCAGAACGCTTAAATACCAATTCATTTCCCTTAGAGAGAGATTCATCAAAAACGTATCCTTCCAGATTGAACTCTACCAGCCGTGCTGGATCGGTCAGTTCGTTTTGAATGATAAAACGGCTCATCAGACCACGAGCTTTTTTAGCATAGAAGCTAATGACCTTGTATTTACCATTTTTTTCATCCAGAAAAACAGGTTTGATAATCCTGGCTGCCAGCTTTTTGGTATTTACTGATTTGAAATACTCATCTGATGCCAGATTGACCAGAACATCATCACCTTGCTGTTCCAATGCTGTATTTAAGTTTTCAGTAATACAATCACCCCAAAACTGATACAGATCTTTACCGCGTGGATTTTCCAGCTTAATGCCCATTTCCAAACGATAAGGCTGCATCAAGTCGAGAGGACGCAAAACCCCATACAGGCCAGATAGAATTCTTAAATGTGTTTGGGCAAAATCAAAATCATCGGCAGAAAAAGTTTCAGCCTGCATACCGGTATAAACATCGCCTTTAAATGCCAAAATCGCCTGACGGGCATTTTCTGGCGTGAAATCGGGCTGCCATTCTGCAAAACGAGCAGCATTCAATCCCGCCAATTTATCACTAATACTCATCAAACTACCGATTTGTGCGGGTGTTAACGTCCGGCAAATCTCGATCAGTTGTTGGGATTCCGTCAATAACAGCGGTTGACTATATTTTTCTGTTGCGAGTGGACTTTCATAATCGAGTGTTTTTGCAGGTGAAATGATAATAAGCATTATTTTTTCCTAATAATCCAGACTTCCCTCACTTTAGCAAAAAAGACAAAAAGCGGAGAATCTCAGCGATAGAATTTTCCTACCTTACAGCCGCGCTTGACCATGTTATTATCACAAGATGGCGAGGCAACGTTGCCAAAGATTTTACGTATAACGATGAGATATTAAACATGACCGATAAACTGACTTCCCTGCGTAAACTGACAACAGTAGTAGCAGATACCGGGGATATCGAGGCGATGAAACTGTATCAGCCGCAAGATGCGACCACTAACCCTTCCCTGATTTTGAATGCAGCTCAAATTCCAGAATATCGCCAACTGATCGATGAAGCTGTTGAATGGGCGCGTGGTCAAAGCGATTCCCGTGAACAACAAGTTATTGATGCCAGCGATAAATTGGCTGTTAACATTGGTCTGGAAATTCTGAAACTGATCCCTGGCCGTATCTCCACTGAAGTTGATGCACGCCTGTCTTATGACACCGAAGCAAGCGTAGCGAAAGCAAAACGTCTGATCAAACTGTACAACGAAGCAGGTATCAGCAACGATCGCATCCTGATCAAACTGGCCTCCACCTGGCAAGGTATCCGTGCTGCGGAACAACTGGAAAAAGAAGGCATCAACTGTAACCTGACTCTGCTGTTCTCCTTTGCCCAGGCACGTGCTTGTGCAGAAGCCGGTGTCTACCTGATTTCTCCATTTGTCGGCCGTATCCTTGACTGGTACAAAGCAAATAGTGGCAAGCAAGAATTCGCACCGCATGAAGATCCAGGTGTGATTTCTGTTTCTGAAATTTATCAGTACTACAAAGAGCACGGTTACAACACGGTTGTTATGGGTGCAAGTTTCCGTAACTCTGGTGAAATTCTGGAACTGGCAGGCTGTGACCGCCTGACAATCTCTCCAGCACTGCTAAAAGAACTGTCTGAGACAGAAGGTGAAGTTGAGCGCAAACTGGGTTACGAAGGCGAAACCAAAGGACGTCCAGCGCCAATGACTGAAGCCGAGTTCTACTGGAACCACCACCAAGATGCAATGGCAACTGAAAAACTGGCAGAAGGTATCCGTAAGTTTGCAGTAGACCAAGGCAAACTTGAGAGCATGATTGCTGATCTGCTGTAATCTCAAGCGATACGCTATTTTTTCTTGCACAAAGGCGACTAATTGGTCGCCTTAAGCCACTGACAAACTCCATTCAAAACTAATGGAGTTTGTTTTTTTGCCTTGCCATCAAACCGATTTGTCCTGCCCCTATTTGACATTTTGGCTCCTGCTCGCTCCGTACAAAACCCCTAAAGATAAGTTGTTCAAAGAACATTATTAATGCATAATGATAATAGTTATTATTATCAACAAATGTAGTAATCTTATGAATAATCCACACTTTTTTATCACTCTTTTTGCAGTCAGCCCGCTTTACTCTTTCGCTGCGAATGAATCAACTACCGAACATTCAAGCGATACTATATATGTTTATTCTTCATTAGACTTAAAGAAGAATAATGAAGTATTACTAGATAGTCAGGAATTAAATAAACAAATAATCATTAATCCTGCTGATATATTTAAAAGTACATCGGGAGTTCTGTCTGGTGAATCCAGATCATCAGGAGCAATAGATGTCAATATCCGAGGTTTACAAGGTCAAGGAAGAATTTCTACTAGTGTTGATGATACTATAAATCAAACAGCCTTATATCGAGGCTATCAGGGGGTATCTAACCGTACTTATATTGATCCAGACTTCATCGGTGAAGTAGATATAAAAAAAGGATTTTATGGCGGTTCCGGTATTACAGGGATAGGTGGTACTGTGAATATGAAAACAATATCTCCTGCTGATATATTAATTCCAGGTGATAACTTTGGTATACGCCTAAAAGGTAGTCTTTTAAGTAACCACTCAAACTATAATAATTACACATGGAATGATGAACCGTCTCCAAAAAAAGAAAACATATTTAATGGAAAAAACAACACTGGAAGTGTAGTGGTTGCTTATGCAGATGAAAATTTCGAGTTTTTAGCTGGGGTATCAAAACGCATCAGAGGAAATTATCATTCAGGAAAAAAAGGATTTGGTACAAATAATTATACGCGACCAGGGTATTTATGTCCGGATGAATATTATGATGATAATGACAATATAGCGCCTTGCCCCGTAACAGCCGAAACTGTCCAAGATGCTGGTTATACCATTTATCCTAAAGGTGCAGCAGTACCTAATACATCAGAGAATACACGTTCTTATTTATTAAAAACCAGCGCATGGATTAATGATGAGCACAGAGTTAGTGCTGTTTACAGCCTATATGATAGTACTTTTGGTGAAACATATGTTGCAGATACAACAACTATAGATAAAGGAACTACGGTCCCAGTATCACAAGGACCAAATGCTTATGTTCGTTTAGCAAGATATAAACTAGGTTATGATTGGAAATCAAGTAACCCGTTAATTGATTTTAACTTTTCTCTATGGCATTTAGATTTAAAAGACAGACCTAAAACATCCCAAAATACATTAGGTGATGAAAAGAAATCTGACACATGGGGGGTTAATCTTTCTAATGACTTAGAATTTGACATGTATAATAAACCAACAAATGTACTTCTGGGAGGGAGTTATCTTACCGAAAAAACGGGGCCAGCCAAAGGTTTTTGGTCTCAGCATCCTCACCAGCGAGAAGGAACAAGACAAGAATACCGTATTTTTGTTAATGGGAAGTATGAATTAACCAATAACATTAATTTACTATCTTCTTTTGAGCATAAAGGTTATTCATTAAAAGATAAAGGTGATACCCCATCAATACCTAAGGATGGAACGGCTTATGGATATAGTTTCGGCGTTGAATATAGACCAACAAAACAAATAATGCTGTATAGTCGTTATTCTCAAAGTCCAAGATTTCCTTCATTAGTTGAAGGGACAAATGGCTTTTTTATGAAAGCTGATAATAACCTACAACATGAGACTATGAAAAATATTGAAATAGGATCTGCGTTTGGCTTTGAAAATCTGATAGCAAATGATGAATTAAAATTAAGCATCGGTTATTTTAACTCTAACATTGATAATTATATTAGTCGTAGCTGGCAATGGGATAAATTTTCAATGCATATTGATAATATCAATAAAGCAAAATTTGAAGGAATTGAGCTAGAGACAAGCTATAAGATTAAGGATTTTACAGTAAAAGCATCAGCAAATTACTATATAAATATTGAGTTTTGTAAAAAAGAAAAAGGATGCATTAATGAGAACCTTCCATCTGATTATGCAACAAACCACATTCCGCCTAAAAAAAGCTATTCACTCGATGTAAATCAAGGGTTCCTTAACAACAAATTATCTATTGGTGGACGAATATCGTACTTTGATAAAAGAGCAATACCAACCGCTAGGGTTGGACGAGGTTCTGCTCCATTGTTAGCACCTATCGACTATAAACCGGCAACAATCGTTGATTTTAGAAGTTCATTAATTATAAATAAAAACATAATAGCAGATTTTACTGTGGATAATGTTTTTGATAGATATTATATACAACCAATTAATGTAGGTTATATTCCTTCTCCTGGTCGTACATTCAGGTTAGGTATAACGGCGACTTTTTGATCAAATAAAGTTGATTAAATAACCCGAACTCTGCTTAAGAAAGGAAACTCAGAGCCTGAGGAACGATCAAAATTTTTGTTAAAGAAAACAGAATAGTGGAACTCCTCAGGCTATGATTAAAGCAGTACAGCGTGATTTTATAGCTTTAAACTTCATCTGCTTTCCCGCAACAGCACCTTTATCTGTACCAGGAGATGGATGTGGACGATAAAAATTTGCCACAATACCATATAGGTGAATAGTAGAAATATTATTACGCTGCAACGAAGTTGGAGCCATGCTACCATCGACTTAGCTATAACTTATACCCAATAAATTTCAAGTTGCAGCCAAAAAGTTTTATTATTTTTCATAATTAATTGAGGTTTGTATGAATGTATTGCGCATTGGCCTCGTGTCTGTTTCTGATCGTGCGTCAAATGGCGTTTATCAGGATAAAGGGCTGCCCGCACTGGAAACATGGCTGAAAAAAGCGATTACCACACCTTTTAGCGTAGAAACCCGCCTGATCCCTGATGAGCAAATCCTGATTGAACAAACATTGTGTGAACTGGTCGATGAATTGGGATGTCATCTGGTACTGACCACTGGGGGGACGGGTCCCGCACGTCGCGATGTAACGCCGGATGCAACGCTGGCAATTGCTGATCGTGAAATGCCAGGATTTGGGGAACAAATGCGCCAAATCAGCCTTCAATTTGTACCAACAGCCATTCTGTCCCGGCAAGTTGGCGTGATCCGCAATCAAGCGCTGATTCTAAACCTTCCCGGACAACCGAAAGCCATCGCAGAAACACTAGAAGGATTAAAAAACGAAGATGGCAAGGTGTTGGTAGCGGGAATTTTCGCCAGTGTTCCCTACTGCATCCAATTGCTGGATGGCCCTTATGTAGAAACAGATGAAAGCGTTGTAGCCGCATTCAGGCCGAAAAGTGCACGTCGTTAAAAATCCACATGTTGATTGTTGCTATTAATCATTGAAGACCATAAAGGTTCTGAACAGACTCAGAACCTTATGAATCAAAAATAGAATCATTCACTCAAGCTACTGCCATTGGTTGCAATCACTTGTCTATACCAATAAAAGCTCTTCTTACGACGTCGCTCCAACGTACCTGTTCCCTGTTCATTCTGGTCAACATAGATATAACCGTAGCGTTTGGTTATCTCACCTTTTGAAGCACTGACCAAATCAATCGGCCCCCAACTGGTATACCCCATAATATCCACACCATCTTCAATCGCTTCTCTGACCTGGATAAGATGCTCTTTAAGGTATTGAATACGATAATCATCCTGAATACTGCCATCTGCTTCCGGTGTATCTTTCGCCCCCAAGCCATTCTCAACAATAAACAAGGGCTTCTGATAGCGATCCCATAGCAAATTCAATATAGTGCGTAAACCAAGGGGATCTATCTGCCAACCCCATTCTGAACTGGGCAAGTAAGGATTAGCCACCATATGCAGAATATTGCCCCGCTGTTTCTGGTATTCCGCTTTATCTGCGATCATACAGCCGCTCATGTAATAACTAAATGAGATAAAATCGACCGTATTTTTCAGATCATGCCTATCTTGCTCTGTAATAGTAAGTTCAATACCATTCTCGCGAAAATAACGCAGCATGTAGCCAGGATAATTCCCACGGCTCTGGACATCGCCAAAAAACAACCACTTTTGATTTTGCTGAAGAGTTGCCAATACATCTTCTGGTTTACAGGTTAATGGATACATCAAACCACCAAGCAACATATTACCAATCTGGGCATCAGGAATGATTTCTCGGCACAATTTCACCACTCTGGCACTGGCAACCAATTGATGGTGAATAGCCTGATAGATCTCTGATTGAGTGCTATTTCTCGGCAATCCAACACCTGTCAGCGGTTCATGCAGCGACATATTGATTTCATTAAATGTCAGCCATAACTTCACCTTACTCTGGTAGCGAGTCAATACCGTGCGCGCATAACGTTCAAAAAATGCAATCAGTCTACGATCCCCCCACCCGCCATATTTTTTGACTAACGTCCACGGCATTTCATAGTGAGATAATGTGATCAAAGGTTGAATGCCATATTTGGCCATTTCGTCGAACAACCTGTCATAAAATGCCAGGCCTGCTTCATTGGGTTGCTTATCATCCCCATGAGGAAAAATCCGGCTCCAGGCAATAGATGTACGTAAGCATTTAAATCCCATTTCCGCAAACAAGGCGATATCTTCGGAGTAACGGTGATAGAAATCGATAGCAATATCTTTGAGATATCGCGTTTCATCCGAAGGAGCACGTTCAACAACAGGGCCAATAATCCCCTGCGGCAAAACATCTGAAGTAGAAAGACCTTTTCCATCCGTCAAATAAGCACCTTCAACTTGATTGGCAGCAATCGCGCCTCCCCATAAAAAATGCATTGGAAACTGTTTCATGCAAACCCTCCTCTCATGGACATTTAAGGCTTATGTGGGAATTCAGACTGGTTTTTATCAGTAAGTATTGTTTCTGTAGGCGGATTGGTAACGGCAGGCAGACCAAACATCCACGTCAAAATAGCCGCAATAATAAATGCCAGCAACGTGCCAATAATTGCACCCCAAACAGTATTATCGATTCCTGATGGCGGGATCATTTGAGTGAAGGTAAAAATATTGCTCAGTCCTATTGAATAGATGGCACTTTGGTAATAACCAACAACAGAGCCACCGATCGCACCAGCAAGACAACCAAAGATAAACGGTCGCCGGTAAGGCAGGGTAACCCCATAAACCGCAGGCTCAGTGATACCAAATATACCGGCAGTAACAGCAGAGCCAGATAGCATTTTTAATTTAGCATCGCGGGTACGCAGGAAAACGCCCAATGCCGCTCCCGTTTGTCCCATTACGGCGGGCAACAACAGAGGGACTAACGTATCATGCCCCAACACAGTTAAGTTGTTGAATATGACTGGCACTAGTCCCCAATGCAGGCCAAAAATGACACAAACTTGCCAGATTGCCCCCATAATCGCTCCTGCCAGAACCGGAGCAAATCCATATACGGCTTGATAAGCATAAGCCAGTGAATGACTTAACCATGTCGCCACTGGCCCAATGACAATAAATACGAGCGGAACAATCAACATCAGACAGACAAGGGGAGTAATGAAGGTTTTGATAGTGGCTGGCAGGTGTGCATCCAATTTTTTCTCGATTTTACAGCTTATCCATGAGGCAAAAATAATTGGGATCACAGAAGAGCTATAATTCAAAAATGAGAGAGGGATCCCCATAAAGTATTTAGTTGCGCTGCCAGCAACCATTGATACCTCGAAAGCAGAGATGATCATGGGATGTACCAAAGCTCCGCCAATTCCCATCGTAATAAATGGATTACCCCCAAATTTTTTACCCGCGGTATAGCCAAGTAATAAAGGAAAAAAATAAAACAGCGAGTCACTGGCTGCATACCAGATACGATAAGTACCGCTATCAAGCGTTAGCCAATGAAATGCAATGGCAACTGCAAGCAAGCCTTTTAAGATCCCGGAAGCTGCCATTACCCCTAAAAATGGGGTAAAGATACCCGAAATAATATCGATAAAATGGTTAAATAAATTATCTCGCTTGCCAGTTGGATTTGCCATTAAGGGTGCTTCATCAGAAGGTGCCAACACTTGCTGAATAGCCTGATATACCTCTTTGACTTGATTACCAATCACAACCTGAAATTGCCCTCCACTTTCAACAACCGTAATGATATTAGGATGGGCTTTTAGTTTATTGATATCGGCGAGTGTGCTATCCCATAGTTTAAAGCGCAGCCGAGTCGCACAATGAACGAGACTGACAATATTTTCTTTACCACCAACACCTGCAATGATTTCTTGGGTCAGTATCTGGTATGTCATGCCACTTCCCTCGTTTTCCGCACTGCCTGTGCTGTCAAAATCTATTGGCTACCAATGAAAAAAACCTGACAACGTCAGTCTCTATACCGTGGAGAAAGCCGATGTCAGGTTTTTCCTATCTAAGCAGTAACAATCAGTTTTTGATTTTATTTACTTTTAATGCCAGCTCAATTTTTAATCAACAAAAATGTGATTGTGATCGCTAGATATTTATTAAGATTTTGTCTCGATTCGCATTCCGGCCTCTTTCCAACCCGAAAATCCTTTTTTAAACCGACGGGCTTGAATTCCCTTAGCACGAAGCAATGCGAGGGCATTGGCAGAAAGTACACAATAAGGGCCACGGCAATAGGCGATCAACTCCCTATTAGATGCCAGTTCATCCAGCCTATTCTCCAGCTCATCAACAGGAATATTAATGGCATCGGGTAAATGACCCTGTTCAAACTCCTCTTTTGGTCTGACATCGAGTAAAGTCATACTCTTAGCTTTGATCCTCTCCAGCAGCTCTTCCCACGAAACGGCTTCCTGATTGCTCGAATCATCGATCAACCTACGCATTTCTTTGCGGTTAAATTCGGCATATTGCTGGATCGCAGAGATAACCTCTATGATAGGCCCTTCACTCCGACGATAAAGTACATGCTTACCTGATTTGCGAGACTGGAGCAACCCTGCACGTTTGAGATGCTGGAGATGCTGGGAAGTATTGGCAATCGACAAACCGGAAAGCTCCGACAAATTTTCCACGGATTGTTCAGTATCTATCAGACACTCAAGCAATATCAATCGATGGGAATTTCCCAACACCTTAGCAATTTCCGCGATCTCAACAAGAATTTCTTTATCAAACATTGACTTTCTACTTCCATCATTATTATATTCAATAATTTAATTGACCATCATGGTAGCAAAGTTTTTTAGTCATTTCGAGTACTCGCTGATTGATTGACCATTAATAGATAGCCACAATTCGGAGGATCGCAACAGATGAATGAAGGATTGGAGTTTATTGTTTATTCTGTACTGATTGGCGTTGGTGCAACGGTTGTTATGGATCTTTGGGCGGTTTTCATAAAACGGTGTTTCGGAATTCCCTCACTGAACTATAGCATGGTAGGACGCTGGATTGGACATATTCCCAAAGGGAAATTTATCCATACAAGCATTCTACAAGCTGAGCCTGTGAAAGGTGAAACCGGAATTGGTTGGTTTGCCCACTATTTGATTGGGATCATTTTTGCCGGCGTACTATTACTCATTTATGGATTAGATTGGGCAAGAAACCCCACTTTTCTGCCAGCTTTAATTATCGGCATCGTTACTTTAGTTGCCCCTTTCTTCATTATGCAACCAGGTATGGGAATGGGGATGGCTGCATCTAAAACACCTGCCCCTAATACAACCAGACTAAGAAGCCTGATGGCACACACTTCTTATGGTGTTGGTCTGTATTTAGCTGCGTTATTATTAACGTTATTTTCTTGATTTCATTTTTAAATGACCGTCGATAAATTTTCATTATTTATCGACGGAATACACATTTTATTTCCATCTATTTTCTTATTATTGTTATCCAATTTGGGATCTTATCTATAATTTTTACAAAAACTCTTTGATGACATAAGCACTTTCCAATGAAAGCGACCATTTTGCTGGTTCATCAGATGAAAAAATCATCATGACTTTTAGGTATTCCCATGGATATTTTCCCAATGAATTAATCTGATTACCCGAAACAGATGAACCAAAACTCATCGGCCAAATTTTTTCACTGTTATTTTTAAGCGCTTATTTTTGATAAATTGAGCCTGACACAAAAACATTAAATTGTTTAATTAAGGCAGGCTCCTCAAATTTAACTCAACCTGGATTACAAATTTTTAGAAACCATATTCTTAAATTGTGATAATGAAGCGACGCCAACAAGAGAATCTACAGGTTGCCCATCTTTATATACTAATGTCGTTGGTATGCTGCGAATACCATATTTCATAGCGATATTATTGGCATCATCAATATTGATTTCCCCGAAAGTGGCACTATCTTTCATATCAATTGATAATTGATTAAACGTTGGTGCTACCGCACGACACGGGCCACACCATGGCGCCCAGAATCTAACAACACAGATCCCTTTAGAACCGACTACACTATCAAAATTATCTTCGGTTAATTCAATTAATGTACTCATATTGAATCCTCAGTAAAAATTTTTAAGTTACTAAAATGCAGCTCATAAATGAAATGTGGGGTATGCGCATGTATATTTGTTAACTTTGATATTGGAACATTCATTTTATGAATCCATGTACAAGATAATCGCTAACTCAGAATACTCGATACCCTCAATTCAATTATTATATTGAATATTATAGTTAGATCAATAGATCTTTTCCTATCAGGAAGATAGGAATAGGCTATCAATTAATAACAATCAGTTATTAAAATCCTTAAAATAAATCACACAAAATTTATTCATTCAATATTGGATAAACATAATAATCAAAAAAATCAATCACATAAATTCTGACTAATAACTTTAACCAGAGAAAAAACCAATGGGCAATCTGCTAATTATAAATACGATGATTTCATATATTAACTATTAAAAAATCAAAAAATAACGTAATAATATTTTGCCAGGGAGTTATTAATTTACCCACAGGAGATTAGCAGGTTGGTGAGGCGTCAGGAATTATTATGCGACTACCAACTTGAATTTGATCAGTATCCATATATTTCACATAACAATAATCGTTAATAAAATATTATTATTTGATATTACATTTAGTTATAAACATGTTATTTTTGCATAAAAGCAAACCAACAAATAAAACTAAACACCTTACTAAGATTAATGAGGCGTCTGAATATGCACTGCTTTTATTTTAAACTCATGAGTCAATATATTAATCTGATAGTAAATGATGTTTATTTTCACCAAAATAAATTGGTGAACTGTAAAAAGATTCTTTGTTAAGAACTCCAACCCTATTCCCGGCACTATTTTATTTCAAAGATAAAAAAACAACCTCAAAAAAACATAAGTTAACTTATCAATCAAATACAAGGGATAATGCATGCAAAATTTCCTCCAGGCATTACAAGAATCCGGATTAGAAACCTCTAATCCCCCTGAATTATATAAACCAGAAAATAAAAATTTAGAAGTAGAGCTATCAAAATTGAAAAATCAGGTTAATGGGATACTTCAAAACAGATTACCATTAATAAATATTATCATTCCTGTAACTCTACAAGAAAATACGATTGAGACAGAAAGTTTTCCATTAACAGATATTCAATATGCCTATTTAATTGGGCGTAACCCCGGACTGGAACTAGGAGGTTTAACCAGTTGCCTATATACTGAATTAGATATTAATTCATTAGATATCAATTTATTAAATAACGCATTAAACAAAATCATTGCATATCACCCTATGTTAAGGGCGACTTTATCTTTAGATGGACAACAGCGGATTTTACCCACACCATTAAATTACATCATTCCTATTCAGGATTGTAGAAAGTGGTCAGAGTCAGAAAAAGATAATAGACTGGAAAAACTTCGTCGGGAAATGGAAACGCAATTATTACCTGTAGATAAAGCCCCTACATTCGATATACGGGCAACAATACTTAATAATGATATTACCCGTCTGCATATTTATTTCGACCTGATGTTTGTCGACATTCATAGTGTCCGTTTGGTATTACGTGACTGGTGGCAAGTTTATCAAGGTTATGAGCTGCCTGCTCTACCTGATAATATGAATTTCCCCAGTTATATCAAATTAGAACGTTATCTACAGGGGCAGCCACAAGGATTACGTGATAAAACTTATTGGGAACAACAGCTAGAGCATTTACCTCAACCACCGGAATTACCTTTAAAAAATGCACCAGAGATACTTTCTCCACCAGTGTTCAAACGTTACAGCCGAACAATTTCTTCTGAAACATTATTAGCTCTGAGAAAAAAAGCGGAATTACGCAAATTAACATTGGAAACTGTACTGCTCGGTATGTACGCAGAAGTGCTTCGTCAATGGTCGAAACGTCAGACTTTTACACTGACTGTCACTCAATTTGGACGCCGTCCTTATTTTGATGGCATTGAAAATGTTGTCGGCAATTTCCTGCAACCCATGTTACTGGGTATTGGAGGAACAGGAGAAGAAAGCCTCAATAATCGTTTGGTACAGATCCAGACTGATTTGATGATGAACCGCTGGCACTGTTCCTATAATGGTGTTCAAGTTCTCAGAGAACTGACCCGCCGAAATCATGGCAACCGAGCAGCAACCGCCCCCGTAGTATTTAGCAATACCCTGACGGCCAATTTGGATAATGTCGTGACAGATATCAGTTGGACGGAAGCGACCCAAGTTTATAGCAGTAATCAAACCCCCCAAGTTTGGTTAGAGAACCAGATTGTTCGTGTTGATGATCTGGTGCAAATTAACTGGAATACAGTCAATGAGCTATTCCCTGATGGCATGGTGGAAGCCATGTTGGATGCGTATCTGGCACTGATAACGACTTGTGCAGAAGACAATTCAGTATGGGATAAAAACGCACCACTGGTGACATTGCCTGCCTCAGATTTAGTGGAAAGAACAAAAGCCAATGCAACAGATACCGAATTTGATCTCAAGCTACTGCATGAAATGGTTTTACAAGCTGCTGACAAATTTCCCAATGCAATTGCACTTATTCAGGGCGAAAAACAAGTTACCTATGCAGAAATGGCTAACAGAGCTTATGCAATAGCACAACAACTACGAAGCTCTGTCCTAATTCATCCCAATGATATTGTCGCTGTCTCCCTGCCACAAAGCCCAGAGTTAGTCATTGGGTTGCTGGGTGTTCTTATGTCAGGTGCGGCCTACGTGGCCATTGATCCCCAACTGCCTGCGGAACGTCGAATGAGTTTGCTCAACCGCTGTTCAGCCAAAGGGATTGTCACTGACAGCACGGTTTTTGCACATGATGAATTTACGAATTTACTTCGTATCAATCTGGATGAGTGTTCTATGCATCAGGCAATGGATACAGAACAAATGGCTACGGCACATTGGTCTTCCATGCCTTCAATGCAAGGATTAGATGATCTGGCCTATGTCATCTTTACCTCTGGTTCAACAGGAGAGCCGAAAGGGGTGATGGCTTCCCACCGTAATGCCGCCAATACCGTATTTGATATTAATCATAAATTCCGGGTAACAGAAAAAGATGTTGTGTTGTCTGTCGCGCCTGCCGGGTTTGATTTGTCCGTCTATGACTATTTCGGGCTATTAGGCGTGGGAGGAAAAGTTATTTTTTCCATGTCAGAAACGGCCAATGACCCAAAAATCTGGCTAGACATGCTGATCAAACATCAAATTACGATTTGGAATAGTGTCCCTGCTCCCGTGAAAGTATTGGTAGACAGAAATGGTTCCGCACTATCCGCGACCCAATTAAGGCTAATCCTTATGAGCGGAGACTGGATACCTGTCGATCTCCCTGAACGTATTCGGGAAAGTTTGCCAAATACTGCGATAATCAGTCTCGGTGGAGCAACTGAAGGTTCTATCTGGTCGATACATTATCCCATTGAGAAAATTGATAAAAACTGGAAAAGCATTCCTTATGGTAAGCCGCTGGCAAATCAAACATTCCATGTTTTGAATAACTGGCTTCTTCCCTGCCCCAAATGGGTCACCGGAGAACTCTATATTGGCGGAGACGGAGTGACTCAAGGTTATTTGGGCGATGCAGAAAAAACCGCATTACGCTTTATTATTCATCCCGCCACAGGTGAACGGCTGTACAGAACTGGAGATTTGGGACGATATATTACCGATGGCTTGATAGAAATTTTAGGGCGTGAAGACAATCAGGTAAAAATCAACGGCTACCGCATTGAATTAGGCGAAATTGAAGCCTGCCTTCTGACCCACGAAAATGCCAGCCATGTCGTCATTGATGCTCCCGTTCATGCCAAAACCGGACAACGACATCTCGTTTCCTATGTTGTGCCTGAGGCGCAAGAAACGTTGGATGATCCGACCCATTTTCAGGATCAATTGAGGGAAATTGCCCGCAAAACATTGCCCTCTTATATGGTGCCCAGTTATTACATCTTATTGCCCCATATGCCGTTAACCAGTAATGGAAAAATTGACCGTAAAGCGCTGCCTATTCCCTGGTCTGATACCGAAGAACATGCAGATGCTCCGGTTGCTCCCGCTAATGAAATAGAAGCGAAGATCCTGAAACTCTGGCAAGCACAACTTCAACACGATGATTTTGATGTCACCGATGGCTTTTTTGATATTGGCGGTGATTCACTCCATGCCGTTGGTTTACTGAGTGCTCTGCGACAGGAATTTAATATTACGCCAGTTGGCGAACAGGACATTATCGAAGGGCTGTTCATGAATTCTAATATTCAGTCTTTCTCTCGCATCATCGAAACCATCGTCCAATCTCAAGCGGTGAATGAGCTATGACCAAAGCATATGATTATATCGTGGTAGGCGGTGGTTCAGCAGGATGCGTGGCTGCCTCTCGCCTGTCTGAAAATAGCACGAAGTCCGTACTGCTGATTGAAGCAGGTCACGAATCTGATGTACACAACCCTGCCAGTCCACTCAGAGATGCGTCAAGGCTGGTGCTGGAAGGATATAACTGGGATTACGAAGCCAATGTGCGCAATGATGGTGATCGGTTCGCCGATCTCATGGCTTCTCCTGCCCATGGAAAAGATAACAAACAACAAACTCGCAAGCACAAAGAGCGCAAGCCGTTCAATTATCGTGTGGGGAAAGTCCTTGGGGGTTCCTCCGCTGTTAACGGTGCTATTGCCCTGCGAGGATTTCCGAGCGATTTTGATAAATGGACCCAAATGGGCTGCCCTAATTGGTCTTGGGAACAAGTCCTGCCATGGTTTAAGCATTTGGAAAATGACACTGATTATATCGGTGATGATAACCACGGTTCACAGGGGCCGATGTGTCTGCGCAGACCGGCAAATAACGAGATCCACCCTCTTGATATGGCTTTTGCCCATGCCTGCGAACAGTTTGGTGTACCTTACGCCGATGATCTCAATATCGGTGAAGATCCTGCTGTCGGCCCTGTGCCCGCCAATGTCGTTAACGGCGCAGAAAGAGTCGATGTTTATCGTTCATACCTTGAACCGATCCTGAATAGAGAAAATCTGCATGTGCTGACGGATGCCCTGGTCACGCAGATCATTTTCAACGGCACTGTCGCCTCAGGGGTAAAAATTATTCAGGCGGGAGAAGAGCAGGTTTATCAGGCCAAACAAATTGTTCTCTGCGCTGGCGCAATTGGTTCGGCAACATTATTACAGCGCTCAGGTGTGGGTGATCCAGAACATCTGAGCAGATTAGGTATCCCTGTCGTTGCGCAAGTGCCCGCCGTTGGCAGAAATTTAACTGACCATGCTTCCGTGGTGCTCTGGGCGCTGCCTAAAGCCGGTGTCTGTACCACGGGCCTGCCGTGGCGGCAAATTGCTGCTCGCATTAGAAGCGGTTATGACGCAAAAGTCGATGTACAAATTGGCTTGCTGAACAATGTTGCCAGTGACACCGTACCGGGGTTCAGAGATCGCGTTACTTATCCAATGCTGGTTGGTGCTTCCGTCATGTTAATGCGTCCAGAGATTCAAGGACGGGTTTTCATCAATTCCGCCACGCCCACAGGATTACCCCAAATTGATCTGCCGTTGACTCACTCCCCATCAGATATCGCACGCCTTGTCGGGGGAGTGCGTAAAATTTGGCAGGTTTTACGCCACCCGGAAGTGGATACCTTCCTTGATGGCATCCAATTTTGGTCTGACTCCATGATTCATAACGATGAAATCATGAACAGTGCAATCAAAAACCTGGTTAATCCAGGCTGGCATGCGTCTGGAACGCTCAGAATGGGCACCCATGATGATCCTGATAGCGCCACGCAAGAAGACGGTCGAGTCCATGGCGTTACGGGTGTGACAGTTGCTGACGCTTCTCTATTCCCCACTATTCCCTCTATGCCAACTAATCTGACAACCATTATGACGGCTGAACGCATTGTCAGTTTTTTAATAGAAAGAGAAACCACCAGCGAGCGGAGGATAAATGGCAACTAATTGCAGACGGGTGATTTATGCCTTTCCCCATGCAGGAGCAACAACAGCGATTTATCGCCCCTGGCTAACTGAT
Organism: Xenorhabdus sp. TS4; assembly: GCF_014467265.1. Classification (NCBI taxonomy): domain Bacteria; kingdom Pseudomonadati; phylum Pseudomonadota; class Gammaproteobacteria; order Enterobacterales; family Morganellaceae; genus Xenorhabdus; species Xenorhabdus sp. TS4. The sequence continues at coordinate 81,552 of NZ_NKHQ01000080.1, read as the reverse complement.
CTCATGACCACCCAATCTGCGATCTTACAACCCGTTGCGATCCCAGGTCGTGGTTATCTGGCTAAAGAACCTGAAATTCACGATCTCGATGCCCTGACTGAACGACTGGCATCAGATATCTGGGCAGATTTTCAGCAGAAACAAACACAGGGTATCACGGAGTGGATCACCTTTGGTCATAGCTTTGGTGGCGTGCTGAGCATCGCGGTAGGTCAGGCGATAATGAAAAACTATGGCACTTCCCCTTTATTTGGCGTGGTATCCAGCTCTGTCCCCCCTCATCGTCAACCCAAAGATGAACGACATGAATGGACAGATGAACAATTGATTCAGAAAACCAAAGCGGATCAAGGGACACCTGACGCAATCTTGAACGAACCGGCGCTGATAAAACCCATCATCCGGCAACTGCGCAATGATTACCTGATACGCAGCCAATTTCCCCAACTTGGCAATATACAGGTGAGTTATCCACTGGTGCTGGTTTCCGCCACTCTCGACAGTTATGTCACTTTGGCAGACATGGAAGCCTGGAAAAATTACACCGCTGACGATATTTCACTCATCCATATTGAAGGGGATCACTTTGCTGTGTACCACCACTGGGATGTTATTAAACAAATATTGCTGAGTGAAAAACCATTTGGGCTGACAAAGAACTGGAGTAAATATGCGTATTGAGATTGATAATTTTGATAATTACCGGAAATCCTGTCGTGAATTCCTTGAGCGTGAAATCGTCCCTGAACATCAGAGGTGGGAAGAGCATGGGCTGGTTGAACGCACCTTTTGGGAGAAATTAGGCCAGTCAGGGTTATTAGGTATGAGCGTCAGCCCTGAGCTTGGAGGACTGGGAAAAAACGATTATCGGTTTGCGGTCATTCTGACAGAAGAACTCATCAAGGCAGGTGTAACTGTACCAGGCATCGTTGCTCATAACGATATTGTTGCCAGCTACATTTTTGCCCTCGGTAATCAGGAACAGAAAAAAAGATGGCTGCCGGAATTGTGTAGCGGAAAACGGGTTGCCGCCATTGCTATGACAGAGCCAACTGGTGGTTCCAATACCGCAGACATCAAAACTGTGGCTAAACGTCAAGGTGATCACTATCTGGTGAATGGCGGCAAAACTTACATCACCAATGGTATCAATGCGGATCTGATCGTGGTAGCGGTAAAAACAGAAGAGGGGCAACAAGGCCAGGGTATCAGTTTACTGGCAATAGAACGGGATATGACCGGATTCACCAGAGGAGCGCCATTAAAGAAAATTGGCTGGAATGGCAGCGACACGGCTGAACTCTTTTTCCATGACTGTAAGGTCCCTGTTACCAACCTGATTGGCCGTGAAAACCTCGGTAACTATTACTTTATGTCAGCAATGCCCCGCGAACGCCTCAGCATCTCAACTGTGGCGGTTGCCAGTGCAGAACATATATTGCAGAGCACACTGGAATATGTGAAAGAAAGAACAGCTTTCAATCAACCGATCGGCTCCTTTCAATACAACCGTTTTATTCTGGCGCAATTAGATACCGAAGTAAAAATTGCCCGAATCTACCTGGATAACGCCGTTGATCTCTTTAATCAGGGGCTTTTCAGTTTAGTAGATGCAGCCCGCATCAAGTGGTGGACGACCGAACTGCAAATGAAAGTGGCAGATCGTTGCCTGCAATTGCACGGCGGCTTGGGTTATATGCGTGATTCCATTGCGGGCAAGAATTGGTTGAATAGCCGCGCCCAGACTATTTACGGTGGAACCAGCGAGGTACTGCAAGAAATCATCAGTAAATCAATCGGACTTTAAAGCACAATAATACGCGGTTGGAGAGGATATATTGGTTATGAATAAGATGAACAGCAAGTCGTGTCTCATTCGATCGGTCAATGTCAGTCAATGGAACTCAATCATTCTTAATTGGGCAAAGGCCGAAAACTGGGATATGAATGTGGACGATGCAGCCTGTTTCTTTAGGGTAGATCCAGAGGCTTTTTTTATTGCCTATCGTGGTATTCAACCCATCGCATCAATATCGATGGTGAATTATTCAGATTTTTATTCGTTCGGTGGCAATTTCATTATACAACCAGAATTCCGCAATCATGTTTGTGCAGGAAAAATATGGAAATGCTCTATGGACTATGCAGAACATCGCACCATTGGCTGTGATGGTAACTGGGATAGAACGCAACTCTACGAAAGAAGAGGATTTGCCATCCATTATCGTAATGTCCGGCTTTCCGGACTCATCAAGCAAAAAATCACTCCACCAGCTGGCGCTATTCTGATTACGCCAGCCAATATTGATGAAGTCATTAAATATGATACTGAATGCATTGGTGTTCATCGAGGGGCATTACTTGCTAATTGGTTTTGGGGAAAAGAACGTTATGGATTTTGTACTTATTCCAGAACGGGAATTTCCGGCGTTATTGGCATAAGACGATCGCAAAATGGCTACCGAATAGGCCCTTTCTTTGCCGATAACGCTGAAGCTGTTGAAACATTAGCTCTTACCGCATTCGCACAGATCCCTGATGGTTTACCTGTATCGGTCGATGTTCCCGAAACCGATAACAACGAGTTTCTCCAATTGGCTAACGAATATGGGCTAAAGGGACTGTTTAACACATACAGAATGTACAAAGGCAATCTCATACCAAAGGGGCGGCTGGATAAGGTCAAGGCCATTGCGTCTTTGGAGTTAGGGTAATGGATATCAACAAACAGCCATTACCTGAATCGCAACATCATCAATAAATATATTCATATGAGAGGTTATGTTATGGCAAATGAAACACCGACCTTATTTGAATGGATGGGAGGCCGTGAGGTACTCATGAAACTCATGGACGCCTTTTATACCAAGGTTGAAAAAGATGAGCTGCTTGCTCCACTGTTTAAAAATATGAAATCCGATCACCCTGGTCACGTCGCCATGTGGTTGGAAGAAGTACTCGGCGGAGAAAATCGCTATACCAAAGATCGTGGTGGCTTCAAGGTTATGATAAGCCGTCACAGAGGCAGAAGCATCCAACCTGAACAAAGAAAGAGATGGGTAGAACTGTTGATGGAATCTGCTGATGAAATCGGCTTACCTTCTGATCCTGAATTTCGCGCAGCATTCGCCGGTTACATCGAATGGGGTTCACGCAGGGCTGAGGCCAATTCTCAACCCAATGCTGCTCCTTCACGTCGCGAAACCGTACCCAAGTGGGGATGGGGAGAAGCTCCTCCAGGAACGCCCTGATTTTTAAAGAAACTTACAGGTAAAGTTAGAGAGGTGAGCTTATGTTGTTGGCCGTCAGTGACTTACATGTATCTCATGCAACAAATAGGGCTATAGTCGAATCATTCAGGCCATCAACACCTGACGATTGGCTGCTGCTGGCAGGCGACATCGCAGAGCAGGAGTCAGATTTTACATGGGTCATCAGTATGCTTTCCCAACGGTTTGCTCAAGTCGTCTGGACGCCAGGAAATCATGAACTCTGGTGCACACCAAAAGATCAATTAAAGTTGCCTGGCGTACTGCGTTATGAACATCTGGTCAATATCTGTCGGCAGCATAACGTACTCACCCCCGAAGATGAGTTTCGTCATTACCGCATGGGGAATGGTACAACGGTTACCATTGCCCCTATTTTTACCCTATACGATTATTCATTTAGAAATACCTATGACTATACGGCGGAACAGGCTATAGAACGCGCTCGTCGTTGTGGTGTCATTAGCTCTGACGAATTCTTCCTGAAAACCTATCCCCATAGAAATATTATCGATTGGTGTCGGGAACGTATCCAATATACCGCCAAACGCTTGAACACCATTCCAGATGGCAAAGATATCGTACTGATAAGCCATTTCCCCATTATCCGTAAGCCGCTCGAATCCTTACGCAACAGTGAATTTTCCATTTGGTGTGGCAGTGAAAAAACTCACCAATGGGCATCAAAAAAAGGGGTTCGCATGGTGGTATATGGACACCTACACATTCCTAATCTCGAATATATTCAAGATGTTGCTCATTTGGAAGTCTCTTTGGGATATCCGCGGGAATGGCAAGAGCGTGGCAGAAGTTCTTACTTAGTACAACTAGACGGATTACTGGAACACGCTAACGCGTATAGCTAATCATCTATTTTTATAATAAGAGGCTAATTTAACGATGAAAAATGATGAAATAATTCCACAGATAAAACCTCGGATCTTAATTGGGACAACCGGGTCAGTAGATATCACCCTCCTCCCCAAATATCTTTCAGCAATTAAGGCGGCGATCGACTGTACATTAACAGTATTGATGACAAACAATGCCACCACCTTTTTACCCGCTTCAACCATAGCGCTCTATGCCGATCGGGTCATTAGCGGAGAGATGCCCCACGATTGGCCAACAGACAAACCTTCACGCATTGTCGCGGATCATGACATTATGGCGGTTTTACCTGCAACAGCTAACACGCTTGCGACCGTTGCTTGTGGTGGCGCAACCAATCGATTAACAACTGTCGTGCTGGCCTCCACATTTCCTGTGCTGTTTTTTCCTGTCATGGGACACGTAATGTGGGAAAAAAAAGCAACACGTCGCAATATCAATCAATTACGTGATGATGGCTATCACGTTATTGAACCTGTATGGCACGAAAATTTTGATGTTTCACTACAACGAATGGTTGGACATCCTTCATTACCAGATATTGAAACCGTTATTTCACTACTGAAACAATATCAGTCAGAATAAGTTCGAGATTAATCGCGTTATGGAAGAGTATTTCGCCCCTTAATTGACAAAAAATATTCGACATGAAAGTGATCTAATATGTGGGCTGGGTACTCTTCTATTTCACATTTTCCCTGATATATAGCTGTAAATTCTTCCTCTGTTCAAATCTAAGTTACATATCACCACAATGGGTTCTTTTTAAAAATTGTAGAATAAATATCTTTTAATATAGTGTAAGTTTTATTTTCATCTATTTTGAGTCTGGTCAGGACATTGAAAATAATCACCTTAGAACCCATTTTATAACTATAAACCGGTAACTTATGTCACAACATCACAATCGTCCATTAAATAAACAAGATTATAAAACGCTGTCCTTGGCGGCTTTAGGTGGCGCTCTGGAATTTTACGACTTTATTATCTTTATCTTCTTTGCTGTTGCGCTTGGGGAACTCTTTTTTCCTGCTGATATACCTGAATGGCTCAGGCAACTACAGACATTTGGTATTTTTGCTGCGGGTTATCTGGTTCGGCCTTTAGGTGGGATCGTCATGGCCCATTTTGGCGATCTCATTGGGCGTAAGAAAATGTTTTCACTCAGCATATTGTTGATGGCTGTACCAACACTGACCATCGGCCTGTTGCCCACCTATGACGCCATAGGCATTGCTGCCCCTATCCTGCTGCTACTGATGCGGATTATGCAGGGAGCCGCAATTGGTGGAGAAGTACCCGGAGCCTGGGTTTTTGTGGCAGAGCATGTTCCTCATAAACGCATCGGATTTGCCTGTGGTGTTTTAACGGCAGGATTGAGTTTGGGGATTTTATTTGGTTCTCTCGTCGCAACCATTATTACTTCGATTTATTCCAGACAAGAAGTCTTAGATTGGGCGTGGCGTCTGCCATTTTTCTTAGGCGGTATTTTCGGTTTATGCGCCATGTATCTGCGCCGTTGGCTCCATGAAACCCCTGTCTTCAAGGAAATGCAAGAACGCAAAGCGTTGGCAGGAGAGCTGCCACTAAAAACTGTTGTTTTTAATCACAAACGCGCCATCTCTATTTCCATGCTGCTGACATGGCTCCTTTCCGCAGGCATTGTCGTCGTTATCTTGATGACACCAACCTATATGCAGTCGGTATTTAATCTGGAACAATCACTGACTTTGAAAGCAAACAGTCTGGCTATTATCTCATTGGCGATTGGCTGTATCTCTGTCGGATATTTATGCGATAAATGGGGAGCCGGTATCGTGCTGATTATCGGTTGCACTCTATTGGCTGCCACAACATGGTTTTTCTACCACAATATCAGCCATGAACCACTTAAACTATTTAGTACTTATTCCCTCGCTGGTCTGACTGTCGGTGTGATTGGCGCCACTCCTTTTGTTATGGTGAAAAGCTATCCGCCAGAAGTCAGGTTTAGTGGCATTTCATTTGCATATAATTTGGCTTATGCCATTTTTGGTGGATTGACACCAATTTTCGTCACCTTACTACTGACATATACCGCACTGGCACCCGCTTACTATATGATGACCTTATCGGCTGTTGGCCTGTTATTGGGGTTTTACTTGCGGAAAAAATCTATCTGAAGAAGTAGGTAAGAAATTAGAGGATTGATAAAGCACAGGATGAGCATGAATGACTCATCCTGTTAAAAACGGTTAAGCGTGTTTCACTTCACCAATTGGCAGAATAGTACGGCCATATTGTTCATTCAGAACCTCAGCCATTGCCAGATAGAAAGCACTCGCACCACAGATAACACCTTCAAAACCCGCGAAGATCAAGATGCTGGCATTGCCGGTGATGTTGCCAATTGCCAGCAATGCAAACAGCAGCGTCAAGCTGCCAAAGACAAATTGCAGGACACGGTTAGCTTTCAACGTACCAAAGAACATAAACAGTGTGAAGATTCCCCACAAGGCGAGATAAACACCAAGGAACTCATGACTGGTTGCGTCAGCCAGCCCCATCTTTGGCAGGAAAAGCAAAGCGATCAGACTCAACCAGAACAGGCCGTAAGAGGTAAATGCGGTTGCAGCAAACGTATTTCCTTTTTTGTACTCAAAGATGCCGGCCAGCACCTGAGCCAAACCACCGTAAAAAATTCCCATGCTCAAAATTGCTGATGCCAATGGGAAAAAACCTGCATTGTGCAAATTCAACAAAATGGTTGTCATGCCAAAACCCATTAAACCCAATGGGCCTGGGTTCGCCAACTGATTAGAATGCATACTTCCCCTAGAAAATACAAATAAAACAAAATATTAAAAAATTTATCGTGGCGCTTTCCTGCACCAAGAAATCATAAAAGGCGGCGAATCATAATGTGATGACATCAACTACACAATGGCCTGCGAAAAATTTTTTTATTAAATCTCAATTTTTTTTCAATTCTCCCCTTGATGATGAGATGAATGACCCCATCTAAGTCTCAACTACAGTTACTACTGAATATTTCAGCATTAGCTGGAAAACAAAATGAGGAATGTCTGGCGAACAGAGCCATTGAAAAGTAAACATTCGTCCTCATATAGCTTAGTAACTTGACCGAATATATGAATTCTTTGTGGAGGCGTTTAGATGGGTAAAATCATTGGTATCGACTTGGGAACTACCAACTCTTGTGTAGCAATTATGGACGGCACAACCACTCGTGTGCTTGAAAACAGCGAAGGTGACCGTACCACACCTTCTATCATCGCATATACTCAGGATGGTGAAACTCTGGTTGGTCAACCAGCTAAACGTCAGGCTGTTACTAACCCGCAAAACACGTTGTTCGCCATTAAACGTTTGATTGGCCGTCGTTTCCAGGACGAAGAAGTACAGCGTGACGTATCTATCATGCCATACAAAATCACAGGTGCGGATAACGGCGATGCATGGCTGGAAGTAAAAGGCCAAAAAATGGCACCCCCTCAAGTTTCTGCTGAAGTTCTGAAAAAAATGAAGAAAACAGCGGAAGACTATCTGGGTGAACCAGTAACCGAAGCGGTTATCACCGTTCCTGCATACTTCAACGACGCACAGCGTCAGGCAACTAAAGATGCTGGCCGTATCGCAGGTCTGGAAGTTAAGCGTATCATCAACGAACCTACTGCGGCTGCACTGGCTTACGGCCTGGACAGAGAAGTGGGCAACCGTACCATCGCGGTTTATGACTTGGGTGGTGGTACTTTCGATATCTCTATCATCGAAATCGATGAAGTTGATGGTGAAAAAACGTATGAAGTTCTGGCAACCAATGGTGATACCCACTTAGGTGGTGAAGACTTCGACAGCCGCATGATCAACTATCTGGTTGACGAGTTTAAGAAAGAACAAGGCATCGATCTACGTAATGACCCACTGGCAATGCAGCGTCTGAAAGAAGCAGCAGAAAAAGCGAAGATCGAACTTTCTTCTGCACAGCAGACTGATGTAAACCTGCCATACATCACAGCAGATGCAACCGGTCCTAAGCACATGAACATTAAAGTTACCCGTGCAAAACTGGAATCTCTGGTTGAAGACCTGGTTAAACGTTCTATCGAACCTCTGAAAGTTGCATTGAATGACGCTGGCCTGTCTGTCTCTGACATCAACGACGTTATTCTGGTTGGTGGTCAGACTCGTATGCCACTGGTGCAGAAAGCAGTCGCAGATTTCTTCGGCAAAGAACCACGTAAAGACGTGAACCCAGACGAAGCAGTGGCAATGGGTGCAGCAGTTCAAGGTGGTGTACTGGCTGGTGACGTGAAAGACGTTCTGCTGCTGGACGTAACTCCACTGTCTCTGGGTATCGAAACCATGGGCGGCGTGATGACTTCCCTGATTTCTAAGAACACCACTATCCCGACTAAACATAGTCAAGTGTTCTCTACAGCGGAAGACAACCAGTCTGCGGTAACGATCCATGTATTACAAGGTGAGCGTAAGCGTGCCGGCGATAACAAATCTCTGGGTCAGTTCAACCTGGATGGTATTCAGCCAGCAATGCGCGGTACTCCGCAGATCGAAGTGACTTTCGATATCGATGCTGACGGCATCCTGCACGTTTCTGCGAAAGACAAAAACTCAGGTCGCGAGCAAAACATCACCATCAAAGCCTCTTCTGGTCTGAACGAAGAAGAAATCCAACAGATGGTACGTGATGCAGAAGCAAACGCAGAAGCTGACCGTAAGTTTGAAGAGCTGGTTCAAATCCGTAACCAAGCTGACCAACTGATCCACGGCACTCGTAAGCAAGTTGAAGAAGCGGGTGACAAACTGGCAGCAGACGATAAAGCGGCAATCGAGAAAGCAACTTCTGAGCTGGAAACTGCGGCGAAAGGCGAAGATAAAGCTGAAATTGAAGCGAAGATCCAAGCCTTGGTTGAAGCATCCAAGAAACTGCTGGAAATTGCCCAACAACAAGCTCAGGCTGGTGCTGCCGATGCTGGCGCAAGCAACGCGAAGAAAGACGACGACGTTGTAGACGCTGAATTCGAAGAAGTTAAAGACAAAAAATAATAGCCCTTAGCGGGCAAAGTAACAGGGCGCCTGTTACTTGTTAACTGGCACGGGCGTTGAGGTAACTCTACGCCCGTGCGTGCGTGTTAAGGGTAAACAATACGATGGCAAAAAAAGATTATTACGAAGTTTTGGGAGTTTCCAAAACCGCAGACGAAAAAGAGATCAAAAAAGCCTATAAACGGCTGGCAATGAAATATCACCCAGACCGTAACCAGGGTGATAAAGAATCAGAAAGTAAATTCAAAGAAATTAAAGAAGCGTATGAGATCCTGACAGATTCTCAGAAACGTGCCGCTTATGACCAATATGGTCACGCTGCCTTTGAACAAGGTGGCATGGGCGGTGGCTCAGGTGGTTTCGGTGGCGGAGCTGACTTTAGCGATATCTTTGGTGACGTTTTCGGAGATATTTTCGGTGGTGGCCGTCGTCAGCAGCGTCCTAGCCGTGGCTCAGACCTGCGTTACAGCATGGAATTAACCCTGGAAGAAGCTGTCCGTGGTGTGACCAAAGAGATCCGCATTCCAACCCTGGAATCTTGTGATACCTGTCACGGCAGCGGAGCTAAAGCGGGTACCAGCCCAGAAACTTGCCCAACCTGTCACGGGGCAGGTCAGGTACAAATGCGCCAAGGGTTCTTCGCAGTTCAACAAGCTTGCCCGCAGTGTCATGGACACGGAAAAATCATCAAAGATCCTTGCGGTAAATGTCATGGACATGGTCGTGTTGAAAAATACAAAACGCTGTCCGTTAAAATTCCAGCAGGCGTCGACACTGGCGATCGCATTCGCTTGAGTGGTGAAGGTGAAGCCGGTGAACACGGAGCACCATCCGGCGATTTGTACGTTCAGGTTCAAGTCAAGCCTCACCATATCTTCGAGCGCGATGGTAGCAATCTTTATTGTGAAGTTCCGATCAACTTCGCAACCGCGGCATTGGGCGGCGAAATTGAAGTCCCAACCCTTGATGGCCGTGTCAGCCTGAAAATCCCGGCGGAAACCCAAACTGGCAAGTTGTTCCGTATGAAAGGTAAAGGTGTTAAATCCGTCCGTGGCGGTGTTCAGGGCGACTTGCTGTGCCGTGTCGTAGTAGAAACACCGGTTAAGCTGAATGAAGAGCAAAAAGAGCTGATGCGTAAATTGGGCGAATCTTTTGGCGGAAAAAGCGGTGAAACCAATAGCCCTCGCTCCAAAAGTTTCCTTGATGGTGTGAAGAAATTTTTTGATGATCTGACTAAGTAATTTAATACCTTTGTGAGATCTCGCATAAATCCCATCTGATTATCTTTCTAATGTATTGATAATCAGGCGGGATTTCTAATCTATTAAGCCACCCTCAACTTTAAAGGGAAGTTACCCTAGCTTCGTAGCAATAACCCCAGCCACAATCACAATACAAGCTAATAATCGCATTTTGCTAAACGGTTCCCGCAAGATAACGACTGACAATAACATTGCAAATAACACGCTAGTTTCGCGCAATGCCGCAACCAGCACGATGGGCGCATGACCCATCGCCCAAATTACGATGCCATAACTTAATAATTGCATCAGCCCGCCCAGTACTCCCTGTTTCCAGTATTGGTGGAGCATCCTTCCGGCAGTATTCCAATACCGGAAATACATAATCGCGCCCATTACCCAGCCATTAATAGCAAACAGCCATAAGATATAGGTCAAAGTATTATCGCTGGCTCTGGAGCCTGCTCCATCGGATAAAGTATAACCAGCGGTAAATGCCGATGTTATGATTGCTGCAATTAACGTTTTGCGATCCAGTTGAAGAGAATTTTTCCCGTGTGGAAAAGCAATTAACATAATCCCTACGATAATAAGCCCTACTCCGAGCATGGCAAGGGGCGGCAACATTTCCTGCAAAATGACCCAACTAAATAAAGCGGTAATGAGTGGCGCACAACCTCTGGCAATTGGATATACCTGCCCTAAATCTCCCGTAGCATAAGAGCGGCTTAAAAACAGACAATAAGTCGTATGTAAAACAGCAGAGAAGATTAACCACGGCAGAGAGGATAATGACGGCAATTCAACCCAAAACAATCCCAATGTGGCGATAATTCCGGCAAAAAAGACAATAATTGCAATGCCCAAGAACCGATCTGCGCTAATCTTAACCAAAGCATTCCAACTGGCATGTAGCAATGCTGCGCCAAGGACAAACAGGAAAAGTAACGTTGTCATAGAGTATTTTTCTTATATCGTTAGCACAAATAATGATTAAAATTTCTTCTGCTATGCAGTGTAATTTATCAATAGTTCGAAAAACATTATTTCATTATGTTATAATTCGAATATAACGAACAATTTAGCACAAATAATCTGCTTTTTCCGATATCATGACTAGCATAATATGCATGACCTTGATCCATTTCATAGGTTAATTTATCCATGACTGCAATCATTCGCCAATTCTTGAAATTAGAGGCCGCTGGAGGAATCCTTCTCATTATAGCGGCCATTTTTGCGCTGGTTATGGCGAATACGCCATTGCAGGGTATTTATCATCAATTTCTCAATCTTCCTGTTGCAATGCAATTCGCAGCGCTGGAAATCAATAAGCCATTATTACTATGGATAAATGATGGATTAATGGCCGTGTTTTTTCTCATTGTCGGGCTGGAAGTGAAACGGGAACTCATGGAAGGCTCACTTGCTGGTCGCGACAAAGCCATTTTCCCCGCCATTGCGGCGCTTGGAGGGATGTTGGCTCCGGCATTGATCTATCTGCTGTTTAATGGCAGTGACGAGATCACCCAACAAGGTTGGGCAATTCCCTGCGCAACAGATATCGCTTTTGCATTAGGGATCATGGCGTTGTTGGGGAAACGCGTTCCCACCGCATTAAAAGTATTTTTGCTTGCGCTGGCGATTATTGATGATTTAGGTGTCATCATCATTATCGCTTTGTTCTATACCAAAACAATATCCCTGGCTGCATTAGGTTTGGCTACCGCCATGATTGGGCTATTGGCTTGGATGAATTGGAAAGGAATAGCTAAAACATCCGCTTATCTGATTGTTGGTGCTGTTTTATGGGTGTGTATCTTGAAATCAGGTGTTCATGCCACACTGGCTGGCGTTATTGTTGGATTCTTGATCCCCCTTCGAGATAAAAAAGGTGAGTCACCCTCAGAAACCCTGGAGCATGAACTGCATTCATGGGTCGCTTATTTAATTCTGCCACTGTTTGCTTTTGCCAATGCGGGTGTTTCACTACAGGGTGTCACATTAGATGGTTTAACCAGTATATTGCCTATAGGCATCGCACTTGGCCTGTTTCTTGGTAAGCCATTGGGTATTTTCCTGTTTAGCTGGATTTCGGTAAAACTGGGGATCGCCAAATTGCCGGAAAAAATTGGTATGAGACAAATCTTCGCTGTTTCCGTACTGTGTGGAATCGGTTTTACCATGTCTATTTTTATCTCAGGTCTGGCATTTGAAGGTCTCAATGATACCTTCAGTACTTATTCCCGCTTAGGCATATTGATAGGTTCCACAACCGCGGCGGTTGTTGGTTATGGGTTACTCACCATACTGTTACCGAAGAAAAAACGTGGTCAAAAATAGATGAATAGATTAATTTAAGCACAGATATAGAAAGAATTTCCGAGGTAACTCATTCTTTTAATATTCGCGGCAAAACTTTGATACCTGAGATGTCGCGAATATTTTCATAGTAATAAAAAATAGTGATAGAAAAATAGGAAAACGCCATAATCTGGCGACCTGAAATGTATGGTCACGGCTGTTATACAGATACGAGGCAATACACAAGGATAAATATATGCGGGTTTCACATTTAAATTTTAACCACCTCTATTATTTTTGGCACGTTTGCAAGGAAGGCTCTGTTGTGGGAGCGGCAGAAGCACTATATCTGACCCCACAAACCATTACAGGACAGATAAAAGCGTTGGAAGAGCGCCTGGGTGGGAAGTTATTCAAACGCCAAGGAAGAGGATTAGTGCCCTCAGAACTGGGACAATTAGTTTTCCGCTATGCGGATAAGATGTTTACACTCAGCCAGGAAATGATGGACATCGTGACTTACAGCCGAGAATCAAATTTGCTGTTTGATGTAGGTGTCGCTGATGCGCTGTCCAAACGTTTAGTAAGTAAGGTATTGGAAACGACCGTTGTAGAGCACGAAAAGATCCACTTGCGTTGTTTTGAATCTACACATGAAATGCTGCTTGAACAACTTAGCCAGCATAAGCTGGATATGATCCTATCCGATTGCCCAGTGGATTCTTCTCAACAGGAAGGATTGTTTTCAGTGAAATTGGGGGAATGTAATATTAGTTTTTACTGCCGCCAACCAATTCCAGAAAAATCCTTTCCAGCATGTTTGGAAGAGCGCCGTTTATTAATTCCGGGCCGCCGCTCAATGTTGGGAAGAAAGCTCCTGACATGGATACGCAATAAAAATCTTGAAGTTGAAGTGCTGGGTGAATTTGATGATGCCGCTTTGATGAAAGCATTTGGTATGTATCACAACGCCATTTTCATTGCGCCTTCTTTCTACGCCAATGATATTTTTGCTGATAGTGATATTGTTGAGATAGGTCGATTGGATACGGTACAGGAAGAATATTACGTCATCTTTGCCGAGCGTATGATTCAGCATCCGGCAGTCCAGCGCGTGTGTAACAAAGATTTTTCTGCTTTATTCAGTTCACCACCAAAAAGTCGCCCTGAAAAATTATATTAAAGTTTTTATTTAAAAACAGCAGATTAAAACTAACACGTTAAAACCAGCAGATACAAAAAAACCGGCTTAAAGCCGGTTTTTTTAGCATCATCAAAACGAATGATTACATTGCTTTGATTTGTGCTGCCAGAGCAGATTTATGACGTGCTGCTTTGTTTTTGTGGATCAGACCTTTGCAGGCGTGACGATCAACAATTGGTTGCATGTCATTGAATGCTTTCTGTGCAGCTTCTTTGTCGCCAGCAGCGATAGCCGCGTAGACTTTCTTGATAAAAGTGCGCACCATAGAACGACGGCTCGCATTGTGCTGACGGCGTTTCTCAGACTGTACGGCGCGTTTCTTAGCTGATTTGATATTAGCCAAGGTCCAACTCCCAAATATATTCTATCGAGGACAATTCAAAGGCCGAGGAATATGCCTGTTCAGCCTTCTTTTGTCAATGGATTTGTGCAAATAAGCGTCGTTGTACAGCGACGCTGATTACGTTGTGATGGGGCGGGATTTTATCAGCTTACTCAGAGGGAATACAGTCTTTCGCAATAAAAAACTGAATGAATCACAGAGAAATGCGATAAATTAAATATTTTTCGGGCATCTAGCCTATTTTTATTGTATGAATCAGGTTATTAATTAAAACCCTTTGTGATCGTGGGTTAACCTTGAGCTTTGTACAAGGTATAATCCGGCAATTTCCACGGTATTGAGCCAGCTATGGAGCTAATTCGCGGTATACACAATATCCGGGCGCGTCACCATGGTTGCGTGCTGACGATTGGTAATTTTGATGGTGTCCATCGCGGGCATCAGGCTTTATTAAAACACTTGAAGCAAGAAGGGCAGCGTCTCGGGTTACCGACGATGGTCATGATTTTCGAACCGCAGCCTCTGGAAGTTTTTGTGGCAGATAAAGCGCCAGCTCGCCTGACAAGGCTGAGAGATAAAATAAAATATCTAGCCCAAAATGGCGTTGATTATCTGTTATGTGTGAAATTTGACAAACATTTTGCAGCCAACTCACCTGAAGCCTTTGTTTCACAGTTGCTCGTTGAAAAACTGGGTGTTAAGTTTCTGGCAATAGGAGACGATTTCCGTTTTGGCAAAAATCGCCGCGGAGATTTCCACTACTTACAACAAGCAGGTAAACAATACAGTTTTGATGTCGCCAGCACAGACAGTTTTTGTGATAGCGGTCTTAGGATCAGCAGTACAGCCATTCGTCAGGCACTGCAAAGTGATGACTTGGCTTTGGCCGAAATATTATTGGGGCATCCTTACAGTATAAGTGGCAGAGTTGTTCACGGTAAGCAATTGGGGCGCACCATCGGTTTTCCCACAGCCAACTTACCGTTGAAACGTCTCGTTGCGCCTGTTAAGGGCGTTTATGCTGTTGAAGTCCACGGACTGGGCGATAACCCCCTACCGGGTGTTGCAAACATAGGCAATCGCCCCACAGTTGCAGGCCTTGGCCAGCAACTTGAAGTGCATTTGATTGATACCCAAATGGATCTGTATGGGCATCATATCGATGTGGTATTACGTAAAAAATTGCGTAATGAGCAGCGATTTGCTTCGCTTGATGCGCTTAAACAGCAAATCGCAAATGATGTGGTTGCTGCGAGAGACTATCTCTTGCAGCGAGCCAAGTCATGTATCTAGCGGAAAATTGGAACTGAGAATCTATAATGAGTGACTATAAAGACACCCTGAATTTACCGGAAACAGGGTTCCCTATGCGCGGGGATTTAGCTAAGCGCGAACCAGATATGTTGAAACGTTGGTACAAAGAAGGTTTGTATCAGGCAATTAGAAAAGCAAAATCTGGCAAGAAAACGTTTATTTTGCATGATGGCCCTCCTTATGCAAACGGCGATATTCATATTGGTCACTCAGTTAATAAAATTCTCAAAGATATTGTTATTAAGTCCAAGGGGCTGTCAGGCTTCGACTCACCTTATATTCCGGGTTGGGACTGCCACGGTTTGCCTATTGAGCTCAAGGTTGAGCAGATTATCGGCAAGCCAGGGGAAAAATTTTCCGCCGCTGAATTCCGTGCTGAGTGCCGTAAATATGCCATGACTCAGGTCGAAGCACAAAAAGCGGACTTCAAACGTCTGGGTGTCTTGGGCGATTGGGATAAACCTTACCTGACCATGGACTTCAAAACCGAAGCCGACATCATTCGTGCACTAGGCCGTATTATCAAAAATGGGCACTTGCTGAAAGGTGTAAAACCTGTTCACTGGTGTACTGACTGTGGTTCCTCCCTCGCCGAAGCGGAAGTGGAATACTACGATAAAACCTCCCCTTCCATCGACGTGCGCTTCGCGGCCGTTGATGCCGATGCCGTGTACGCCAAATTTGATGTACAACCACAAGGGCTGCCTGTTTCTTTAATCATCTGGACCACCACCCCGTGGACATTGCCAGCAAACCGTGCAATTGCCTTGGGTGCGGAAATTACCTACCAATTGGTCAAAATCAATGATGAATGCATCATTCTGGCGGCTGAACTTGTCGAAAGCGTTATGCAGCGCGCAGGTATCACTGCATGGGAAGTTTTAGGCGATTGCACGGGCGCAGCTCTGGAACTGTTGCGCTTCAACCATCCATTCATGGGCTACGATGTTCCCGCCATCCTCGGTGATCACGTAACGCTTGAAGCCGGTACAGGTGCAGTACATACTGCTGGTGGTCACGGTCCAGACGATTACTCTATCAGCTTAAAATATGGCCTTGAAATCGCTAACCCGGTTGGCCCTAATGGCTGCTATCTCTCTGGCACTTATCCTTCACTGGATGGACAATTTGTCTTTAAAGCCAACGACATCATTGTTGAATTGCTGAAAGAGAAAGGCACATTGCTGAATCTGGAAAAAATCCAACACAGCTACCCGTGCTGCTGGCGCCACAAAAAACCCATCATCTTCCGTGCAACACCACAATGGTTCATTAGCATGGACAAAAATGGTTTACGTGCACAATCCCTAAAAGAGATCAAAGATGTTCAGTGGATACCTGGTTGGGGACAAGCGCGTATCGAATCAATGGTAGAAAACCGTCCAGACTGGTGTATTTCTCGCCAGCGTACATGGGGCGTACCCATGTCTCTGTTCATTCATAAAGGGACACAAGAGCCACATCCTCGTACCGTTGAATTGATCGAAGAAGTCGCTAAACGCGTTGAAGTCGATGGCATTCAGGCATGGTGGGATCTGGACGCAGCAGACCTGCTGGGTGATGAGGCCGCAGATTACACCAAAGCGCCAGATACGCTGGATGTTTGGTTTGATTCAGGAAGTACCCATTCTTCGGTTGTGGATGCCCGTCCAGAATTCAACGGCAATTCAGCCGATCTGTATCTGGAAGGTTCTGACCAGCACCGTGGCTGGTTCATGTCTTCATTGATGCTGTCCACTGCGATCAAAGGCAAAGCCCCTTACCGCCAGGTTCTGACTCATGGTTTCACCGTTGATGAACAAGGGCGTAAAATGTCCAAATCCATCGGCAATACCATCAGCCCGCAAGATGTGATGAACAAACTGGGCGCAGATATCCTGCGTTTATGGGTGGCAGCCACTGATTATACTGGCGAAATCGCTGTTTCTGACGAGATCTTGAAACGTTCTGCTGATGCTTACCGCCGTATCCGCAACACCGCCCGCTTCCTGCTGGCAAATCTGAATGGTTTCAACCCAGAAGAGCACATGGTAAAAGCAGAAGATATGGTTGTTCTGGATCGCTGGGCTGTAGGCCGCGCTCAGGCCGCACAGGCAGATATCCTTAAATACTATGAAGAGTATGATTTCCACTCTGTGGTTCAACGCTTGATGCAATTCTGTTCCGTGGAAATGGGTTCGTTCTATCTGGATATCATCAAAGATCGCCAGTATACCGCGAAAAGTGACGGCCTTGCCCGTCGTAGCTGCCAGACTGCCTTGTTCCATATCGCAGAAGCCCTGGTTCGCTGGATGATGCCGATTCTGTCGTTTACTGCTGATGAAATTTGGCATGAATTGCCAGGTAAACGTGTTCAATACGTCTTTACCGAAGAGTGGTATGACGGGCTGTTTGGTCTGGCAGATGGCGAAGATATGAACGATACTTTCTGGGCTGACCTGCTGGCAGTACGTAGCGAAGTGAACAAAGTTCTGGAACAGGCTCGTAATGATAAGCATATCCGCAGTTCACTGGAAGCGGCTGTCACACTCTATGCAGATGAAGCACTGGCAGAAAAACTCGACAAACTGTCTGATGAACTGCGCTTTGTCCTGCTGACCTCTCAGGTTGAAGTTGCTGCTTATGCAGCCGCCAGTGAGAATGCACAACAAAGTGAAATGGCAGGTCTTAAAGTGGCTTTGCGCAAAGCAGACGGAGAAAAATGTCCACGTTGCTGGCACTATGCTAAAAACGTGGGTCTGGTGGCGGAACATGCAGAACTTTGCGGCCGCTGTGTGACTAACGTTGCCGGTAACGGTGAAGAGCGTAAATTTGCCTGATGAGTAAGCCCATTTGTTCCACCGGACTTCGCTGGCTTTGGCTGGTTGTTGTGGTATTCATCCTGGATTTGGGAAGCAAGTACTTAGTGTTGCAGCATTTCACGCTGTACGAATCCATTCCATTGATACCTTATTTCAATCTGACTTACGCCCAGAATTTAGGGGCAGCCTTTAGTTTTCTGGCCGATAAGGGTGGCTGGCAGCGTTGGTTCTTTGCATTGGTGGCAGTTGCCATCACGGTTGTTCTGCTGGTAATGATGTATCGTTCCAATGCCAAGCAAAAACTGAGCAATATTGCCTACGCCTTAGTGATTGGTGGGGCTTTGGGAAATTTGTTCGATAGGCTGGTGCATGGCTTTGTTGTCGATTTTATCGACTTTTATGTCGGAGAATGGCACTGGCCTACCTTTAATATTGCCGATTCTGCAATTTGTATCGGTGCTGCTCTCATTATCATAGAGAGCTTTATCAGCCCTGATAACAAGGACAAGCAAGCAGTCTCGAAAACTTAGTCATTGAAAGAATGATAATAAACCAGCCCCAGCATGGTTAACTGGGGCTGGTAACTTCGTCTATACCCAATAGCGGTATACTTGCAATCATTTTTAAGTAAAAGGCTTGAGCAACATGTCAATGCAGGTGCAAGCGCACAGTGCAGTTTTATTACATTTCACATTAAAGCTGGATGATGGCTCTACGGCAGACTCGACTTATAGTCAAGATAAACCCGCATTATTCCGCCTCGGTGATGGTAGCCTCTCTGCCCCACTGGAAGAGCAGCTTCTTGGGTTGAAAGTTGGTGATAAGCATCAATTTACGCTGGCTGGGGAAACCATTTTTGGCAAACACAATCCTGATTTAGTCCAATACTTCACTCCTCGTGATTTTTCCGATGCCGGTATCCCAGAAGTGGGAACCATCATGTTATTTACAGCCATAAACGGCAGTGAAATGCCGGGGTTTGTCAAAGAAGTGGCTGAAGGTTCCATTACTGTTGATTTTAACCATCCACTGGCTGAACAAAACATCACTTTTGAAATTGAAGTGCTGGAAATTGACCCTCAGTTGGAGGAAACCCATGCAAATATTGCTGGCTAACCCTCGTGGTTTCTGTGCCGGTGTTGATCGTGCTATCAGCATCGTGGAGCGTGCACTGGAATTGTACGGTGCCCCCATCTATGTTCGCCATGAAGTGGTACACAACCGTTATGTGGTTGACAACCTCAGGAAACGCGGCGCCATTTTCATTGAAGAAATTTCAGAAGTGCCTGATGGCGCCATTTTGATCTTCTCTGCCCATGGTGTTTCCCAGGCCATTCGTGCAGAAGCCCGCTCCCGTAATTTAACCATGCTGTTTGATGCTACCTGCCCGCTGGTTACTAAAGTCCATATGGAAGTGGCAAGGGCGAGTCGCAAAGGCAAAGAGGCAATTTTAATCGGACATGCCGGTCATCCCGAAGTAGAAGGCACCATGGGGCAATACAATAACCCTAATGGTGGCATGTATCTGGTGGAATCACCGGAAGACGTGTGGAAACTGCAAGTTAAGGATGAAAATAACCTCTGCTTTATGACCCAAACAACACTTTCTGTTGATGACACCTCAGAAGTGATTGATGCGCTTAATGCAAGGTTCCCCAATATTGTCGGCCCACGCAAAGATGATATCTGCTATGCCACAACTAACCGTCAGGAAGCGGTACGTGATTTGGCATTAGGGGCTGATGTGGTTCTAGTGGTTGGTTCTAAAAACTCATCAAACTCAAATCGCTTGGCCGAACTTGCACAACGCGTAGGCAAGCCTGCCTATTTGATTGATTCAGCTAAGGATATCCAGGAAGAATGGATCACAGGTGTGGATGCAGTGGGTGTCACGGCAGGTGCATCTGCGCCTGATATTTTGGTACAACAGGTGATTGAACGTTTGAAAACTTTCGGTGCAGAAACGGTTAACGAGCTGCATGGCCGAGAAGAAAATATTGTTTTTGAAGTACCAAAAGAGTTACGGGTTGAAGTGAAAGAGGTTAATTAGCTTCAATTTTATTTAAACTCGGTTTTTTTAGGTTGGAACGTATAAGCAATTTATTCTGATACGATTTCCAACAAAAACCGAGTTTGCAATACTATCCTCTTCATTTTTCTCATTACCAGAGATTACCTCAATAATTCAGTATATTAAATCAACACATTATATATTTATAACTATTATTGCTAATGCTAAAACGCCATTTATGACTGTTAGCAGGATTTAATACCAAATATCTTCATTACGAATTGCCAGAGGCAGGAAGATAGATAAATTTTATAATTTCCAACATGATCCCTGTTTTTCTTATGACCAAGCTATAAATCTGGCGCTGCCAGTTCTTGCCAGTTAAGCTGTAGAACTTTCCTTTGTCACCTCAATTAAAAATGATTTATAGAGAGGGCCTTATGGCTGATACAGATATTCGTGTTGCTATCGTGGGCGCTGGCGGGCGCATGGGACGCCACCTCATTCAGGCTATCCAGTTGTTGGATGGTGTTACGCTTGGTGCAGCATTAGAGCGTTCCGGCTCATCATTGGTGGGAATCGATGCGGGAGAGCTGGCTGGGATTGGTAAAAACGGCGTGATGATTAATGATGACCTGCATCAGGTCATTGAACACTTTGATGTACTGGTCGATTTTACTCGCCCTGAAGGCACATTGGCCTACCTCTCCATTTGTCGGCAATATCGCAAATCAATGGTCATCGGCACAACAGGTTTTGATGATGCCGGTAAACAAGCTATTGCAGAAGCCTCCCGTGAGATCTCCATTGTTTTTGCTGCGAATTTTAGTGTCGGTGTCAATCTGGTATTAAAATTGCTGGAAAAAGCTGCCGCAGTGATGGGGGAATATACTGACATCGAGATTATTGAAGCCCACCATCGCCATAAGGTAGATGCTCCATCAGGAACAGCATTGGCAATGGGGGAATCCATCGCCAGTGCATTAGGCCGCGATCTCAAAACCAGCGCAGTTTATGCCCGTGAAGGCCATACAGGAGAACGCGATCCTAAAAGCATTGGATTTGCCACCATCCGAGCAGGTGATATTGTGGGAGAGCATACTGCGATCTTTGCCGATATCGGTGAACGTGTAGAGATAAGCCACAAGGCTTCAAGCCGCATGACCTTTGCTAATGGCGCAATTAAGGCAGCCATATGGTTAACAGGAAAAAACAGTGGACTTTATAATATGAAAGATGTACTAAATCTTGATAAAATTTAATTTTAAAATATTATAACATTATGTTTTTACGCAATTATTTAAAAAATAATTGCGTAAAAATGATATATAGACAATCTATGATAAAATACCCCAATTAATGACTATTTATGTAATAATATTTAGTCTTTTTGTGGTCTTTTTCTCATAAACACGAAAAAAACCACATATTTTTTCTGTTCTTAAGTTTTCTCCCACCATAATCGTTTATCTGCTCACCCTTTCCTTATACTTTTCAGCTATATTTATTCAAACTCAAACCGGGAGTTGTAAAAAAGCCAATAAAAATGCCATTTTTTGTAGACAACCCCCCTTCTCATCATTAGAATGCGCGCAATTTGCCAAAATTTTGACAAAAATCATGATTGGCATTGATTTTAAGGACTAATTCTGAATTAATATGCATTGGATGCGACTGATTATTCATTTTTGGAGGGCGTTTTGATTAAGTCAGCTATATTGGTTCTGGAAGATGGAACCCAATTTCACGGTCGCGCCATTGGTGCAGAAGGTGTGGCTGTTGGAGAAGTGGTCTTCAATACCTCAATGACCGGATATCAAGAAATACTTACCGACCCTTCCTATTCCCGCCAAATTGTTACTCTTACTTATCCCCATATTGGTAATGTCGGCATCAATGCCGCTGATGAAGAATCCCCCGCCATTCAAGCCCAAGGCTTAGTTATTCGTGATTTACCCTTAGTGACCAGTAACTTCCGCAGCGAAGAAAACCTGTCTGATTACCTGAAACGTCATAATATCGTCGCCATCGCGGATATCGATACACGCAAACTGACCCGACTATTAAGAGAAAAAGGGGCACAGAACGGCTGTATCATTGCAGGTAATGATGCAGATGCTCAGATTGCACTGGAAAAAGCAAAAGCATTTCCTGGCCTGAAAGGCATGGATTTGGCAAAAGAAGTCACGACAGCACAATCTTACCAATGGGTACAAGGAAGCTGGACATTAGCGGATGGGCTACCCGAAGCTCGCAAAGAGCAAGAATTGCCTTACCATATTGTGGCCTATGATTTTGGGGTGAAGCGCAATATCCTGCGTATGCTGGTCGATCGCGGCTGCCGCGTTACCGTTGTACCGGCAAAAACTCCCGCCGACGAAGTACTGAAAATGGCACCGGATGGCATTTTCCTGTCCAATGGACCTGGTGATCCAGAGCCATGCGACTATGCTATCGAAGCAATCAAAACCTTCCTGAATACCGAAATCCCTGTATTTGGCATCTGTTTAGGACACCAGTTGCTGGCACTGGCCAGCGGCGCAAAAACGGTGAAAATGAAGTTTGGTCATCATGGTGGCAACCATCCGGTCAAAGATCTGGATCGCAATGTTGTCATGATCACGGCACAGAACCACGGTTTTGCTGTTGATGAAAGTTCACTGCCAGCCAATCTGCGTGTAACACATAAGTCACTTTTTGATGGCACATTGCAAGGCATTCATCGTACTGACAAGCCAGCATTCAGTTTTCAGGGGCACCCAGAAGCTAGCCCAGGCCCACATGAAGCCGCTTCACTGTTCGATCATTTTATCGAGTTAATTGAGCAATATCGCCTGACAAACGTTCAGAACACCAAATAATCAGGAGAAGAAAAAAATGGCAAAACGTACTGATATTAAAAGTATCCTGATCTTAGGTGCTGGCCCCATTGTTATCGGCCAGGCTTGTGAATTTGACTACTCCGGCGCACAGGCTTGTAAGGCGCTGAGAGAAGAAGGTTATCGCGTCATTCTGGTAAACTCGAACCCAGCAACAATAATGACCGATCCTGAAATGGCTGATGCAACTTATATCGAGCCGATCCAGTGGGAAGTAGTACGCAAAATCATTGAAAAAGAGCGCCCGGATGCCATCCTGCCAACAATGGGTGGGCAAACGGCACTAAACTGTGCATTGGAACTGGAGCGTCAGGGCGTACTGAAAGAATTTAGCGTCACCATGATTGGGGCGACCGCTGATGCCATCGATAAAGCAGAAGATCGCCAGCGTTTTGACAAGGCGATGAAGAAAATTGGCTTAGACACCGCTCGTTCTGGCATTGCCCACACGATGGAAGAAGCGCTGGCGGTAGCTGAAGAAGTGGGTTTCCCTTGCATTATCCGCCCCTCTTTTACCATGGGTGGAAGCGGGGGCGGTATCGCTTACAACCGTGAAGAGTTCGAAGAAATCTGCGAACGCGGCTTAGACCTTTCCCCAACTAATGAATTGCTGATCGATGAATCCCTGATTGGCTGGAAAGAGTATGAAATGGAAGTGGTGCGGGATAAAAACGATAACTGCATTATCGTCTGTTCCATTGAAAACTTCGATCCAATGGGCATCCATACTGGTGACTCCATCACCGTAGCACCAGCACAGACACTGACCGACAAAGAATACCAAATCATGCGTAACGCTTCGATGGCGGTATTGCGTGAAATTGGTGTCGAAACCGGTGGTTCAAACGTTCAGTTTGCAGTGAACCCGAAAAATGGCCGCCTGATCGTCATTGAAATGAATCCACGAGTCTCTCGTTCATCAGCATTGGCTTCCAAGGCAACAGGTTTCCCAATCGCGAAAATCGCCGCAAAACTGGCGGTCGGTTATACCCTTGATGAATTGATGAACGACATCACGGGCGGACTCACCCCTGCGTCTTTCGAACCTTCCATCGATTATGTTGTGACGAAAATTCCTCGCTTCAACTTTGAGAAATTTGCCGGCAGCAATGACCGCCTCACCACTCAGATGAAATCTGTTGGTGAAGTGATGGCAATTGGCCGTACTTTCCAAGAGTCCATGCAGAAAGCCCTGCGTGGTCTGGAAGTTGGCGCGACCGGATTTGATGCTAAAGTCAATCTGGATGATCCACAATCCCTGACTAAAATCCGTAGTGAATTGAAAGATGCAGGTGCTGAGCGTATTTGGTATATCGCTGATGCTTTCCGCGCTGGTATGTCCGTTGATGGACTCTTCAACCTGACCAATATCGACCGCTGGTTCTTGGTACAAATTGAAGAGTTGATTCGTCTGGAAGAACAAGTTGCAGAACAAGGTATTAACGGCCTGACCCTTGATTTCTTGCGCCATCTTAAACGCAAAGGTTTTGCGGATGCGCGTCTGGCGAAACTGGTGGGAGTCTCTGGTAAAGAGATCCGTAAGCTACGCTATGACTACAACTTATACCCCGTTTATAAGCGTGTTGACACCTGTGCGGCAGAATTTGCTACCGATACTGCTTACATGTACTCCACATACGAAGACGAATGTGAAGCCAACCCGAACAACGACAAACCGAAAATCATGGTATTAGGCGGAGGCCCGAACCGCATCGGGCAAGGCATTGAGTTCGATTATTGCTGCGTACATGCTGCTCTGGCTCTGCGTGAAGATGGTTTTGAGACCATCATGGTGAACTGTAACCCAGAAACCGTTTCTACCGATTATGACACTTCCGATCGTCTTTATTTTGAACCTGTTACACTGGAAGACGTGCTGGAAATCGTGCGTGTTGAACAGCCAAAAGGCGTTATTGTCCAGTATGGCGGCCAGACACCACTGAAACTGGCTCGTGAACTGGAAGCAGCCGGTGTACCCATTATTGGCACCAGCCCTGATGCCATTGACCGGGCAGAAGACCGTGAACGTTTCCAGCAAGCCGTTAATCGTCTTGGCCTGAAACAACCAGCCAATGCCACAGTATCCACTATCGAGCAGGCGGTTGAAAAAGGTAATGAGATTGGTTATCCGCTGGTCGTTCGTCCATCGTATGTGCTGGGTGGGCGTGCAATGGAAATTGTATACGACGAGTCAGACTTGCGCCGTTACTTCCAGACTGCGGTCAGCGTATCCAACGATGCGCCAGTCCTGCTGGATCGCTTCCTTGATGATGCTGTTGAAGTTGATGTGGATGCTATCTGTGATGGTGAACGTGTCCTGATTGGCGGCATTATGGAACATATTGAGCAAGCGGGTGTTCACTCCGGTGACTCAGCCTGTTCTCTGCCTGCTTATACCTTGAGCAAAGAAATTCAGGATGTTATGCGCCAGCAAGTTGAAAAACTGGCCTTTGAACTGCGTGTCCGCGGCCTGATGAACGTCCAGTTTGCGGTGAAAGACAACGAAGTTTACCTGATTGAAGTGAACCCACGTGCAGCACGTACCGTCCCATTTGTTTCCAAGGCAACGGGTATGCCGCTGGCAAAAATAGCGGCACGTGTGATGGCAGGCCAGTCTCTGCTTGAGCAAGGTACAATGGAAGAGATCATTCCACCTTACTACTCCGTAAAAGAAGTGGTACTGCCATTCAATAAATTCCCAGGCGTTGACCCAATTCTGGGACCAGAAATGCGTTCTACCGGTGAAGTAATGGGGGTTGGCCGGACCTTTGCCGAAGCCTTTTCAAAAGCAATGTTAGGCAGTAATTCCACCATGCGCAAAAAAGGCCGGGCACTACTGTCTGTACGCGAAGGTGATAAAGAGCGCGTTGTTGATTTAGCCGCTAAATTACTTAAACATGGCTTTGAACTGGATGCAACGCACGGTACAGCGATTGTATTGGGTGAAGCAGGGATCAACCCACGTTTGGTGAACAAAGTTCATGAAGGACGCCCGCATATTCAGGACAGGATCAAAAATGGTGAATACGACTATATTGTTAATACCACTGCGGGTCGCCAAGCAATTGAAGATTCAAAACTGCTGCGCCGCAGCGCACTGCAATATAAAGTGCACTATGACACAACTCTGAATGGTGGCTTTGCAACCACTATGGCACTTAGCGCTGATCCTACTGAGCAGGTTATTTCTGTACAAGAAATGCATGCTAAAATTGCTAAATAAAATAACCCTACCATAAGATACCGCCATTTTTGGCGGTAAAAAAACAAAGCCATTCCTGAATTGGAATGGCTGCTATCAATATAAATAAGCTCGTGTTACAAACCCAATATTGTTTCTGCTACACAGGTATATTGATTATTCATATGAACCTTAGGGGGAGTAAAACAATCCTCTAAAAACCAGTTTGCGGGCGTTTCCAGGGCAATAGAAATAGCGACCAAATGCTCCAGACTGATTTTATTGGTTCCGCGTTCATAACGTGACAATTGCTGATGACTAACTCCAATTTTGTCTGCCAGCTCTGCTGCTGTCACTCCAATTTCTTTTCTTTTCATTTGGATTCTTTTTCCTACCAGCATACTGACTTGCATAATATCTTTACTCTCAATTTATAAATAAGTTAAATAAACTATTGCGGTACCTTCATATTTTCCGGCTTTCGGTGGTGTTAGTGTGTGCAATACTGACGTCAGTGTGAAAGGCGTGGCAACATTCTTCCCATCAGTAGTGACATTCACTCCATTTGCTGCATTTATTTTATTAATCTGTAACGTCGAATATATTTGCTTATCGGAATCGAGATAGATTTTTGTTTCATTATTAGTTGATTTGGCATGCAACATAATCTTGTTACTATAAACAGCACATTTAAATGTACCGTCAATTGTGCGGGTCGCATTATTCACTTCTGTAGCGGTTAATTCCCCATAAGCAATTTCAGAAGGTAAATGGATTTCACAACTTTGATTTGGAGGTGGCATTTTGTTGCAAGTGGAATTGGGAAATTGTTGAGCCTGACCGTATCCCGGATCTATCTTTGTTGTATAAAACAAACCGATACAATCCGCCTCTGTGGTCATGATGGTAAATGTTACCTGTTTAGGAATGCCAAATTTGTGTTTATAGGCTCGCATAACGTCGGCAGTTGTCCGGTATTTATTTGCATCATTCAAACATACCCTCGCCCCTCTACAGGAGCCGTACATTCCCGGTTGATGCCCATTCTTATACTTCACATCTGGGCCAACATAGCATTCGGTATTTCCGTAGCAAGGATTTGGTATCCCTTCTTCCTCTGTCCATGCAACGATTTCCATGGTCGTAATAGCTTGATTACCTGAGGGAAGCGTATTCACCGGCATAACATAAGCCCCGCCATAAACATGCGTGGTACTGACCAAAAATAACAAGGCTGCTAGCTTCAACAACGATTTTTTAACATGGCACATAACTTATTTTCCAATAACATCAAACTCTGACTCAAGATCGTGGATGAAAAACCAGTCAGCATGACTAGTCGTAATTAACTTCAAAAGTTGCGACAGCAGTAAATGGACCAAAACCAATCTTTTTCTCTTGAATAGCACGGGGGGCTGCTTGTATGTATGCTCGGAATGGAATCACATTCTCTTTTTTATTAGCTAATAACGGGAATTCACTGGTTTTATTAAACGGCATCGGCGTACCATCAATTTTTTCCATACCAATGGCAACTCCGCGAATGCGGCCATTAGATCTAATTGCCAACAGCCCCGGTAACTCTTCGCTTGGCTCTCCTAAGAATTTGATTTTTAGTCGCTTTATCATTTGAGGATCACAATCCTCTAAATACAGATAAAATAGCTCGCCCTTTGTACGATGTTTCAGATAAAGATCACTGTTAAGAATATTTCCAAAATCCACTTCTATGTTTTGATCTTCTGTCTTAATCGAACAAGTAGGAGCAAGTACAGTTAGCGTAATTCTGACATCCTGACGCAGATTATCTTGTGCATAGGCACTTTGCTGACTACCAATGCCGAAAAGAAACAGCATTGGCAATACATATCTGGATAATCTGATACTTAACGGATTCATGATTATTTACCCTACATTTATCCAACTAATTACCGAAAAAACGCATCATATTTCGGCTAATTCTGTGTTGATGCCCAGTCAACACCTTGATTGATGGAACATCATCGATACAACTTAATCAGTTTCCATCAGTAACAACTTTTGTCACTGCGCAGGGATTGCCACTACAGTTGAATGTTAACTGTGGACGTCCACCATAATCATTGACATAGGTCAGTACTGGCGTATTGCCTAATGAGTTAGCGCTTCCTCCAAGTTTTTCACTGCTTCTGGGTGCCAACATAAGAGGCTCAAACCCCTCGACACTTTTACCGTTCACCTTATTCGATGCTTCTGAAATAGTGATGTAATAAGGTGTTGGGTTATTCACCACATATTGATTGCCTTCGCGGGTTAAGGTGAGTTTTTCCTGCCAGGGATTATCAAGATCAATACGGCGTGCAATCACGGCTTCCGGGCGATAGAACAGCTTGACACGTGTCTGCAAGGCGATTTGCAGCACGTTTGGTTTTTCACTGCGTGGTGGAATTTCACGTAAGTTGAAATAGAACAAACTTTCCCGATCTTGTGGCAATTGGGCTATCGCTGGCAGTGTTTGAATTTTGACTTGGCTCTTCGCTCCAGCTTCAACACGCTGTACTGGCGGGACCACGACAATCGGGCCATTTATCTTATTTCCCTTATCATCTTCAATCCATGCCTGTGCCAGATAAGGCAAATCAAGATGCTGATTTTCAATGTTCAAGCTGACGGATTTCATATTTCCATTAAAAATTACGCGAGTGCGATCTAACGCTATCGCCGCTGTTGCCTGATGAATTGGCATCAAACAACTTACCGTCATAGCGGTTATCATTAGAATATTTTTCAGTTTCATAGTGTCATTTGCTCAAGCTCAAAAGAGATTCATGTTTATATTTGCTGCACTAACTAATCGCCATATTTTTCAAATCAAATAAACATAATACTCTATTAAATAAAGATTTTTCAGATCGTTTCATTACAATTTACTTATCATCACCTGTTAAAAACTGGCAAGGTAGCAAAAGTGAAGTTAAAGGCTCTGAGGTCATTTCATCTGGCACTGTAATCTCGCACTGAACTTGTCCATCCCAATGCACTTGCAGCTTTTCACCCTGATTTATTCCGCTCAGATAAGCATATCCATCATCACTGACAATTCCGATTTCACGCTGGGCAGAATTCAAGACAGAAGCACCAAAAGGTGGAAATGATCCGTCAGATAACCGGATAATTGTCATTGCTTTAATTCCTGATATCACTTGGAATTTACGATAACCAATTGCGCCTTCCGTTAATGTTGCTTGCTGAACAGAACGCAGTGCTTCTACATCATCAGGTAAGTTATCTAAGTCAATATTTGCCCTGTTGCGATAGTAGTTATTCACATCGGCCAACACAGCTTTACCAAAGTAGTTGGTATACACCGCTGAACCAAATCCCCGAATAGGCACATTGCTAACCCCTTCTGTATCTACCATCAAGCGCGTCGCGCCAGGCATATTAGTACGGTGCAGTGCAGCCCCTTTTGCCGTTACAGTCACCCCACCTTGCAGGCCAAGGGCTGCCGTAGTATTGCCACCATCCCGATAACTGGCACTGGCAGTGAGCAACGTCTGGTCACCATAATGGTTGTAATAACCGTCAACTGATGCCCTGCCATCGATACTCGTACCCATTGAAACACGATAGTTATTGCGATCATCAATACGATCAAAATAACCCACTGTATGAGCATTGCCCTGACGATTGACCAATCCGTTGTAGCTGACAGTGCCACTTTCTCCCCACGGAATGGAAAGATTCAGATACATGCCATCATCTTTTTTATTGTCAAAATTGTTACGATAGGCTGACAGATTGACGCTGATATTTTTATAACGCCCAATATCAAAATACTTGGATAAGGAAATGTTATAGCGATCGTTTGTTGGCCGATTCCAGTAAGTTTGATGGCTATAGTTAAGGTAGGCACTTAAACCAATATCTATAAATTGTTTGTTGAAGGTAATGGTATACATCTCTTTACCGCTATTAGAAGAAACGTTGCGATAGCGGCGATCGATATACTGCCCCATATTCATGAAATTGCGCTCAGAGAAACGATATCCGGCAAACGTCACCTGACTGTTATATTGATCAAAACGTTTCGAATAACTGAAACGATAAGATCCACCGGTAAGAGTTTTGTTTTCTCCCGGTAATCTTGCCCTTGATTCCGTCACATCAAACGACAGTGCACCAAACATCATCAAGTCGCGGCCGATCCCCAGTGACAGGGCGTTATAATCTCCCGCGGCTAAGAGACCACCATACAGTGACCAACCGTTGTTAATTCCCCACGAGAATTCACCCAGGCCGAACGCAGGCCCTTCACGACGGTGCTTATCATTCGTGGATTGACCACCAACAAATTTATACTGTACTCGTCCGGGGCGGGTCAGATAAGGGATCGTCGCAGTATTAACCTGAAACTCTTGCACACCACCATCTTGCTCTTCGACTCTGACATCCAGCGTTCCTACCACCGCATCACTAAGATCCTGAATCCGGAATGGGCCAGAAGCGACCTGAGTTTCATACAGCACTCTTCCCTGTTGCCTCACTGTCACCTTGGCATTAGTCCGTGCTACACCCGTGACTTCAGGCGCATATCCACGTAAATTCGGGGGCAACATATTTTCATCAGTCACTAGACTGACCCCCGTATAACGGAAACTATCGAAAATGCTGGAATTGAGGTAATCCTCCCCCAATGTCAATTTCGCTTCCAGGCGAGGGATCGCACGATACATGTAGTAACGGCTCCAGTCCCAATCGCGTTCTCTCCCACCAGAAGAGCCTAATTTATCGCCACTTTGGTTTTTGAAACGGTTATATCTGGCCTGCCAATCAGCCCGAAAACGCCACTCCCCTACATTCATGCCCGCTGTTCCGATAGCACTTATTTGTTGGTTACTACTCCCGTGAACAGGTTTAGAGGTTTGTGCGTTAACGTTATAATCAAACAGTAACCCAGGTATCCCATTATCCCAACGGGCAGGGGGGTCCCAGTCTGGTAAGTCATATTCCAGGTAAATTTTAGGTATGATTAAATAAAGCGTATAAGTAGCGAGATCACCTCTGGCTGACGTACCTGGCAACGTATTGAGATCAAGACATTTACCTTCATTCTGCCAACCTAATTTTTCTACCCACTGTTGTTTCAGGGCGATTTGTTTCACCAATTCAGGAGATATACAGGCTTCACTACCCGTTGGATCATCAGGCGGTGCAATGAAATCGATAGAATAGGTATCCGAGAGTTCATGCTGATTCATCCGAACACTCATCATATAGTTACCCGGCATGATGTACCCTGCACGGGCAAATTTATCCAAATCAATATTGGCACGTTCATTGACATCCAGTGCACCAATATTGAATTCAATTGATGGTCTGGAATGAGTAACCTGAATGCCAGACAACGCAAACAGTATAAGAGCAAAAAGAGGATTAATTCCGAATAGTAGGTGTTCTGTTTTTATTTTATTAGCTATTCTTTTTTGATTAATCACATTATTTCTATTACTGTTTGTCTTTTTATTACTGATTATTTTTCTATTATTAGATAAAAAATCATGATTCATAGAATCTGAAAACAAAGCCATAGCATCCTCTGAACAATGAATCGTTAATCATCCAGTTTGAAATTAGCCGCTGTCAGACATGATCCTGTCTGTAAGCGCACAGGAGTTCTTACCTCATACATGGCGTCATTAAAGTTCATCGATCTAAATTGAGGACCCTGACCGATACTGGGATTGCAGAGATAGCCACATGTCCTGCCTAGCCGTAATATGTTACGTTCTCTGTTTATGCTTCACTGATTAAATAAATAAAAAAGGGTATTTCAATTTACTGCTACAGGGATCATTTCGTTAATGACATAATCTGCTTACTCAAGCATGAATAATATTGATTTACATCAATAAAACAGATCTTGTTACAGAATATTGTAGTCATACCTTACTTACACGTTATATCCCAGAAATACCCTAAATATATTATCAGGAAAGTCAAGATTAACAATTAAAGTGAATTTCCTGATATTCAAGCATTAAAAAATATCAGATAGCTTGCAATATTATAGGTAGCTTAAAGTAAAGTTTGCGATAGCAGTGAAATCACCTGGTACGACTTTCACAGTATTTCCACCTTCCTCTCCAGCCTGACCTGCCTGACTTGTCAGACCTTTCAGATGTGCTGCGAAATTCAGATCGTTGTTGCCATCATGTAGAGACATTGCGTCTGATTCTGTCCCCAAAGGAATCACTTTGTTACCGTGGTTAGTGATTGCGATTGCTGCACCTTGTGCTGTACCTTCGATAGCCAGTAAACCTTTCTCACTCGCTTCTGGGCCAGTAAAGGTGGTTTTCACGCTTTTTTGAGTCTCAGTCGTACAACCTTCTAATTCAATTTTAAAAGCCTTAGAAGCTGAACGACCGCCCTTGTCCAGAACCTGACTAGAAACAGCGCCCAGATCAACTTCGACATTAGTGTGTTTGATTGAGCAAGGCGCATCAATGATAGAACCTCTGAATTTAACTGTACCACTACCTTGGTTAGTCGCACTTGCAGCGCCAGCAGCTAAAGCCACACCAAAACCTAAAACCATTGCCAATTTGTTAAGTTTCATAATTTAACTTATTCCTTTAATCAAAAAGTAGATATTCATAACCAAAGGGAAGCCGAAGCGCAGAAATTAATTTCTGACACTTAGGCAAATGATTATTTAGTTTTTTGACAAAAATCATAACCAGTCAAAATAAACCAAACCGGCAATATCATTGTACATAATAAATCTTAAGTCAAATTTCAGCCGATAAGTCTGCTTATGATCCTTAACATCATATGAAATATGATTTTTTGCAAAAAAGTACGCATAATGAGTAGTGTATTTTACTAATTATTTTTCAATTTTGGGTTATTCCCCTAAGTTATATCGAACAATGTTTAGTAATTTAGCATCTTAATTGGCGTTGTTTTATTGCTCTGTTTTATCTTCCTGAAAGACATGTGCATTTTATTATCCCGTTATAACCATAACATTTGGTTTTTATTGTCATGATTATCGGGAACGTCAATATAAAATCAGTACATTTATCCAGAAAACATAATTATCAAGCTAATTGTTAATTGAAAATATCACTTAAAAAAATCGTCCAAATATTGTTAAGCTTATTATTTTTCATTCGTTTTCCAGTCAAATTAGAAGAAAAGAAATACCTATTAAATAAATAGCTAAAAACTATTCTCAATAATAGATATCAATTGGCATGTAATTTATAAAAAAAACCCTTTCCAATAATGGAAAGGGCCTGTAATTCTTTAATGAAAGACTAAAACTATTTACACTTTTTTAATTGTCACCCATCAGGATGGATTCAAGCGCAATCTCAATCATGTCATTAAATGTATTTTGCCGCTCTTCAGCAGTGGTTTGTTCACCAGTACGGATATGGTCAGACACAGTACAAATCGCCAACGCTTTTGCACCAAATTCAGCAGCAACACCGTAAATACCCGCAGCTTCCATTTCAACACCTAAGATGCCGTATTTTTCCATTACATCGAACATTTGAGGATCTGGCGTATAAAACAGATCCACAGAGAAGATATTACCGACACGCGCGTTGATATTCTTCGCCTTCGCTGCATCCACTGCATTACGAACCAGATCAAAGTCAGCAATAGCGGCGAAGTCGTGATCTTTAAAACGCATGCGGTTTACTTTGGAATCAGTACATGCACCCATACCGATCACAACATCACGGATTTTAACGTCTTTGCTGACTGCACCGCAGGAACCGATACGGATGATTTTTTTAACACCAAATTCAGTGATCAGCTCTTTGGCATAGATAGAGCAAGATGGGATACCCATTCCATGGCCCATAACAGAGATGCGGCGACCTTTGTAAGTACCGGTGAAACCCAGCATACCGCGAACATTGTTAACCTGACGAGCATCTTCCAAGAAAGTTTCTGCAATGTATTTTGCACGCAGTGGGTCTCCAGGCATCAAAACAACATCAGCAAAATCGCCCATCTCAGCATTAATATGTGGGGTGGCCATAAATTTATTTCCTTGTTTTTATTACATATCAAAATAGATGAAAATGGGGAGACCCTGAGATCTCCTCCAAAAATTAAAACATCGGTTTACCGTAATCCATTGGCGTCAGATCGAAGTATTTAGCTACTGTCTGACCCATGTCGGCGAACGTTTCACGATGTCCTAATGAACCTGGTTTAACTTTAGGTCCGTAAACCAGAACTGGGACATGTTCACGGGTATGATCTGTTCCCGCCCAAGTTGGGTCACAACCATGGTCAGCGGTCAAGATCAGAATGTCATCTTCTTTAACCAATTTCAGCATTTCTGGCAAACGACGGTCAAACAACTCCAGCGCTGCTGCGTAACCGGCGACATCACGGCGGTGGCCATAAGAAGAGTCAAAATCAACAAAGTTGGTAAATACGATAGTGTTATCCCCCGCCTGCTCCATTTCAATCAGCGAAGCATCAAACAGGGCATCAATGCCTGTCGCCTTGACCTTTTTGGTGATCCCTACATTCGCGTAGATATCTGCAATTTTGCCAATGGAAACCACTTCTCCCTGCTTTTCATCAACCAGTTTTTTCAGGACAGTTGGGGCTGGTGGCTCAACGGCCAAATCATGACGGTTGCCAGTACGCTGAAAATTCCCGGCTTTATCCCCCACAAATGGACGGGCAATAACGCGACCAATGTTATATTCGCCAATATTCAACTCTTCACGAGCGATTTCACACAGCTCATACAGACGATCCAGGCCAAATGTCTCTTCATGGCAAGCAATCTGGAAAACAGAATCCGCAGAAGTATAGAAAATCGGTTTACCGGTTTTCATGTGCTCTTCACCCAACTTGTCCAGAATAACGGTACCGGAAGAGTGACAGTTACCCAGATAACCAGGCAGATTTGCACGTTCGACCAGTTTATCCAGCAATTCCTGTGGAAAGCTGTTTTCTTCATCACGGAAATAACCCCAGTCAAACAGAACCGGAACGCCGGCAATTTCCCAATGTCCTGACGGCGTGTCTTTACCAGAAGAAAGCTCACTCGCGTAACCATAAGCGCCAATAATTTCGGCATCTTTATCCAGACCAATCGGGAACGTTCCGCAAGACTCTTCTGCTGCCTTACCCAATCCCAGACGGCTCAGGTTTGGCAAATGTAGTGGTCCCTTACGGCCAATATCAGCCTCACCACGGGCACAGCGTTCTGCTATATGACCCAAAGTATTAGATCCCTTGTCACCAAACTTTTCAGCATCAGCAGTTGCACCGATACCAAAGGAATCCAATACCATGATGAA
This sequence comes from Xenorhabdus sp. TS4, assembly GCF_014467265.1. Taxonomy (NCBI): domain Bacteria; kingdom Pseudomonadati; phylum Pseudomonadota; class Gammaproteobacteria; order Enterobacterales; family Morganellaceae; genus Xenorhabdus; species Xenorhabdus sp. TS4. The sequence goes on along the minus strand of NZ_NKHQ01000080.1, from coordinate 45,724 downwards.
TGTACGTTTCATAATTTTCTCCTGCGTCAATTCACGCTATCAATGCGGAAACTGCCAGCTATTAAAATCAATTTCAATGCTTGTATGGTTTATCCACGGATATAACGATAAACCATCGGTGTAGTGGCTTGTGTCTCGCTTTCCTTAAAAACAAGAGCCTTACGTACTGCTTCTGCGGCTTCATGCCAGTCATGCTCACTGCTAGCATGAATCATTGCCAAAGGAGTATCCGCATTCACGTTTGTGCCTAGCGCAATGATATCACTGAGCCCCACACTGTAATTAATAGGATCTGTCGCCTTACGACGTCCTCCACCCAATGCAACAACAGACATTCCTAAGACACGGGTATCCATTTCTGCAACAATGCAATTTTTTCCCGCTAACATCTGTTCAGCTAACACCTCTCCAGCCAATACTGGCTTGACAAAGTCCGCAGTCGGGAGGTAACGAGTGTAATTTTCAACAAAATCAATAGGCCCTTTCTGCGCTGCCACCATGCGACCAAATGTTTCCGCCGCCCTGCCACTGTCCAATGCTGCTTGTAACTTATGATATGCATCGTCACGATCAATAGCCAAATTACCTGACACCAGCATTTCAGCAGACAATGCCATGGTGACTTCAAGTAACCGGGGGTTACGATATTCCCCCGTCAGGAATTGGACAGCTTCACGCACTTCCAAAGCATTACCCGCGCTGGATGCCAAAACTTGATTCATATCCGTCAATAGTGCCGTGGTCTTACATCCCGCACCATTGGCGACTTCAACGATGGCTTCGGCCAGCCGTTCCGATTGTTCGTAGGTCGGCATAAATGCCCCAGAACCCACTTTCACATCCATGACTAAAGCATCCAGCCCTTCGGCTAATTTTTTACCCAAGATAGAGGCGGTAATCAAAGGGATAGAATCAACGGTCGCCGTAATATCGCGCGTCGCATAAAAGCGTTTATCCGCAGGTGCCAGCGAATTTGTCTGTCCGATAATGGCAATACCTACATTGCGAATAATATCGCGGAAACGGCACCTATCAGGGAAAATGTCAAAACCGGGAATGGATTCTAATTTATCCAGTGTTCCTCCGGTATGTCCCAAGCCACGTCCCGATATCATCGGCACATATCCCCCACAAGCCGCCACCATTGGGCCAAGCATCAGGGAAGTGACATCCCCCACACCGCCCGTCGAGTGTTTATCGACAATCGGGCCAGGTAAATTCAATTTCTTCCAGTCTAAAACCGTACCAGAATCACGCATCGCTAATGTCAGTGCGACACGTTCATCCATCGTCATGTCATGGAAATAGATAGTCATTGCCAGTGCAGCAATCTGCCCTTCGGAAACCGTATTATCGCGGACGCCGTTAATAAAGAAGCGGATTTCTTCTTCATTCAATGGATGACCATCACGTTTTTTGCGGATAATTTCCTGTGCCAAAAACAAAGCTACCTCCCAATCATTATTATCTGAAAAGAATGGCAGTAATACACACTATTTTATCGTGTGTGCAATGAGTCATTATTGATCTCAATAACCACTACTCTGTTTTTGACTCTGGTGTCCAAGAGTAGTCAACAAACTGTCCAACAAACTGGAAGCACCGAAACGGAAATGACGGGAATCAACCCATTTGTTTCCCATAATACGTTCTGCCAACGCCAGATATTGTGCCGCTTCTTCGCTAGTACGTACACCGCCTGCCGGTTTAAAACCAACGCTATCACCTACGCCCATCTCACGGATCACACCCAGCATAATTTCAGCACTTTCCAGCGTCGCATTAACAGGAACCTTACCGGTTGAAGTTTTGATGAAATCCGCTCCAGCTTTAACGGAAATTTCAGATGCCTTGCGAATCAAAGTCGCTTCTTTTAATTCCCCCGTTTCAATGATGACTTTTAGCCAGACGCCTGATTCAGCACAGGCCGTTTTACAGGCTGTTACCAAGTCAAAACCAATCTGCTCATTACCGGCCATCAAGGCGCGATAAGGAAAAACAACATCCACTTCATCAGCACCATAAGCTATGGCAGCACGAGTTTCAGCCAATGCAATGTCGATATCATCATTACCATGTGGGAAGTTAGTCACCGTGGCAATACGAATATCAGGGGTTCCCTGTTCGCGTAATACTTTACGTGCCCAAGGGATAAAACGTGGGTAGATACAGATAGCTGCCGTCTGTCCGGCAGGGCTGTTTGCCTGACGACAAAGTGCTGCCACTTTTTCATCTGTATCATCATCATTAAGTGTAGTTAAATCCATCAAACTCAGCGCCTGCTGAGCGGCGGCAGTTAAATCGGTCATAAAACTCTCCAACGGTATTATTATCGTCACTGAATCAGACAACAGACTTAAAACAAATGCAGGTGAGAAATCTCACCTGCATTCAATTTGATATAGACTTCCTGCGTCTTACAACGAGAGGAAGAATCCGGCAATTGTTGCACTCATCAAGTTAGAGAGTGAACCCGCCAATACGGCTTTCAAACCGTAACGGGCAATATCACCACGACGGTTTGGTGCCATACCACCTAAGCCGCCCAGAAGGATCGCAACAGAAGACAAGTTAGCGAAACCACACAGAGCAAAAGAGATAATAGCTTTAGTATGACCAGAAAGCACTTGCAGACCCGCAGCCTGGACGACATCATCTGCTTGCAGGTATTCACTAAAGCTCATAAATGCCACGAATTCATTAACAACTAATTTCTGCCCGATGAAAGAACCCGCAATTGTTGCCTCATTCCACGGAATACCGATCAGGTAGGCGATTGGTGCAAAAACCCAACCCAAAATCAATTCCATTGATAATTGAGGATAATCAAACCAGCCGCCAATACCGCCTAAGATACCGTTCAGCAAAGCAATCAATGCGGTGAACGCCAACAGCATGGCACCGACATTCAAAGCTAACTGCATACCGGATGCTGCACCCGATGCCGCAGCATCAATAATATTTGCAGGACGATCTTCCGCCGCAACCAACGACATCGCATCATCAGTATCGCGAGTTTTTTCTGTTTCCGGCACCAGCAATTTTGCAAACAGCAAACCACCTGGTGCTGCCATAAATGAGGCCGCAATCAGGTATTCCAATGGAACACCCATAGATGCATAGCCCGCCAGTACAGAGCCGGCAACAGAAGCCAATCCACCACACATCACAGCGAACAATTCAGACTGGGTCATGGTCGAAATGTACGGACGTACAACCAAAGGAGCTTCGGTTTGACCTACGAAAATATTCGCCGTTGCAGACAAAGATTCAGTCCGTGAGGTTCCCAATAATTTCTGCAATCCACCACCCAATATTTTGATGATGAGCTGCATAATGCCCATGTAATACAACACCGCAATGAGAGATGAGAAGAAAACAATGACTGGCAGGACACGCAGAGCAAAAACAAAACCGCCGCCGCCGAACAATTCAAACATTTTGTCGGACACCAGGCCGCCAAAAATAAAATCTGTTCCTTTTTGTCCGTATCCAATCACATTGGAAACACCTGAGGATATTGCCTCCAAAATGTCTTTACCGGCTGGTACGTACAGTACAAATGCCCCAACGGCAACCTGAATCAGAAAGGCGCCCAGGACAGTGCGGATTTTAATGGCTCGATAATTACTGGAAAAGAGTACCGCGATAAAAATCAGCACTACCATCCCGACCAGGCTCATAAGGAGTTGCATTGGAAGAATCCCTGTTCACTAAAAAATAATAAGAAAATATGTCAGTTATTCCATAAGATTCTACTGACATTGTGTGTGGGCCGATTATACCTAGGACTAAAAAAGAACAAGCAACTAACATCACAAATTAATGTCGCAAAAAGCAATATAAAAATGAAAAATGAGATATACATCACATAAATCCATCTAATTTCGGTGAGATTAGATAATTTAACGGAGGAAAAGGTGAAAAACAGGATAAACAGGCAAGAAATACAAGTTAAGCATTATTAATATGTTATAAGTCAACTCAATGCAAATAGGGCCATACTATTTTGGTAAATTTGATTGGCAATTTCATCTGACGGCTCTCGCCGCAACTCACACAATGCAGAGAAAACCTGTGCAACTCTCTCTGGTCGATTTGGCTGCCCCTGAAACCCAGATAACGGCATATCAGGTGCATCTGTTTCCAATACCAAAGATGACAGGGGCAATTGTGAAATGGTGTTACGTGTTTTTTGCGCTCTGTCATAGGTAATTGTCCCCCCGACACCAATGTAAAACCCCTGGCGAATAAAGACTTGAGCCTGGGATAAACTCCCCGCAAAACCATGAATAACCCCTGCTCGTGGTAACTTGTGTTTTCTCAAGATTGCCGCCAATTGATCATGGCTTTTTCTGGAATGGAGGATCACAGGTAGCTCATATTGTTTCGCGAGTTTTAGCTGTGCTTCTAACATGCTTTTCTGCTTTTCAAACTGCGGCTCTGGCATATAAAGGTCAAGACCGATTTCACCTACCGCCACGCATTTGGCCTCTTTTTCCTGTAGTTTTTGCTCCAACTCATCCAAATGAACCTCTTGGTGTTCAGCAATATAGAGTGGATGTAAACCAAATGCGGCATAAATCGGAGAATAAGCCTCAGCCAACGCAGAAACTCTCTGGAAATTTGTTTGACTTATTGTGGGAACGATAATTTTTTCCACGCCCATTTGTCTGGCTTGTTGCAGGCTCGCTATTTCATCACCAACAAAAGGAGGGAAATCAAAATGGCAATGTGTATCAATAAGCATTTAGTCCAACTTATCCATCATCAGAGTTCCTGACGGCTCCACCACCTCAGGCACAGGGGGTTCCACTGGCGGGCAGTGATTGCCGCTGTTCAGGAAATGGTTTCGCCGAAAACAGTTGCGATCAGAACTTAACCCTGTACGGCATACCCCATAACTCTTACGTTCTGTATACCCAAATTTTCCTTCAACAAAAGTATGCCCAATCGTTGCCAGAAAATATCGTCCACAACGCCGGCCTAAATGATAATCCTGATTTAGCGCACTGAGCCGACTGCCTAAAGCCATTGTTGCCAATGGTGCTGGTGGATAAATTTCGAAGATTTGCACATCATCCGGTGGATTTTCGATAAATTTCTGGGTTCGACGGTAACTTTGTGCATGAAGGTTAAGCATCTTGACCATTTTTTGCAAACTACTAACCTCTAACCAGCGCTCCATGCGCTTGAACCACTGAGGCGTATAGTAAAGCTGTGAAGGCACTGTGCGAATCACAACGATAGTATCCGCTCCTCGGCGATAGGCCTCCTGCACTGGGATCGCATCACAAATACCACCATCTTGATAAACCACATCACCCAGAGTAACGCCATTACGATAAAACCCCGGAATGGCACTTGAGGCCTTGACAATATCCATCCAGTTTTTGTCATCTGGATGCAGGTAACTTGGCTCAAAATTGTCCGATCGGCAAGCACACATATAGAATTCACGTCCAGAATCAAACTGACGCATTGCGACAGAAAGATTGAGTGGTAACTGCTCAGATAGGGTATCAACATACCAATCTAAATCGATCAAATGCCCGCCGCGTACAAAGCGCAATGGATTAAAAAAGGCGGGGTCGGTTGTATAACGGTTGATGACCTTGCGTGCATACCCCCTCTGACCACAAATATAAGCAGAAAGGTTTTGCGCTCCCGCAGATGTCCCAAGGAACAGTTCAAACGGATTAAAACCAAGACGGAGAAATTCATCCAAAACACCGGCGGTAAAAATACCTCGCTGACCACCACCTTCACAAACGAGAGCAATTTTCCCAGGTTTAATCTGTGATTTATAAGCTAAAGGTTCAATATTACCCAATGTTATTGAAATATGTTTCCCCACTCTTCTCTCCCTCTGAAAGCCGCTGAATATCTATCAGTATATCGTTGCTCGAACAACTTGCTTGTAACATTTTTATAAAAAGTGAAAAACAAAGCATCAATAGTTAAATTGATACGAGTGATATGAAAATAGCAAGTTATCGGAATGCCGCCAACGAATAACATTCCTATGAATAATTTCGTAAATTGACAAGATATTATTTGAGGAAAAGAAGCAGAAGGAGTGGCTATTATCAGCCACTCTATTCACAATGTCTGTTATTTTTTCAGATTAAAATTATTTCTTAATCTCTATCGTGCTTTTTACTGCTTTGACACCTTTTATTCCATGAACAATCTTAGCTATTTTCGCTGCTTGATGTTTGTTTTTGACAAAACCGGCAAGATGGACAACACCTTTTTCCGTTTTCACCGAAATGTCATGACTATTTATGCCCTTATGTTCCAGCAATTTTTCCTTCACTTTTGCTGTGATGGCACTATCGTCTAAATAAGCATCTGCTTTTTGTAAGGAGTTATCAATTTTTTTCCCTGCGCTGTCTAGAGATTTATCGATTTGCTGCCCTGTATTCTCGAACGTTTTTCCCACAGAAAGATCCGCTGCCAGAGCACTACTACTAGCCAATACCGAGCCTAGAACAACAGCCAGTAGTGAATGTGTAAACTTGATATTTTTCATCCTACCACCTTTTTAACTTCAGCTTGAACGACCACTAAGGCAGTATGTCAATTAGACAATAATGATAAAATCAGATTTACAAAAAATAACGTATATTTTCATTAATCCAGAGAATTATTCTTCTATTGTCATTAAAAGCAGAATATAAAGATAAGATAAAGAATAAGGGCCAACAGGATAGCTGGCCCTGAAAAGATATTAATGTTCCCGTGTTTTACGGAAGGAAACCTCAGGATAGCGCTCACTGGTCAAGTTTAAATTGACCATGGTTGGTGCAATGTAAGTTAAGTTATCACCACCATCAAGAGCCAGATTCTGCTCATTTTTGCGCTTGAACTCTTCCAATTTCTTCGCATCGCTGCACTCTACCCAGCGGGCCGTAGAAACGTTAACCGGTTCATACAGCGCTTCAACGTTGTATTCGCTCTTCAAACGGGCAACAACTACGTCGAACTGCAGCACACCTACCGCCCCGACGATCAGATCGTTATTGGATAGCGGACGGAATACCTGCACAGCACCTTCTTCTGATAATTGCACCAGACCTTTCAGCAATTGTTTCTGCTTCAACGGGTCGCGCAAGCGAATCCGGCGGAACAATTCAGGTGCAAAGTTAGGGATGCCGGTAAACTTCAGCTCTTCACCTTGAGTGAAGGTATCGCCAATCTGAATAGTGCCATGATTGTGCAGACCGATAATGTCCCCCGGATAAGCGTGCTCGACATGAGAACGATCCCCTGCCATAAAGGTCAGTGCATCAGAAATGACAACATCTTTCTTAATGCGAACCTGGCGCAGTTTCATGCCTTTTTCATATTTACCGGAAACAACCCGCAAAAATGCCACACGGTCACGGTGTTTCGGGTCCATATTCGCCTGAATTTTGAAAACAAAACCGGTGAATTTCTCTTCGCTGGCAGGCACTTCACGTGCATCAGCCTGACGCGGCATTGGGGTTGGAGCCCATTTAACCAGGCCATCCAGCATATGATCAACACCAAAGTTACCCAATGCAGTACCGAAGAAGACCGGTGTTAATTCTCCCTGTAAAAAGGCTTCCTGATCAAATTCATGGGACGCACCTTTGACGAGTTCCAGCTCTTCGCGCAATTGGTTCGCCAAATCTTCACCCACTGCCACATCCAGCTCAGGGTTGTCCACTCCTTTGATAACACGAACTTCCTGAATGGTATGCCCTTGTCCTGATTGGTACAGGTAAGTTTCATCAAGATAGAGGTGATAAACGCCTTTAAAGTATTTACCACAGCCGATTGGCCATGTGATTGGGCTACAGGCAATATTCAGCTCATTTTCCACTTCATCCATGAGCTCCATTGGATCACGAATATCACGGTCGAGCTTGTTCATGAATGTCAGGATCGGTGTATCACGCAGGCGAGTCACTTCCATCAACTTACGGGTGCGATCCTCAACCCCTTTCGCGGCATCAATGACCATCAAACAGCAGTCAACGGCTGTCAAAGTGCGGTAAGTATCTTCCGAAAAGTCTTCGTGCCCTGGGGTATCCAGTAAGTTAACCAAACAGTCAGCATAGGGAAACTGCATCACGGAAGTGGTAATGGAAATACCACGCTGTTTTTCCATCTCCATCCAGTCTGATTTTGCGTGTTGGTTGGAGCCGCGGCCTTTTACCGTTCCCGCTTTCTGGATCGCCTGTCCGAACAGTAATACTTTTTCGGTAATGGTTGTTTTACCCGCATCCGGGTGAGAAATTATTGCAAAAGTGCGCCGTTTCGCGACTTCCTGCTGAAATGGGGAATTTGACATCAATTAGAATCTTCTGGTTCGTAGGCGGATTGATATCACTTGGAAAGCGCCTCAATCCGTCGTGTTAGTCGTGATTGGCGCTTATTTTCGCTGAACTTGGATTTATAAACAATCAGTGATTTTGCGACTTATTATCCAAATCGACTTCAAACAACGGCAATGCCATAATAATGGCATCTTCCTTACCTGCCGCAGTCGGGTAATAATTCTTGCGGATGGAAACCTCATTGAAACCCATCTCTTCGTATAAACGAATGGCAGCCTGGTTAGAGCGTCGGACTTCAAGCCACAATGTATTGATCTGTTTTTCAGGTAATATGTTGATAAGATGCTCCAGCAATGCCCTGCCATATCCCCGTGATTGATATTCAGGATGAATAGCGATATTAAATAGTGTTGCTTCATCCATGACATACTGTGTTATCGCAAAACCGATAATCTGGTCATTCTGCGATATCTTATAGTTGAGATAACGTTCCCCCTGATTGGAGTAAAAGGTTTTTTCACTCCACGGAAACGCATGACTGGCCTGTTCTATTTGAAATGCTGCGGGAAGATCAACGGGAGTTAATAGAGAAATATTCTTCATAATGGTAAATTTGTTGCCAAAGAGCGCGTTTTGCATTCCCATCAAGAGATAAATCATTTAATGCCGGGCTTCTCAAAGAAATCCCTTGTACTGGTAAGGTAATATCAACCCCCAGCAGCCAGCTTGGGCAGTGGATTGATTCCGAAAGTAGCTCAACATCTTTTGTCGTGATGCAATATACCGATGAGGCATCGATCCCCATGGCTGTAAAAATATCAGCAAACAATGAATGACTTAAGTCAATGTGATCATGGCTAATGATCAATAGACGGGTTGAATCAGGGATGAGGACAGATAATTCACCTTGCAAAGCCATTGGGCTACGCAAAACCCATTGGGTGATCCCCAACCGGGAGAGTAATCTGTCACGCTTTGTCATCGTGTTTTATTCCATCTGCCATAAAAAATAACAGGTAATATATTATCAGAGGGCTTAGCTCTGCGCCAACCAGCTTGTCAGCACTGCCCGCTGATATTGATATTCAGATAAAGATTTATAAGGAGCTATACATAGATGTCAGTATTAACCCCGGCCAGCGAAGTTATCCTGCGCCATCATGAGCAATTTCGCTCCCATCATCTGCTTTTTGCCGGTGATCTTCAGGATAACCTGGCAACGGAAATCGAAGCTGCAAGTGTGCGTGTGCATACTAACCAATATCACCACTGGCAATCCCTGATCCGCCAGCTTGGTGACAATGCCTGGTTTGGCCTCGTAGCGGACAGCGCATTTATCGGAGGATGTGATACGCTGATTTATTACTGGCCAAAAAGCAAACAGGAAGCGCGTTTTCAACTACGCAATCTATTTTCTATCCTGCCATCCGGTACTGATATCTTTATTGTGGGTGAAAACCGTAGTGGTGTACGCAGTATTGATAAGTTAATGGAAGGCATCGCTACTTTCCGCAAAATTGATACAGCACGCCGTTGCAGCCTGTTTTACGGTCAATTGAAAAACCAGGTTCAGTTTGACCAAAACAATTGGTGGAACAGTTATCAGGTGGGAGATGTCACCGTCAATACGCTGCCCGGCGTATTTAGCCAGGATGATTTGGATATCGGCAGTCGTCTGCTACTTTCTACTTTCGATGCTCCTATCTCTGGCAGTCTGTTGGATTTGGCTTGTGGTGCCGGAGTACTGGCTACCGTATTGGGTAAAAAGAACCCCGACTTGTCCCTGACATTGAGTGATGTCAATGCTGCCGCTATCGTATCGAGTAAGGCGACCCTGCAAGCCAATAAACTGAAAGGCAATGTAGTCACAAGTAATGTGTATTCTGCCATTGAAGAAAAATTTGACTGGATCATTTCTAATCCCCCCTTCCATGATGGCATAAAAACCAACCTGGTGGCGGCTGAAGATATGATCCGCATGGCACCCAATTATCTAAAATCCGGCGGTAAATTGCGGATCGTTGCAAACGCTTTCTTACCTTATCCTGATCTGCTAGATAATGCCTTTGGCCACCATGAAGTTATTGCGCAAACAGGTAAATTCAAAGTATACCAAGCGACTAAGAAATAATTGGAGCAGCAAACGCAATTCCTGTGTTGCCTGCCTCAACTTAACGGGCAGGCAATTTCTATTTTCTGGCATTTCATTTCTGCCCTTGCCAAACATATCGACATGCTGATTTTTACACCAATCACACGTTTTCTCCCTAAATAATGATTGACGCCAGCCATAAAATCTCTAGAATGCGCCTCCATGCTATTTGTTTAAGTAATAGTATCTGATTAACGCGAGGGTGGCGGAATTGGTAGACGCGCTAGCTTCAGGTGTTAGTGTTCTTACGGACGTGGGGGTTCAAGTCCCCCCCTTCGCACCAAATCAGATGGCTATCGATTAAACAAACTAGATAAATGGCAGTACCTGCGAGGGTGGCGGAATTGGTAGACGCGCTAGCTTCAGGTGTTAGTGTCCTTACGGACGTGGGGGTTCAAGTCCCCCCCTTCGCACCACTGTTACATTTTTCTTCTCTTTCTCGTTGTTTCCCCGATCTTCCTTAATGTCCCAGATAACGCAAGCACAGGTCTATTCATAATACGTGTAAAATGTTGGCATGGAGAACTGCTGGGGCAATAACAAAACTTGAGCTTCTCAACAATGTTTAAATATCGTATCTTACAGCTTTGCTTCCATTGAGCCAACTGGGTTTATGCAACAGAACCACTCACTGTGATAAGGGTTTTAAAGGGCAATACGCGTATTCAGAGTGAAAAATCTGGTCATGTATTGAATGGTTAGATCACTCGCTAAACGTAGTTTTCACACTCAATAAATGTCTCTATCACTTTATCGTGCATTTCTTCCGATTTAGAATAGCCTATTGTTTTTCGATTCAGCTTTTTTAGCCGGGTACAATGAGTGAGATTATTTCGCTCTATTCGTTGGGTAAACGTCTTTCCAACAAGCTGGTTTTCTTCCGGAAAGCAATGATAAACAACATAATCATCCGTGCAATAGAACCGAATGTTAAAGGGAAACAGCTGCGCTAGTAATTTATCCCGTGTTTTCCTCCTGCGATCACCAAAAACATGCGCCACAATGCGTTTCATTCGGGGGTTCCTAATAAGCATACCAAAGCCAGCGCTGATTTTTCTTACTTCCGACAAACGACCATTGTTCATCTATCTCGCAGATAAGCTGAATATCACCTCTTCCAAGCGGCAAGGTCGTCACGTTCCGGAGATCGAATTTTTACGAAAATATTTAACTTCACTTTTGTTTTATAGGCCTTGTACACAAACTTAGCAGGATTATAAAGTGTCAAGGGTTCTTATACCATATATGGACGCCCCAGTTGTGCAAGCACTAAGTTATACGGTTTGCGACCATATATCCGGCGTCATAATGGAAAAATTATCCGCGCCATGATGTCATCCGCACCCTGCTTCCTTCTCACTACATCGGTATATCACTACCTTGTATAAGAACAGGCTATTACAGGGACGGTAGCCGTTTTCTCATCAGTGTTTGCAAACTCGATAATGCGTCTATTTTTGTTGCTCAATTAATTAATAGTAAAAGCTTTTTGCATATTAAAATCCACTTCATCCCGCAGAACACGCCAGATAATCCGGGTCAGTTTGTTGGCTAAAGCGATCGTGGCTTTCATAAACCCACATCGGGCAATCAGTTTTCTCAACCATTCTCCCAGACCATCATCACGATTTTGGACACAGCGCATCACGGCACGAGCACCGTGGATAATTAACGTTCGGAGATGACGGTTTCCATTTTTGCTCAGGGAAGACAGCCGGTTTTTTCCACCTGAACTGTGTTGTCGGGGAACCAGGCCACACCAGGCAGAAAGTTGCCGGCCATTGGCAAATTGGGGCGCACTGACTTCACTCACGAAGGCGGCTGCAATAAGAGGACCGACGCCGGGGATCGTGAGCAGATGGTGATAACCACTTTGCTGACGAGAAAGTGCCGCTATTTCATTATCCATTTCATGAATGCGAATGTTCAGATTCCGTAGGTCTTCCCCCAAAGTATGAAGCAAACGTCGTAGTACAGAGGACAGCTCATGGCTCTCCTCTTCTAGAATCTCAGGCAGGTACTGTTGCAGTTTCTGAATACCAGCAGGAACGATCACCCCCTCCTCAGCGAGGAAAGCCCGAATCTGGTTGGTGAGTGCGGTACGTTGTTCCACCATGAGTTGTCGGGCACTGCGCAGTGCCTTGATATCTTGCTGTTCCACCGTCTTGACCGGAACAAAATGGATACCGGGTCGGCAGGCCGTTTCGCAGATAGCCAGTGCATCATTGGCATCATTTTTTTGATGATGGCTGAAAGCTTTAACATGCTGGGTCGGCACAAGCCTGATGATAAATCCCATCGCCTGAAGGGTTCTGCCCCAATAGTGAGAAGTTGCACAGGCCTCCATAGCAATGAGGGTTCCTGGCGAAAAAGTGCGCACAGTATCAAGCAATTTTTGCCGTGAAATTTTTCGGTTCGAGGCGACAGAACCGTCCTCCATCCAGACACAGACTTGAAAAACGTTTTTGGCGAGGTCAATGCCAATGACTTTAATCGCATTCATGAGATGTTCTCCCGAAATTCAGTGCATCGGAAAAAAGATGGCACTATTTACTGCTGAAAAAGGGGACGTCCATCACATCACTACAGAGTATCGTAACACGTTACGAAAAGACAGCGCGAAACTACCTGTCCATGGTGAAATTAGTCTGTATTCGACTCTGTTGCCGGAAATTATATAATTAAGGGACACAAACTAAAAACATTCCCGCAATATAACCCATAAAGCGAGAATGTTAATTAAAGAAATTAGTTAGGAATAGTTAATATTTCAGACATTGTGTTTTGTCTAGATAAAATTTGATTTTCAGAAAAACTTGATATTTCCCCATTAAACTCAACCATTGAATTAACAATTTTATGAATTTCCTGCTGAATAACTGGATTAGAATTTTCTTTCGTAACTTTAGGATGAGTTAAAAACCAAACATCTACGATATCAGTTTTATCTCCATTATCCCAAGTTACTTGTGAAATCTCCTTATGTAAGTTTTTATTATCATCTATAAAAGGTTTTTCTTTGTAATTCAAATCAATCTCTTTAATTCCAATATCAGATAATGTATTTAATTCATCATTATCCACAATTCCATTAGTATTTTTATCTTGCCAAACCTTTAAGTTATTCCAATCATTATCATCCTTTGATATAATCAAATCGTTATTTGAATCTAATTGTGATAAAGCATGAAAGCCATTTTTAAAATTACTTAATCCATTAATTTCAGTATGATTTCCAAAAAGAAAAGAACCTGAATCAATTTTCCCATCATTATTTTTATCATACACGATGAAGCCATCATTTTTATCTATCCATCCAACTGATTCTTTAGAGTTATTATTATCAAGATCAAAAAACACACTTCCTTCTGCAATGGTTTTAACTCCATCATTATTTAAATCGATAACTAATGGAGAAGGAAGATTAATATTATTATTTATCATTGACTCTAGACTTCCATAATTTTGATTTGGTGTGAAGTATGGAAGTACTTTATTACCTGCATTAGAATCCGCATAATTAAGAGCGGGTCTTACAAAGTGAATACAATTATTAGTTAAAAGATTATAATTACTGGAAAAACCCTTTATTAATCCTAATGGAGCTTTATTAACAAATTCTGCCAATTTTTCTACGTTTGAGTAATCCATATTAATGGTGACACTTTTTACTGTACTTTTATCATACATTTCACTATCATTTAGGTTAACATTATCATAACCGCCAACTTTCATTGAGTCACCTGTTGACCACCCAGCATCAGTTTTAAAAGTCCTCGTAGAGCCAGGCATTTCAATGCTAAGCCAAACATGACCCGTTTTTGAAGTATCATATGAACCATTAGAATTTTTAATTTTAGTTCCAGGTTTAGCAACATGCACAGTGACTTCATGTTGAAAAGTATAGGCTCCATGTTCATTTGGTATTTTGAGTATATTCTCCATAATATATTTCCTTAGATATTAATAATTTTCTTTTGATTCTGGGTGTGTTAACCAATATAAATCGTCAGCTGCTTGTTTATTTCCTAGTTTTGCAGCCTTTTCTAGCAAATTAATGGCCTTTTCTTTATCTTTTTTTACTCCTAGTCCATTCAAATATAACCCAGCCAAATTACTTATAGCACTAGAATGATCTTTTTTTGCTGCTTTACTATAATATTCAAAAGCCTTTTGATAGTCTTGTCTTACCCCTTCCCCTCGTTCATACATGAAACCTAAATTATTCATGGCAACCATATCATCTTTGTTAGACAAATATAAGTAATAGTCGAAAGCTTTGTTGTATTCCTTTTTATTCCAATAAAGATCATTAGCTTCTTTTAATAAATCCCCATCATTCATTTTTGGCATCCCATTGTTATGGGAACATCCCCCCATTAACACTGACAATGGTATTATTAATGATTTAAAAAAATTATTCATCATTACCTCTTTTTAGAATTATTAACTTATCTTTCCCAAAAACTTTCATCTATCTTTGTTTGTAATGGACTAATTACATAATCAATAACCTTTCTTTCCCCTGTTTTTATTTCTGAAGTTACAGTCATTCCAGCTTTTAAATTTACAGACTCACCATTGATAATTATTTTATTATTTACAAGATTTACTATTGCAGGGAATACATATCCCTTATCATCATCTTTTACTGAATCATAACTGATACTTTTTATTTTACCCGTTAAATAACCATATCTTGTATAAGGAAATGAATCTATTTTTACAATGACAGATTGATTTTCTCTAATAAATCCAATATCTTTATTTTCTATCATTATTTCTATTTCATATGGTGAATCATTCGGTACAATAACCATTAAAGGTGTGGCGGTCGTAACCACGCCATTAATCGTATTAACTGATAGTTGTTGTACTCTACCATCAACAGGACTAGTTAAGGTTGTTGTCTGATATCTTTTTTTGTTTTTTATCATTTCTATAATTAATTTCTTTATTTCATTATCGGCATTTCTTTTCATTTCAATAGCATTTCTTAATACCTCTTGGGTATTTATTTCCATTTCATTATCTATCTCATTGTTTTTATAAGAAAGCTCATTGTATTTGCTTTTTGTAATTTCACATTGATGATTTAATTTTGATATTTTATCTTTCAGGTTAATTAATTCATGATGTGATAAATAATTTTTACTATTCAATTTTTGGTAGTCATTTAATTTATTAGATTCCAAACTAATAGAAAAAGACAATGACTTTATCTCTTCTTTTGTAGCCAACATCTCTGATTCTATTTGTTTTTTCCTTTCTGTTAATTTTCTTATTTTATTTATCCATGACTGATATATCGATAGAGCTATTTTCTCTCCCTCATGATTTTGTTTAATGTAAGTGGTTTTCATATCAGATATTATATACTTTTTTCCATTGTGAGGTAACTCATTTAACCATTCAAAATTAAATGAAGTTGAAGACATTGCTATTATTACCGAATGACCAATCTGATAGTTAATAAAAGATGAAATTAAGTCTGATTCATTTTGCAAATATATCTCTTCAGCGCCAATAACTTCTATATTAGTTAATTTGTCGCCTTTATTTACTATTTGCCCTTCATTAACGTATATAGCCTTTATTCTTCCGGTTTCTAAAGGCTGAATAATCTTACTTCTACCATTACTTATGATCTTACCTTGTGAAATAACATGAATATCAATTTTACCTATAAATGACCATATAATGATTAATAATGAAAAGATGACAATAGAGCAAGAGGTCCACCTTACTGTCGGCGAAGGTGGATTTTCTATTAATTGTAAATAATCAGGCAAAAATGCTCTTTCATCTTTAATATATTTGGTTGAGGATAGTTTATGGCGAATGTGCTAAACCTTAAAAAAAGTCGACTTATAATACTGAAGAAAATATATTACTCCTTTAAGCCGAATATGAATATTAGTAAGTATATTCATTATCTTACACACTCAATCATTTTGCGATAAGCGCCATTTTCAATTGCCATTAAATTATCGTGCGTGCCCTCTTCAATGACTCTGCCTTTATCCATTACTATTATCCGGTTCGCTATTCTTACTGTAGATAATCTATGTGCAATTATAATCACAGTCTTATTCTGGCATATGAGAGGCATATTATTCATAATAATTTTTTCTGACTCATAATCGAGTGCACTTGTAGCTTCATCTAGAATAAGTATTTTGGGGTTATTTAGTAATATTCTTGCGATGGCTATTCTTTGTCTTTGGCCTCCCGATAATCCAACACCATTTTCTCCTAATTGTGTATTATATCCTTCTGATAATTGCATAATAAAATCATGCGCTCCAGCTTGTTTGCATGCTAATATAATTTGTTCTAAAGATGCTGATGGTTTTGTTAGTGATACGTTTTCTTTTATTGTCCGATTTAGTAAAACGTTTTCTTGTTGAACAACACCTACATTTTGGCGTAACCAGATTGGATCAACTAAAGAAAGATCTAAATCATCAATAGTAATATTTCCCGTTTCTGGAGTATAAAAACGTTGAAGTAATTTTGTTATTGTACTTTTACCTGAACCTGATTCTCCAACAATACCAATGATTTCACCAGGTCTAATATTTAATGAAATATTATCAATATTCCATTTACCATTAGGACTATAACGAAAATTAACCTTATCAAAAGTGATTTTTCCTTGTAGATTCGATAACGTTAAGCTATTTTTTGAGTGCTCTATTGGAGAATTTAATATATCACCCAATCTAGCAACTGATATACTTACTTGCTGAAAATCTTGCCACAATTGAGCTAATCTAATAATAGGTGCTGCAACTTGTGATAGCTTTTTTTTTAGCAGCCAGCAAACACTGAGTCACGCCAACGTTGCCATTTTTATCACAAAACCTCTGTTTTATCATCTGACTATCTAAATTTACACCATGGTATCCCGCAATAAGTACTAATCCAGTAAGTAAATTGTCTGACACTTAAAAAAATCCATAATGATTAATACTATTAATGATAATATAAACACAAATTATAATCACTTTCAATTGAATTATTTCTTTTATTAAGCATTGAAAACCCTCAGCCACCGTGGAGGTGAAATCAAGCTTAGCAGCCTGAGTCTCCTGCTGAAACCGATGGGGTTCAATGACCGTTTCTTGCGGACATCCGTGTTTCGCCTGAAAAAGAGTTAAGCTGGCTTGGTTTCGGCCAACTTAACAGAATGCGCCAAGCAGTGCCCAAAGTGATATTCCCACGCTTTTGCATGAACTCAATGCCAGTGATTCAGTTATCTACTTTCGTGCCGATTACCCTTATCCACGTTCAGAATAGAGCCTGAAAGAACGGGTATCTGTAAGTTTGCCACTGGAACAGGTATCGCTATTACATTAGCTCAGCCACATTGACAGAAGAAAACTTCGCACAGGCAGTACGCAACTATTGGCGTATTGAGAATAATCTCCATTGGGTATTAGATGCGACTTTTCACGAGGATGATGGTCAGATTTATCGAGAAAATGCAGTGGAAAATATCGTGATATCCATGATGCTATACGGGATATCACTCAATATTTGGGAGGTTATTACAATCACCCACCCACATAGTCTTAATGGAGGAATTTCACCGGCTGAATATGAAAAACAGAGGGAAGAGGCTAAAAATGTGTCCGGAATTCCTTGACCACTACACCTGCACAGACTATTTCCAGCACTGACACAACCACTACCGATGCGATCAAGCTGAATAACAGTAATCCCCAGAATCCCGTCATACCTTATCCCATCATGCTTTGGCAAAAAAACAGCTTTAAATTCCACTTTTCGCTAAACATAGTAGCCACCCACTATAACAATAATGATTCTCAATACCATATATGGTAGCGAATTAATCACAAGTTGAAAGTAAATGACAGGGATTATAAGCAAGATATGATTATTTTAACGCCATTGCGTCACGTATGGTAAAGAACAGATCGGTCTGATCAGTCAAACCGACAACATTGGCAGCATGTGCTCCATAAGCGGCAACACGTAGCTGTGTACCGGTATGTTCCTGTCTATCTCCTTCCGAATTACCATAGTTTACGGTCATGACTGCGCCATCTTTTGTAATCAGCGATCGAGTCAAGCCAGGGGATTTGACATCAGGCTCAATGATTTGGCTAGCATGCGCATGATCGGCAGTCACAATCACCAGAGTATCACCATGTTCTTTGGCAAACTTAAGGCCAGCTTGTACGGCCTTATCCAAAGCTACTGTTTCACCAATTTGTGCACAAGGGTTGGCATTATGATCCTGTTTATCAATCGAAGCGCTTTCCACTTGCAGGAAAAAGCCATTTTTATTCTTTTTCAGTAAATCAATCGCCTTTTCTGTCATTTGCTCCAATGTAGGTGCGTTAGGATCTAATTTAGCATTCACTGCACATTTCACTGGCTTTTCATTGATATTACCGTGGTAAACTGCTTTTGGCCCTTCCCAGGCGACATCCATATTTCCATCATGGAATAAACCCAACAAGGGTTGTTGTTGATTGGCGTCTTTGACGGCTGCCAAAGACTTCGCATCCGTTACCCATTGGTATCCCTGCTCCAATGCCTGTTGTTGCAATGTCTTCCCTTTATTGGCGCCGGATCTCGATTGCTGGGTAAACGATTTTGCACCACCTCCCAAGGTGACATCCGCACGTGCGGTCAGCAATTGTTCAGTAATAGAGCCTTTACCTCCATTTTCCAGGGCATCTGTGGCGCAATACTTTGAAGTTTCTTTAGGGCCGTAGCAGTTACGATGCGTAATATGGGCGTATAAAGCCGCTGGTGTTGCATCCTGAATTTCGGCCGTGGTGATATTTCCCGTTGCCTTACCGTTCTTTTTAGCCAGCTCCAAAAGAGATTGATGAGGGTTGCCAAAGACATCGATTCCCAACGCCCCATTATAAGTTTTTACTCCTGTTGCCCAGGCCGTGGCAGAAGCCGCTGAATCTGTAACATAGTTAGGTTTCTTCGTCTTCTTGTCTAATGAGTAGTGTGTATATTGCCCCGTGAATGGCAAGGCATCTATCCCTTTAAAGAATCCACCTGCACCTTCGGCATAATTACGGGCAATGGTTATTTCAGAATCCCCCATACCATCACCGATAAACAGGATCACATTTTTAGCTTTGTTATTGCTTAATTCAGCCTTAAGCGCTTCAGTTTGATCTTGGGTAAGACGGCGGGCACCACCAAATTCGGTAATATTGCCTTGGGCTGCACGCTGTTGCGCCATAATGTGATTTGAATCGCTGACAGCCCATACAGGCACTGTAACCCCTGACATCAATGCAGCAACTACCATAGCAAGCAGGTTTTTTTCATGATTACGCGACATAGGATTTTCCTTGCAATCGGATGAATAGGATAAAAAAAATCATCATGTTGAATTGCCCGGATAATAGATATGTCACATGACAATTATTTGAACCTATGGCGACATTCTTGTGACAACGATTTTTTCTGCAAGGCAAGAAGAAAAAAATGAGCGCCTCAGCAGACAAAGGCCAAACAGCGCTCTACCAATATAATTCCCTATTCCATTGGTGACTTAACGCATCCATCAATAACGCATCATGACCGATTTCAGCTCCGTATAATGCTCAATGAATGCACTGCCAAACTCACGACCAATCCCTGAAGATTTAATCCCACCAAATGGAACCGCAGGATCCAGGAACGTATGCATATTAATCCACAGTATTCCCGCTTTAATATCAGGGATCATACGCATCGCCTTGCTCATATCATTCGTCCATAGGCTGGCTGACAGACCAAATGGCGTTGCATTCATCATAGTAATTAGCTCTTCCTCATCATCATAACTGAGGAAAGTGCCAATCGGCCCGAATGTCTCCTCGTTCATTAATGTGTCTTCAACACTATTGGCTTTAATCACTGTTGGTGCGACAAAAAATCCCGGCCCCTCCAAAGCATAGCCTCCGTGGACAATTTCATTGCCTTCCTGACGCGCCGTCTCAAACATAGACAGAATTTTTTCGTAATGTTCTTTATTTGCCAAAGGCCCCATTTCCGTCGATTCATCAAGGGGGGAACCAATTTTCATTGCAGATAAACGTTCAGAAAGTAATACCAAAACCGCATCCATATGAACGGATGGAATATAAAAACGCTCCGCGGCTGCACAAATTTGCCCTTGATACACATATCCCGCTTCCAGTATGCCATCAACGATCTTTTCAATTGTCATATCAGACAGAAAAGCCGCCGCGTTTTTGCCGCCAAGTTCCAGCGTTGTGCGCTTTAATCCCTGCTCCAAGGCCAATTTTCCCACGTTCATTCCTGTTGGAACAGAGCCTGTAAAAGTGACTTTGGCACATTGAGGATGATTAATGAGAGAAGTACCCACGCGAGCACCTGAACCATTGACAATATTGATCACACCATCTGGAATTCCCGTTTCTTTTGCCAGTTCCGCCACACGAAGTATGGTTAAGGGGGTATATTCACTGGGTTTAAGCACAATCGTACAACCACAGGCCAATGCCGCCCCCAATTTCCAGATCGCAATCATGATGGAAAAATTCCACGGAATAATGCCAACTACGACACCGATAGGCTCACGGCGCGTGAACGCGGAATATTTTTCCCCTTTAAGCGATGGCAATGAAACATTCAGTGTTTCACCCGTGATTTTGGTCGACCATCCGGCAAAATAGCGTAAATAATCGGCTGATGCTCCCACATCCAACATACGGGATAATTGAATCGGTTTACCAGAGCATAAACTTTCCAGTTGTGCCAACTCCTCACTATTTTTTTGTAATAGATCAGCCAACCGATTCAGGCAATTCCCCCGTTCCATAGGAGAAATCTGTGCCCATGCGCCGTGAAAAGCATCTGATGCTGCCTGCATTGCCTGATTAACTTCGTGCTCTCCTCCTTGATTAACCGTAGCTATCACTTCACCAGAAGCAGGGTTAATAACAGAAAAAGCTTCATTTTCCTGACCAAGAACAGAGACTCCATTAATATAATGACCATGAGAGCGCTGCAAAAAAGTTGTAACGGACTCCAGCAAATTAACTTCACTCATCATCTTTTCCCCTGTCTAGTCAGACAATTCCCCATTTATACAAGCCATATAATGTTTGACAAAACGCTCGCTGGTGATTTCCCACAATATTTCACTTCCTTTTGCCGCAAACCACGAATCACCTTTATGATATTCAACCATCACCCCTGTTTTGACATCGGTCAATTTCACTGAACCCTCATGCACCGTTGCCATCTCATCAAAGGGATAGGTCATTTTAAATTTGCCCTTGGTACAGGCAAAAATACCACATGTCAGATTATCCGATGGTTCCCCGTAGATCATGGCTACACTTGCCTGCGGATCACCTTCCACCACAACAGAACCAAGATGAGTGACACTGCCAATTGGCATTAATTCAGGAAGAGCTTTATCTAACAATAATGGCTTTATCATGACTTTTACCTTTAACTGTGACCGTTCCAAAAATGTAAAAAGAAAAACTAACGACGCCCTTTCCAGTAACCTGAAGCCTGGTGCCAGGTCTTACCGACAGAGAGCAATACATTTCTCAGTTTGTCTTTCCCGATAATATCAAGGTGTGGAATCGAACTGAGTAGCGAATAACGCTCTGAGCCTTCGCTCATTCCCTCAGCCAGAATTTTGCAGATGATGTGGCTCGGCGTTACACCAAAACCCGAATAGCCTTGAACATAGAACACATTTTTATGATTAGGCAGAGAACCCATTTGCGGAAACAGGTTAGCGCTGCAACATAATGGCCCGCCCCATGCCAGTTCTATCTCCACATCTTTCAAGTAAGGGAAAGTCTTGAGCATGAGATTGCGGTTCCATGCTTTTAAATCGGAAGGTATATATTCAAGAAAGTGTGTCGCGCTGCCATATAACAGGCGATTTTCTTTGGTAACACGGTAGTAATCAATGACCGGACTAATATCACTGTATGCCCCACGAATTGGGCTGATCTTTTCAATCAAATCGTCCGACAATTCTTCTGTCATCAATTGAAAAGCATAAGTATTGATCGTCTTTCTATAAATAGTCGGTTCGAGCCCATCCAAAAAGGCATTACATGCCCACAGCATCTTACTGGCACGAACTGATCCCGTTACTGTACGTACTATAACCCTGGGACCATACTCTACGCTCACAACCTGACTGTTTTCGAAGATTTTGACGCCATATTCAGTGACAGCTTTGGCTTCTCCTAGCAGCAAGTTGAGTGAGTGCACATGCCCGCCCCCCATATGTTTTAATGCACTGGTATAACGGTCTGAGCCAATGACTTTTTTAACATCTGCACCAGTATAAAGCTCAATTTCTTCATCAGGGGAAGCCGAACGAAATTCCTGTAACCAACTATGCAGGGTTTTATCATGTCGCGAATTCCAGCCAAGATAGGCATAACCTTGGCAAAAGTCAGCCTGAATATCATATTTGGCAATTCGATCACGAATAATTCCCGCCCCCAAGTTGCTGATTTTAAATATAGTTTCCAGGCCTTTTTTACCCACATGGCGTTTGATCTTATCCAAATCATGACCAATACCCGTCATCACCTGTCCACCATTACGGCCTGTACCGCCATATCCCAACGTTCGGCCTTCCAAAATAGCAATATTGGTGATGCCTTTTTCTGCCAGCTCTAATGCCGTATTGATACCGGAAAAGCCTCCGCCAATGATAACTACATCAACATCCAAATCTTCTGTCAGCATTGGAAAACGAAGATCATATTTTTTCGTCGTCGTATAATATGTTAATGAATCAAGTTTATTATTCATGTTATACCCCATGAGCATCTGCTTATCCCCTGATGGTGTTGCCTTGCTACTCCTTTTATCAGGGGTGCTTATCACATTTTTTGAACATTAGTTGTTCATGTGTATTAACAAAACAATAAAGAACAAAATATTAATAAGTTAATAAATTAATAAAAACAGACATCCATGCATTTCATGTCTGATATATATATGAATCATATGTACTTGAAATGCTCAAACCATTTGTTGTTTTCATGTTAATCAAATCACAATTATTAAAATGTTTATTAACAAATTGTAATTTTTACATTTTCATTTTGTGATGGAGTTGGAAGGAATTTTTTCTGTTAGTAAATTATCCTGAACATAAATATTTACATATGTACTTAATAGGTTTCGAGTTGTAGCCGACAAAACAGCAACTTGAGAAATTAAGTTCATAATTACTGGAAAGGAATAAGTATGCTACCCAAGAAAATTATCCTTGACTGCGATCCCGGGCATGATGATGCCATTGCTCTCCTGCTTGCCCACGGGAACCCCAATATTGAATTATTGGCTGTAACGACAGTTGTTGGTAATCAAACCCTGAATAAAGTCACCCGCAATGCTCTTTGCGTTGCACGCATCGCTAATATTCATAACGTTCCTTTCGCAGCAGGTTGCCACCGTCCACTTGTTCGGGAGATCAATACAGCTCCAGACATTCATGGGGAAACGGGTCTGGATGGCCCTATTCTTCCTGAACCTAACATGAAACTAGATGCGCGCCACGCAGTTGATCTCATTATTGATGTGATTATGGAAAATCCGCCCAAAAGTGTGACTTTGGTGCCAACTGCGGGTTTGACGAATATCGCTATGGCTGCACGCAAAGCACCGCAACTTGTTGAGCGTGTAAAAGAAGTTGTATTAATGGGAGGTGGTTATCATAAAGGAAACAGAAGTGCAGTTGCAGAATTCAATATCGTGATCGATCCAGAAGCCGCTCACATTGTTTTTAATGAAAAATGGCCGCTGACGATGGTTGGTTTAGATCTCACTCACCAAGCGCAAGCAACACCTGAAATTATCGAAGCAATTGCCCAGATTAAAACACGTTCCGCCCAGTTCGTTTTGGATGCACTGAAATTTTATGGTGACAGGTATCGTGAACATCAAGGATTTGGCTATCCTCCTGTGCATGATCCCTGTGCTGTAGCCTATGTGATCAATCCTGATGTTATGACGACCCAAAAAGTCCCCGTTAATATTGAACTGATGGGAACTTTAACAACAGGAATGACAGTTGCAGATTTCCGTTTTCCACCACCTGAAGATTGCCATACGCAAGTTGCTGTCAAATTGGATCATGCCAAATTCTGGCAATTAGTGATTGATGCTCTGAAAAACATTGGTGAAACAACTTACTGATATTATTAATTTATTCTTTGACTATTGAGGTTATCTCTCTGCCTCAATAGTCAAAGAATTTCTATCAAACTAACCGGATACCCATCAACACAGCACTACATAAGATCAGGAATAATGTGGCATATTGTAGTGCTTTGTCAGACAAATGCTTTATCAAATACCTGGCAAAAGGGATAGCCAGCAAAGAACCAATAAACAGTACCAACGCCAGTTTCCAATCCGTATGCCCTCCATAGGCATAAGCAAAAGCAGATGAGCCGGATAACATCATCGTGATAAAAAGGGAAACACCAACCGCTTGTTTAATACTCATTTGCCCATAGCGTAATAATAGTGGCAATACCACTATGCCACCACCAACTCCTGTCGCCCCAAGCACCAACCCAGCCCCCGTACCAGGCAGCAAAAAAGGCTTAATCAACTCAGATTGTAATTGTGGTTGCGTTTGGTTCATGTGTAACTGTGGCTGACGTATTCGGCAGTAAAAAAGATAAAGGGAAAACAAGATAGCCAATAAAACCAGTAAATTAATTCCCCATTCAAATTGTACTCGATTATGGCTTAAATGACTCAGCATAGTGACGCCATAACTGGCGAATACCGTACCGGGTATCATAATCAGCAGAATAATCAAAGATTGGCGTAAGGGAATATTTCCCATGCGAAAGTGTATATAAGAAGATGATATTTTCATCAACATTGAAAGAAAATTAGCCGTCGCGACAGAAGCTAGTGCATCTAATCCAAAAAAATAGGTCAGGATCGGCAAAACTATCACTCCACCACCAACACCGGTAGTACTGATAATCAAACCAACAATCGCCCCAATCGCAAGTTCAGGGATCACTAACATCATTTTGTTCCCAGCTGATATCTAATCAAAGATCATTTTCTTACCAAGTTTCAGCAAGCATTGCTTATAATATGACAAAAATAAATATCATATTCAAAAATAGAATATATCTCTCAGTTTGGTACTAAGGCCAAACGACAAGGAAACACGATTCTTTCAAGTCGCAGCTTTATTGGCTGCAACTTTGCAATTGAAAGTAAAGAAGATGAAAATATAGGGGATTAGTTGCTGAAATTTATATTTCTAACGATCTGTATTTTATCTTGATCATTGGTTTTAATGGGGAGGGTGTATTGTCCCAAAATCGAACAATTCACTGAGTTCAATCTGTAATCCATTTGCTATCACATTAATAATTTCCAAGGTAGGGTTCCTGACACCACGTTCAATACCACTGACATAAGTGCGATCCAGTCCACACTTATCGGCAAAAGCCTCCTGTGACATCCCAGCCTCTCTCCTGAGATACCTAATTCTTTGACCAAAAAGGGATCTGATGTTGTTCGATTTTTTCATCCGATAAGTATCGATTCATGTTACTTATCCGACCACGGACTATGAGTCACGTTTCAGCTAGAGTTATGCTATGATGTGTGACTTATAGTCTACTGAATACTCACTCACTTTTTAATTGAAAAGATGATTGATAACTGGAGAGCTTAAGGATGGAAAAAAAAGACTGGCATTCTGCTGACATCATCGCTGAATTGAAAAAACGCGGGACAACACTGTCAGAAGTATCGCGAGCAGCAGGACTGGCGTCATCAACTCTTGCCAATGCATTGCAACGACACTGGCCAAAAGGCGAGCGTCTTATTGCAACAGCGCTGGGACGCACGCCAGAAGAAATATGGCCTTCGCGTTATGAAAAGAAATAATCATAAGCCCAGCACTACGCTGGGTTTATTTATAAGTAATCAGCTCGCCAACTTTAAGCCAATAATGCCAATCACAATCAGGCCAAGGCTCAATATCCGAGTGAAATTTGCAGATTCCCCTAGCACCATGATGCCGAAAATCGCCGTACCTACCGCGCCAATACCTGTCCACACTGCATAGGCAGTTCCTGCCGGTAGATTTTTCATGGCATAGGCCAGTAACCCCATACTGACCACCATCGCGCTGATCGTAATTAAACTCGGCACCAAGCGTGAAAAACCGTGGGTATATTTTAGGCCTACCGCCCACACTACTTCTAATAAACCAGCAATAAGAAGGATCAACCAAGACATATTTTGCCCTTTATATGAGACAAGTGGGGCCGTCCCCGATGAAATGACGTTGATCCAGGTCGTCCAGGATAACGATAAGAAATGAAATTGGATTATAGCTATCCGATCTGATAGCTTGCAATGATAATAACCAAGGAGTTATAACAAAAAAAACACAGCCTCTGGACGAAGAGGCTGCGGTTTTTTTAGAATAGCAAACGCGATTATTTCACGCGAGAAACGTATTCGCCAGAACGAGTGTCAACTTTGATCACTTCGCCAATCTGTACAAACAGAGGGACTTTAACGACAGCACCGGTGCTCAAGGTTGCAGGTTTACCGCCAGTACCCGCAGTATCACCTTTCAGACCTGGATCAGTATCAACGATTTCCAGTTCAACAAAGTTTGGTGGAGTTACAGCGATAGGACGGCCATCCCACAGAGTCAGAATACATTCTGCCTGATCGATCAGCCATTTTGCATTGTCACCAACGGCTTTCTCATCCGCAGCCAACTGCTCGAAAGTTTCGTTGTTCATGAAATGCCAGAATTCACCGTCGTTGTACAAATAAGTCAGGTTGACATCCATGACATCTGCACTTTCAACAGAATCTGTTGATTTAAAAGTTTTTTCTAGCAGTTTACCAGAGATCAGTTTACGAATACGAACACGGGCGAATGCCTGTCCTTTACCTGGTTTAACAAATTCACTGTCAAGAATAGCGCACGGCTCGCCATCTAACATGATTTTAAGACCTGAACGGAATTCATTGGTACTATAAGTAGCCATGGAGATCCTCTAATTTTTAACAAAATGGCTTAGCCAAAAAATGGCACACATTATAAACCATATTCACCCCGTCAGAGAAGTCTGGCTACAACAACTCGCGGATGTTATTACTGATCCCAATGAGTTGTTGCAACTATTATCCTTAAATACACACACGAAGCTGCAAGAAGGCAATGAAGCAAAGCGCTTATTTCCTCTGCGTGTGCCAAGAGCATTTGTAACACGGATGAAAAAGGGCGATCCCCGTGATCCTCTTCTATTACAAGTCCTGACCTTACGGGAAGAGTTTACAATATCCCCTGGTTTCTCCACCGATCCGTTGGATGAACAACGCAGTGTTGTTCCAGGTCTATTGCATAAATATCACAATCGAGCCTTGCTATTGGTCAAAGGGGGCTGCGCGGTTAATTGTCGCTATTGTTTTCGTCGTCATTTCCCTTACGGAGACAATAAAGGCAATAAAAACAATTGGCTGCTTGCTCTGGATTATATTGAACAACACCCTGAACTTGACGAGATTATCTTCTCTGGTGGTGATCCGCTAATGGCTAAGGATCATGAACTGGATTGGTTAATCAGCCGCCTTGAGTCAATTCCACACATTAAGCGATTACGTATCCATACGCGTTTGCCGGTTGTGATCCCTGATCGAATCACGCTTTCACTGTGTAATCGTTTAGAACAAACTCGTTTGCAGGTGATCATGGTGACCCATATCAACCATGCAAATGAAATTGATGATGCGTTCCGCACAAGTATGATGCGACTAAAACAAGCTGGAGTGACACTGCTGAATCAAAGTGTGATGTTACGTGATGTCAATAATAATACAGATACTTTGGCTGATTTAAGTAATGCACTCTTTGACGCAGGCATATTACCTTACTACATTCACGTGCTGGATAAAGTTCAAGGTGCCGCACATTTTCTCGTGGACGATGACGAGGCAAAAACTATCATGCGAGAATTATTGACTAAAGTATCCGGTTATCTGGTTCCGAGTCTGACCAGGGAAATTGGTGGAGAACCAAGCAAAACCCCGCTGGATTTAGGGCTAGCACAAAACTAGTGATAGTTCCTATGCCAATCGATAACTGATTAGGTTAATTCCATCATTATTGAGTTCTTCTAAATGGGCAGCGCACAGAAACTGAATGTATACGCAAATCTTGCTGTTTCGAAACATTCTTTCTTGGCATTGCCCAAACCACTTTCTCACTAGCCCCATCTATTAATACCTAAGGGCACTTATAGACCTGGCCAACCATTTTGCTATCGAGGGGGACAAAACTTGCCAGTAATCCCTCTGATGGACTATTTATCCCATAAATAACATTACCGCCCATTTCAGCCGCTTTATTACGTAAGTCATTGGCTGCACTGCGCATAGAACTGCTCTCATTACTAACGCCATTGAGCCAGTTGCTTTGAGTACCAGTCACTTCACCTAGCCGCTGGCATTCACTTCCTGGTTGGGTATCCGCAAAACGCACATTAGCACCAGCGGAGGTTAATTGATGAGTTGTGGTGCACCCTGCCAACAGTAATACTGACGCACCAAACAAAATTTTAATTCGCATAACTTCCCTCATTAGTTATAGGAACAATAAAAAGGCGAGCAAGTTTTCCCTGCTCGCCTTTAAAGGCTTATCCTAACGGATGGGCAATGCCATCATCAGGATGAACAGCACTACATCATGCCGCCCATTCCACCCATGCCGCCCATGCCACCAGCAGCACCTAAGTCAGCTTTGTCATCTTTAGGTAGTTCAGTCACCATTGCTTCGGTAGTGATCATCAAACCAGCGATAGAAGCTGCGAATTGCAGTGCAGAACGGGTTACTTTAGTTGGATCCAAAATACCCATTTCGATCATATCGCCGTACTGTTCAGTTGCAGCGTTATAACCGTAGTTGTCCTTACCTGCTTTCACGTTGTTTACAACAACAGAAGGTTCTTCACCTGCGTTTTCTACGATCTGACGCATTGGTGCTTCCATTGCACGCAGTGCAACGCGAATACCGACGTTCTGATCTTCGTTGTCACCAGTCAGGTCAGTGATCGCGCTGGCAACACGAACCAGAGCAACACCGCCACCAGCAACAACACCTTCTTCTACAGCCGCACGAGTTGCGTGCAATGCATCATCAACGCGAGCGCGTTTTTCTTTCATTTCAACTTCAGTTGCTGCACCTACTTTGATTACAGCAACACCGCCTGCCAGTTTAGCAACACGCTCTTGCAGTTTTTCACGGTCATAATCAGAAGTAGATTCTTCGATTTGCTGACGGATCTGAGTAACACGTGCAGCAATTGCGCTTTCTTCACCTACACCATCAATGATAGTTGTAGTGTCTTTGTTGATAACAACACGTTTTGCTTGGCCCAGATCTTCCAGAGTCGCTTTTTCCAGCTCCAGACCAATCTCTTCAGAGATAACAGTACCGTTGGTCAGGGTAGCGATATCTTGCAACATTGCTTTACGGCGATCACCGAAGCCAGGTGCTTTAACCGCAGCAACTTTCACGATACCACGCATGTTGTTAACAACCAGAGTTGCCAATGCTTCGCCTTCAACATCTTCAGCGATAATCATCAAAGGCTTGCTTGCCTTAGCGACGCCTTCCAGAACTGGCAGTAGTTCACGGATGTTGGAAATTTTCTTATCAACCAGCAGGATGTATGGGTTTTCCAGTTCAACAGAACCCGATTCTGGTTTGTTGATGAAATAAGGAGACAGGTAACCACGGTCGAACTGCATACCTTCAACAACATCCAGCTCATCTTCCAGGCCAGTACCTTCTTCAACGGTGATTACACCTTCTTTACCGACTTTGTCCATCGCTTCTGCGATCAGTTTACCTACGGTTTCGTCGGAGTTTGCAGAGATAGTACCAACCTGTGCAATAGCAGTGGAATCAGAGCAAGGTACGGACAGTTTTTTCAGCTCATTAACAGCGGAAATAACTGCTTTATCGATACCGCGTTTCAAATCCATTGGGTTCATGCCAGCAGCAACAGCTTTCAGACCTTCGGTGACGATAGCTTGAGCCAATACGGTTGCTGTGGTGGTACCATCACCGGCCGCATCATTAGCTTTAGAAGCGACTTCTTTAACCATCTGAGCACCCATGTTCTCGAATTTGTCTTCCAATTCGATTTCACGTGCTACAGATACACCGTCTTTAGTGATGACAGGTGCACCGAAAGATTTATCCAAAACTACATTACGGCCTTTAGGACCCAAGGTCACTTTAACTGCATCAGCCAGTACATTCACACCGCGTAGCATTTTGCTGCGAGCATCATTACCAAATTTTACGTCTTTAGCTGCCATTGTGTCTTTCCTTTAAATTCGTTCAATTAAGAAGATCTAAGCGTAAATAAGATTCTCAATTACGCTTCAACAATTGCCAGAATGTCGCTTTCAGACATGATCAATACTTCTTCATTATCGATCTTTTCTGTTTTAACGCCGTAACCTTCATTAAAAATAACGGTATCACCCACTTTTACGTCCAGCGCCTTCACTTCCCCATTTTCGAGGATGCGACCATTGCCGACTGCCAAAACTTTTCCACGGGTAGATTTGCCCGCAGCAGAGCCCGTCAAAACAATACCGCCAGCGGATTTTGATTCAACTTCTGTACGCTTAATGATAACGCGGTCATGTAATGGACGAATTTTCATTGATAGATCTCCTATAAATAAAGTCCATATCAGGTAAGAGGATTGATACCAGAACCCAGCATAACCAGTAAGAACCGGTATCATGAAGCTACAAATTGGGGCTTGAGATCATGACTTCAAGGGTGAGTAACAAAAATATTTTACTTTTTTCTTACTCACTGAAATCTCAGCCAACACAGCGGCAATCATTTTTTATTGCACTCACTGCCAGACTCACCATAATGCTTTTGCTCTGCGGATTTTTGGTCATCCGATATACGGGAAGCGCCATCTTGCCTGCGCTCATATTCGCCCTCAAAAGTCTGCCCGCTCTGACCATAACCGCCATTATGATTACCGTTATTACCGGAACCATAAAAAGTATTCGGGCGGTAAAACTTAATATGAGGCAATAACTTCGCTGTCAGCAGTTTCTGTACGGGAGACAATAACAACAGTAATCCGAGAAAATCGGTGAAAAAACCAGGCAATATCAGCAAAAATCCAGCCATGACCAAAGAAACACTTTTTACCGCCTCTTCCGCAGGACTCTCACCGACTGTAAGTTTTTGCTGCATAGAGATAAAATTCTTGATGCCTTGATTACGCACAAGGGATACACCAAGACAAGACGTAAGAATAACCAATAACAGAGTCAACAAGACCCCAACTTCAGAGGCAATCCGAACAAACAGGACAGACTCGATGTAAACCAGAAGGCATATAAGGATAAGCGGGAGCCAACGCACGTGGTTCTCCTTTCATTATTATTGAGGATTAGATCACATAATATGGTGTTAGATAACACATGTGGGGATAATCGTGATCATTTTCAATACTTCGAACTCTTAACTTTTTCTCTCCGTAATCGTGACCTCAGTCACACATATGGTATTCCATTAATAAAATAGCACTATAAAGTGATCCAGGTTCAAGGCATTTCTTACAAATCCACATATGATCGCGCCAGCAATTTCATGATAAGTGTCTAATATCAGGGAAATTGTTATCGGCAACATTATTTTTCAACAAACACGTAATAGAACAGTCAAAAAACGTATCCAATTTTAAGAAGGTTCTCATGTCAAACAACATTCGTATCGAAGAAGACCTGTTAGGTAAACGAGAAGTTCCTGCTGAAGCCTACTACGGTATTCACACTCTGCGTGCGATTGAAAACTTTTATATCAGTGACCGTACCATCAACAATGTGCCTGAATTCATCCGTGGCATGGTGATGGTGAAAAAAGCCGCGGCACTGGCAAACAAAGAACTCCATACTATTCCTGGAAAAGTGGCAGATATCATTGTCAAAGCCTGTGATGAAGTTCTCATTAAAAGCAAATGTATGGATCAATTCCCTGTTGATGTCTTTCAGGGGGGGGCCGGTACCTCACTGAACATGAACACTAATGAGGTGTTGGCAAATATCGGCCTGGAGTTGATGGGACATCAAAAAGGCGAATATGAGTACCTGAATCCAAATGATCACCTGAACAGAAGCCAATCAACCAATGACGCTTACCCTACAGGCTTCCGTATTGCTGTTTATAACTCCTTGATGCACTTAATTGATTCCATCGAATTGCTGAAAGAGGGCTTCGACAAAAAAAGTGTTGAATTCGACGACATCCTGAAAATGGGCCGTACCCAACTACAAGATGCGGTCCCAATGACACTGGGTCAAGAATTCCGTGCTTTTTCCGTGCTGTTGAAAGAAGAGATCAAAAACATCACTCGCACGGCAGAGCTGCTGCTGGAAGTGAACCTTGGCGCGACTGCTATCGGTACTGGCCTGAATACTGCACCAGGTTACCAAAAACTGGTAGTTGAAAAATTGGCCGAAGTCACAGGATTACCTTGCCAACCAGCGGAAGATTTGATAGAAGCTACCTCTGACTGTGGAGCTTACGTTATGGTTCACAGCGCGTTGAAGCGTCTGGCGGTTAAGATGTCCAAGATTTGTAATGACTTGCGTCTACTCTCTTCCGGCCCTCGTGCTGGCCTGAATGAAATCAACCTACCAGAATTGCAGGCAGGTTCCTCCATCATGCCAGCGAAAGTTAATCCCGTTGTGCCAGAAGTTGTTAACCAGGTTTGCTTCAAAGTCATCGGTAACGATACTTGTGTCACGATGGCAGCAGAAGCCGGTCAGTTACAGCTTAACGTAATGGAACCTGCGATTGGTCAGGCTATGTTTGAATCTATATCTATCCTGAGCAATGCATGCCGTAATTTGGTTGAAAAATGTATCAACGGTATTACTGCCAATAAAGAAGTCTGTGAAAGTTTCGTATTCAACTCCATCGGGATCGTGACTTATCTGAACCCATTTATTGGTCACCACAATGGTGATATCGTGGGCAAGATCTGTGCTGAAACGGGCAAAAGCGTCCGTGAAGTCGTGCTTGAGCGTGGTTTACTGACCGAAACTGAATTAGATGATATTTTCTCCGTTGAGAACCTAAAACATCCAACTTATAAAGCAAAACGTTTTGATGACTAATTAATGATTATAATAACAAGTTCGTCTTAATTATTAAGGCACGCTATTCCAACCGGAAGCGTGCCTTTTTAATTTTCCGCAAACACAAACTATTAACCATAGATTTTCATAATACTAAATAAATGAAGGAGTATTTAACATGTTAGCCGTAGAATTAGCTATCGTTCTGCTGGCCATTTTTTTGGGAGCACGACTA
This sequence comes from Xenorhabdus sp. TS4, assembly GCF_014467265.1. Classification (NCBI taxonomy): domain Bacteria; kingdom Pseudomonadati; phylum Pseudomonadota; class Gammaproteobacteria; order Enterobacterales; family Morganellaceae; genus Xenorhabdus; species Xenorhabdus sp. TS4. Next base: position 11,841 of record NZ_NKHQ01000080.1, on the reverse strand, counting down.
GGGGGAATTGGTATTGGCTTTGCTGGTGGGCTTGGTGTTCTCATCCTCGCCGCCATCGGTGTTAAACCAGGGAGTATTCCATTTGATGTTATTTCAATTATCATGGCCGTCATTGCTGCGATATCAGCCATGCAAGTGGCTGGGGGATTAGATTATCTCGTTCAGCAAACTGAAAAATTACTGCGTAAGAATCCCAAATACATCACAATCCTTGCACCGATCGTCACTTATTTTCTGACGCTATTTGCAGGTACGGGGAATATCTCACTGGCAACATTGCCTGTTATTACAGAGGTTGCCAAAGAGCAGGGCATAAAACCATGCCGTCCACTCTCTACTGCTGTTGTTGCTGCCCAGATAGGGATCACTGCTTCGCCTATTTCTGCGGCGGTGGTTTATATGGCATCGATTATGGAAGGGCAAGGCATCAGCTATATCCACCTGTTAATGGTATTACTGCCTTCAACATTTTGTGCCATCATCCTCATGTCATTCATTATTTCATGGCTTTTTGATGCCAAACTGTCGAATGATCCTGTTTACCAAAAACGCCTTGAAGATGGCTTGATAGAAATGCGTGGTGCCAGCCAGATTCAAATCAAACCCAAAGCAAAATGCTCTGTTCTGTTGTTCCTGCTAGGTGTCGTGAGTGTTGTTATTTATGCGATTATCAATAGCCCAAGTGTCGGTCTGGTTGAAAAACCCCTGATGAACACCACAAATGCGATTTTGATCATCATGCTCAGTATCGCTACTCTCACCACCATTATTTGCTCCGTCGATACCGATGCCATCCTGAACTCAAGCACTTTCAAAGCAGGCATGAGCGCATGTATCTGTATCTTAGGGGTTGCATGGCTGGGGGATACTTTTGTACAGGCCAATCTCGATTGGATCAAAGAAACTGCGGGCAGTTTGATTCATGCCCAACCGTGGCTGCTGGCAATCATTTTCTTCTTCTGTTCAGCCTTGCTCTATTCACAAGCAGCAACGGCTAAGGCGTTGATGCCAATGGCTCTGGCACTGAATGTCACTCCATTAACAGCAATTGCTTCGTTCTCGGCGGTGTCGGGTCTGTTTATTCTGCCAACTTATCCAACATTGGTTGCCGCCGTACAGATGGATGATACCGGAACCACTCGTATCGGGCGTTTTGTCTTCAATCATCCATTCTTTATTCCGGGAACCCTTGCCGTTGTATTGGCGGTCACATTCGGTTTCCTGTTTGGCGGTATTATCTTGTAACTTTACAATTTCGATTGTTTGACATCGTTATTTCAGGGGCCTGCCAGCCCCTGAAACTTCCTTCCTTGCCTATCTTTTCCTGTCAAAAATCCAGTATTGTCTTAATATTGAACAAGTGACTTTCTGCTATGAGCATCATCAGTTATAGTGCAGATTCTAATAAATTTCCCAAATCAAACTTACGATACAGGCAGGCTAAAGATTATCTTATGATGAAACGTATTCTGATGTTGTTTCTATTGTTCAGTGGTATCGCTCTGTCTCCTGACAAAGCTAACGCACTGTTTGAGCAACCGGGGAAAAGTCTCTACCTTCCTGCTGATCAGGCATTCATGTTTGATTTTCAGCAACAAGGAAATAAACTCACGTTGAACTGGGATATTAAACCCGGTTATTACCTTTATCGAAAACAATTCAACATCATTCCTAATCAAGAAACATCATTGGGTAAAATTACATACGCTAAAGGTGTAGATCATGAAGATGAGTTTTTTGGCAAAACAGAAGTCTATTTTCAATCGGCACAGATTGATATTCCCATTCTGTCTGCCACCAACGACGGCTCTCTCCAGGTCACATATCAAGGATGTGCAGAAGCGGGTTATTGTTATCCGCCTGAGACCCTAAACGTACCATTGCAAGCCGTGGCTGCCTCCACCCTATCAGGCAATGAAACCGCGACACCAACTAACATAGCGACAAATAAAGAAGACAGCTCCTTACAAGCACCTCTGCAACAGGAAGATATACCATCCGAGTCCCATGATGTGCCATTTTCGCCACTCTGGGCGTTATTAATTGGCATTGGTATTGCTTTTACTCCCTGCATACTGCCCATGTATCCGCTGATTTCCAGTATTATTTTGGGCCAAAAACGTCCTGAAAGCCTAAAACGGATCTTTTGGCTTGCCATGAGTTACGTTCAGGGAATGGCGCTCACTTATACAATACTTGGTTTAGTCGTCGCGGCGGCTGGCTTGCAATTTCAGGCGGCCCTGCAAAATCCTTACATTCTCGTAGGGCTGTCAGTGCTGTTTATTTTGCTCGCCTTATCAATGTTTGAGCTATATACATTACAACTTCCTTCTTCACTCCAAACTCGCCTCGTGGATTGGAGCAACCAACAGCAAAGCGGCTCTTACATTGGCGTATTTGTGATGGGAGCTTTAGCCGGATTAATCGCCTCTCCCTGCACTACCGCACCACTCAGTGCTATTTTGCTTTATATCGCCCAAAGCGGTAATACATTGGTCGGTGGCTTAACCTTATACCTCTACGCCTTGGGAATGGGCTTACCGCTTATCGCCGTCACACTATTTGGTCACAAACTCCTGCCACGCAGCGGCCCGTGGATGCAATACGTCAAGGAAGCTTTCGGATTCATTATATTGGCCCTGCCAGTCTTCCTACTGGAACGCGTACTTGGTGACACATGGGGCATAAGATTATGGAGCCTATTGGCATTTTCTTTCCTTGGTTGGGCATTCGCATTAACCTTAAACAGCAAAAACGGCTGGGTACGAACTTTACAAATCATCTTGCTGGCTTTGGCGCTTATCGCTTCACGTCCTTTGCAAGATTGGGTATGGGGAAGCCCTGCGGCAGAGCAGCAAAAAGCCACTTTAAAATTTCAACAAGTCTCTGATTGGCAAGAGTTGAGTCAAATTCTGGCTGAAAATCATCATCGACCGATTATGTTGGACCTCTATGCTGACTGGTGTATAGCCTGCAAGGAGTTTGAAAAATATACTTTCAGTGATCCACAAGTACAGGCACAATTAAGCCAATTTCTCTTGTTACAGGCAGATGTCACAGATAACGCCCCAAAACAAAAAGAATTGTTGCAAAAACTGCAAGTGCTGGGACTTCCCACTATCTTATTTTTCGATAAGGGAAAAGAGCTAACCGATGAGAGGGTCAATGGATTCATGGACGCTCAGCGTTTTAACCAGCATGTACAGCAATTACAACATCTACAACAAAAATAATCTGGAAGGAGAGCCACCGTGCAACGTGAATATGTACTTAGTCATGTCCTGAACTTATTGGAGCAACATGGCCTGTCAGCGACACTCGAGACACTTTTAAACCCTATCGATATTGATATCAGCCATATAAAACATTTTTGGCCTGATCGTGAAGCCTTACTCTACGACTGCCTGCGCCATCACAGCCAGCAAATTGAAATCTGGCAGCGTCAAACCCTGTTAAATGAAGCCTTAAGCCCTGAGCAAAAATTACTGGCACGCTACGACGCTCTTAAGGAAAAAGTACAGGAACAGCATTATCCAGGTTGCCTGTTTATTGCTGCTTGCAACGCTTTTCCTGATGTTGACCATCCAATCCACCAATTAGCAGAATTACAAAAACAAAACTCTTTCCATTACACGGAAGAATTATTACAACAACTTGATATTGACGACAGTAAGCAAGTCGCCCAACAGATGGAACTTATTCTTGAGGGGTGTCTCAGTAAGCTATTGGTGAAAAGAGACCTTGAAGATGTGATCACTGCGAAAATTCTGGCTCAAGATATTCTAACCATCGCAAAATGCCGAAAAAATGGGGCGTTAAGTTAATAAAAAACGGCATTAGCTGAATAACCACACTGAGGCGGTATAAAAATAAAGCAATCAATCAATTTTTATGGTTTTTTCGCAGAAAGTGTTTGACGGATTGGGCTGAATACGGTTTAATGCGCCCCGTTAGCCCGGATAGCTCAGTCGGTAGAGCAGGGGATTGAAAATCCCCGTGTCGGTGGTTCGATTCCGCCTCCGGGCACCAAGTTTCCATGCGGGTTTGTCGTAGATTGTTAAATTCCCTGACAAAAGCGCGAAAAAGAATCAATCGTTAATTAAATGTTAAAGCCTAATCAGTTCAATTTGTACTGTTTAGTCGATAAGAACATTTAAGACAAGATAACAGGGTGGCTGTTTTATCAGTTGCCCTTTTCTTGTTTAAGGTAATGATTTCAGTAATTGATTCTGATGTCAAGTCAGGTGAAAACTTCACGACGGGATACCGGATCAGCATGAACGCTTTTTTCCATCCCATCACTGTTGATGCAGGGCAGCTCACGCTATCTCCTCCTTAATCCATCCTGCGATCTGCCCTGATTTTTTTAATCCGCTTTATTCCTTCTCACCGGCAGGCTCATCAGAACGATCGGTGTACAATCCCAGCTCCCGCTCCAGTGTTTTCCCCGTCACTTCCATATCGAGATCAATGTACTCCATCGTGGTCGCGACATTACGATGCCCCAGTAATCTTTTCACCAACGGCAGGTTCCGATCCGGCGCTTTCATCAGCGTCGTGGCCACGGTATGGCGAAAACGGTGAGGCGAGACGGCAAAATCACACTCCCTGGACAGCCGACGAAAGAAAGAACGGAGCTGTTGTTTTTCCCGATTGATATCATATTGGTAACGGGAAAGCCGGCTGGGGTGCGGCACACTTAACCGGCTGAGATCGAAAATTGGATCGTGGCCTTCAGCACCGGCAGCCATCGCCCTTGCCACGAGTTGTGCCAGCCAGGGTTTGAGTTGCGGAATAATCGGTATCTCCCATTCACTGTGGTTTTTACTGCCTTCCAGCCCCAGTTCAATATAATTGCTTTCCAGGTTAATATCCCGCAGCCGCAGGTGCAGTAACTGGTTCTGGCGCATTCCCGTAAAGCGCAATGTCGCCAGCACGGTTGACCAATACCAGGTTGGGTACAGCGCACACCGCCCTCCCCGTGGCATCACGTCGGTTCTTTCTTCTTCCGCAAACTTCCCCATCAACAGGTTAATACGGGTTATCTGCGGCTGACTCAAAATCTTCTTCTTTTTCTTCTCTTTTTTAACCACGGCGTGGTTAAACGGGTTTTCGGTGTGGGGCAGCAATTTTTGCGCCATACCGAAATTAAAAATCGCCCGCAGGTGGGCTACCTTATTGTTCCAGGTATGGCTCGACTGCTTTTTTTCCACCAGAAGATGGCGCCGCCACCGCAACACATCCCGATGAGTGATCTGCGCCGGTGATGCCGCTTCCCCCATAAACCGGATAAAACCCCGTGTGACCTTACGATAACTCCATGCGGTATCCGGTCGCAGGATATGTGAAAAAAAGTACTCTTCTAATAGCGCTTCCCAACTGTGGGCTTCTGCTGTGTGCAACATATTATTTTTTCCTCGGCTCATCCTGCCGTTTCCTGTCCAAAAACAATTCGCGGCAATAAAATAAAAATAACTGTTTGAATTATTTATCTTTAAATGATGAACGCTGGTGACTGTCAGGGGCAATACTTTCTTTCTCCCGTTTTGACCGTTTGGTCAGTTTTGAGGCGGGGGGGTGACTTTTTCCCTGATTTTGCGGCGAAGATCCATCAGGTGACTGAAATAAGGATAATAATGTCAGGGTATCATCAGACACGGATAGCGGCGGGGTTGTGATTTCACTGACAGGCGGCGTGGGTATCGTTTCCGGTACCGGATTATATTCGGAAGAGCACACCGCCTCCTTCGCCGGAGATGGAGAAACTCCCTGTTTTCCCCGCAAAGGGGAATGAACCTGCCCGGCAGCGTCCTGAAGCAATGTATCTATCAGCGGAACAGTGGAGGGACACCCATTGAGATGCTGCATCAGACAATGCCAGACTGCCGGTACACTCACCAGCCACATCATGGCTTTTTCTGGTAACAAACAGGCAGCCAGCAACACTTCCTGCGGAACCGACGGTATGTTCTCCGGTGCGCGAAAACGGAAACGAAACGGTTTATCGGGGATACCCATGCCCGGTTGCCAGACATGCCCGTCTTCCAGTTCTCCTTCGAGCTGCCGCAATAACGGCAGGTGGTAAAACAACGCCGCCCAGAACACCACCGCCTGCCACAACAGGCTCTGTGCCGCCTGCGTTTCGGGTGCCGCCCCCGGTGGTAACAGATGCCCTTTCGCCAGCCGCACGGCACAGGTGGTAAATTGCAGCGTCAGGTCGGCAAATCCCCCTGCCCCTGACCAGTCACCTTCCGACGTAGCGGGTACTTGCTGGACACTGCCCAGTAATTGCTTCACCGGTGCAAGATAGAAACGCTGATACAGCCCTTCCGGCAAGGCACTGTTTTGCCATAATTGCTGAAGACACTGGCGGCGCAGGGGCGTTGCCAGTAACTCGTCAGCCGATTGCGGCCGGAAATAGCCCTGGCTGTCACGAATAGCGGCCGGTTGTTGTTCGGGGGATTTTTGCGGTGTGGCAGACTGGCGGGCAAAATGCGATTTAAAACGTTCAAACATAGTTTTTCCTCTTTCGGTTCAAATTGGGTTCAGTGTCGGTGGATCACAATCGGAAACAAGGAGAAACTCTTTTTGCGGAAATGAAAATTAAACTGACCCGATTCATCCATGGATTCATTTACCGGGTCACTTTAATTCTAATTATAAATCAATGCATTAATACTACTCAAAAGTAAGAAAGCGCCCCGAAAGGCGCATGAGAACAATAGAATAGATACTGAGAAAAATTCAGGCTGCCTGTGGCTGTTGATGCTCCCGTAAACGGTTCGACCAGTTACCCAGATAATGTGCCGGTGTATAGCGGGTTCGCTGACTGCCGCCATCATGCAGGGCATTGCCAATGGTGACCGCGGCCGGAATGCCGGTCAGGGCAAGCTGGATGTAGGCCATCACCGCGGCCAGCGGATCAATATCAATCGCTGATACCCACAGACTGCATAACGGATCATGCCCCTGCGCTCTCAAGACGTCGGCAGCGGCCAGCGTCATACAACCCGCCCCACAGGCCGGCTCGTACAGGGTGATAAAGGGTTTCTCCTGCAAGCGTGCAGAGACATCCTGCAACTGCATCTCCGCCATCATTCTGGCCACGCACCAGGGGGTAAGAAACTGATTAAGTTCTTTATTACCTAAATCAAGCGCCATAAACACACTGCCCAGAAAATCACCGGGTTCCTGCGCCAGCCCCAGCACGGTACAGGAAAAAAGTTCTACAATCCGGTCAACATCCTCCCGTTCGTACTTATTGATGGTTTTCAGGTAATACTGCTCCAGCTCCTCACAATAATGGTATTTATTGTGAATGGCGGTCATTGCACTATTGCAAAAATCCTGAAAAACCTGATAACGACGGTGGTCACGTGCCGTCTGGTTAAACAGTGCGATAAATGCTTTTTGGTGATTCAGTTGTGATGACATCACGTGTTTTCCTTGCAAAAAATAACGGGAAAACACATCCCGAAAAGGGAAAATGTTTCCCCTTTCGGTTGAAGTGAAGATAAAAAATAAATTAATGATGGGTTAAATAACGCGTTACTGCCCAACGGCAATGGCCGGCACGGGCAGGTTCACCGCCCGTTTGTCATCGTTGACCAGATAAAGCGCAGGCCGGTTCTCCCGTCCTGACAGCCCGTTGCCACTGTCCACATGCTCGCCCTGGTCATAGCAATCGTAACCTTTGAGGCTTCCTGACGGTTCGCTGTACCAGTGGCGGATTTCACAGTCAAACACCGATGACAGCTCGCCCATCAGTTCGGCCGAAGGGGGTGCCCAGGGGGAATCAAAGCGCACGGTCAGGCTGCTGACATGCCGGCGCTCCCAGCGGACATGGTGACCCAACGGCCATTCCATACCGTATTGCGCGTCGTAAAACTGCGCCGGAGTCGCGATGCCTTTGAGCAAGCCACTGTTGCCGTTAATCTCAGTGGCAAGGCAGGTCGGCATTATCATCAGCATATCGCAGGGCTGCGCCGATCCCGGGTAAGTGTTCAGCTTATCCCAGCACGCGCCGATATCGATAGTTTCAGACCAGCCCACCATGCCAAACCAGTCGGTATACTGGCGGGTCAGGAGACGGGTGATAATGTCACGCGCCGGTGCCGGTACATTGTCCCAGCGCACCAGGCTGAGACAGGACTGGCGGTACAGGTTATCGGTCCGTTTAATGTTGTCACTGTTTAACGGCACATTATCCTGCAACAACTTAAGCCACTGTTCAAAAGCCAGGTTCTGTGCCGTCGGCGCCGCCGTGCCGCACACCAGTGCCGGGTAAGGCGCATAGGTTTGCGGTTTAGTCGGTTTCAGTATCCCCGCACAGCCGGCCAGAAACAGCCGCAGGCTTTGCTGTACCGCCTGGCGGTAACGGGGGGGTTCTTCCCCGCAGACCCATTGCTGCATTACGTCAATACACACCGACTTACCGGTGATGTCCAGTTGATTAGTATACCATTCTGCCATGGTCAGGTTCCTCATTGGATGAATCAGCATAAACCGGAGGAACCGCGCCATCAGGGCACCGCTCCCCCGATGGGTGATTGAAAAATAGGTTATTTGGGCTGTGACCCTGTGTCCTGACTGAGCAGCGTTTCGGTAATACCGCTGTCGAAAATCGCCCTCAGTTCATCATGAATACCCAGATACGGTGTACTGCTCTGGATACCCTGCGCATTCAGCCGGGTTAAATCGTATTTATCCACCAACGCATTGATGGCTTCAAAGGGCTGGACGCCACTGGCCATCAGTTCAGCCACGGTGTCAGCATCACACAGGGCCGTATCATTCAGGTTCAGGCCAAAATGCCGTTTCAGCAGCGTGCCGGCAATCACCTGCCAGACGGTTAAACGTAAAGGTGCCATAGTAATATCTCACACGTTAAATACTGACTGTCGTGCTGTGCCGGAGAATATCCTGCACTTCACGGCACTGTTGATAACGGGGCGAAACCCCATGCAGCGACAGTAAGTGCGCCTCATGCCACAATGCCCGAGCGGCCGGGATATTCTGCCAGCTCTGCTCAAATACCGCCGACTGACACAATTGCTGTTGCCGTTGTGCCAGTGACAGGCGCTCTGAGGCCAGCGTCACCGGCTGTGCCCAGACAATTTCGTCATAAAACCGGCCACCGAGCACCTTTCTGTCCCCGGCGTCATAAATCATGACGGTCAGCGGAAAAAACACACATGCCGCCTGACCGGATGGAGTCTCCGGCACCGGCCAGTCCCCCAGTAAATGGATAACCTTCAGCCGCTGCACCACTTCCATAACCGAGAAAGCTTCGCACACCGTCAGGGTTTCCGCCCGCAGAGACGGGGGCATTTGTGGGGGTTGCATCAGGCCGGTGACCTGGGCAGTAAAAATATCTTCACGTAAGGCCGGGTTGGTTTCAGCCGGCACGGGCAGAAAAATCGGGTTCATCGGTATTTCCTTGATTGAATGTCAAATAAAGAAAACACCCGCCCGATGCCGGGAAGGTGTTTTCAGCTCCCTGGTCAGGCGCTTAAGAAAAGAGCAGGGTTAACAGCGACATAGGCCGATAACCTCAATGATGATGATGATTTTGATTTTCGATTAATGACGGGCTGATAAAGTCCTCGTGGAGTCTCAATGTCATGACTGACTCTATCAGGCCATTTTCCGGATGTTGCTTCGCATATTCCTGCAATTCGCGAAACCGACAGGCATCCGCATTCAGCTCATTCAGCGCGGCGATACGGGCAAGCACGATTGACGTCACCGCCAGCCCGAAGGCATCGGCTGAGAGTGTCACCGTTAACTGCGTGTCCGACAGGTACACCGGATAGTTTTTCGCGGATGTCGGCACCATATAGGCCAGCGACTCAGACACCTGTCGGCCTGTCCATTGCTCAGACGGGTAATCCCGGCATAACGTTGAGGCAGTATTGACAATCAGAAATCCCAGAAACAACCGCTCCAGCGATTTTTTGCCGGGAAATGCCGCGGACAGCGCGAGACTGTCCAGCATGATAAGGTCACCTTCTTGCATGATGTTCTCCTGTAAATAAAAAAGACGGAGAACACCCTGCCCGATGGGAAAGGAATTCCCCGTCGGGTGACTGGCATTGTGCCAGGGTAGATTAAATTATCGCCATGCCCCTGCTAAACTTAAAGCCGCCCGGATACACGGGGCCTGGGGGTGTTGCAGCGCATATTCCCGCAAATCACACAACCGTTCAGCGATTTCATCCTGCTTTACCAGTGCCGTCAGATAGCCCAGTACCGTCAGGGTGACCATCAGCCCGAACGTATCTGCTGACACCTCGCTGTTAAAGTCAGTGGTCTCGATTTTGACCCCATACGTGTCAGCACGGGTCGGCACGGCATAGGCAATTTTGTCGGACACTTTCCGGCACTGCCAGGTATCACACCGGTAATCCTCACACAGCGTAACCGCCGCTTTAATGACCGAGTGTTCCAGCAGCCTCAATTCCAGTGGGCTACTTCGCGGAAAGACGTCCGCAAAAGGGGACAATTCAGACGCCGGTACAGCATGCACCGTTGTCCTGGTTTCGTTTTGTTGCATGGTGGACTCCTTTAAAATAACGGAGAACACCTTGCCCGACGGGAAGCATGTTCCCCGTCCGGGTTGACTGGCTGGGTTGCCAGCGTGGATTAAATAACCTTCATCATCAACAAAGATGATATCTGCTTCCAAAGGTGGGCAGATGTACCACACAGTGTGTACTCTCTTGCAGGCTACGGGAGTGTGGGTGTCGCTGCCCGAAGGTGATCCTCACAAGCGACCGGATCATTGATAAGTCTGGCTACGCTAATCAATGAACATATTAAGATCAATGGGTAATTCATTTTCTGATACTGAAAATAATGTCAGAAACGGGATGATCTTATTCACCCTCAATATTCTGGTAATACACCTGCCGGATATAGCGCCCACGCCCATCGCCATGCCCCAAATCCATCGAGACCAGGGCCTGTGCTTCCTGCTCGCTGAAGCCCTGCGCGGTATAATGTTCACCAGATTGCTGGGCAAAATGGTAGCGCATACTGTGTGGGGCTTTCTTGCCGCTCAGGCCTGCCCTTCTGACAATATACCGATAGCGATCTATGGCCTGGGTGATAGTGGGCTTATCAATCAATTTGCCGCTACGCCCGGCCTGCTCGCGTTCCGCATAAGCAATCGCGTGTTGCAGGGCTTCCCGATCCAATATGACCGTTTGTCTTGGACGTCCGCCTTTGGTGCCGAACACCACCCGCACAGAGGTATGCCCGTTTTCCAGCGCTTTTTTCCAGGTCGCTAACGATTTATAGGCTTCGATCGCTTCTTTGGTGCGCAGCCCCAGTACATAAGCCAGTTGCATTACCGCTGCCACGCGCCGGTCTTTTTGTTCCACCTGCTGAAAAATTTCCCGGAACGCGACCGGTGTCAACGCCGTTTTCGTTCCCTTGCGGCTCGTCTCAGCGATACCCAATGCCCGGTTACTCAGGCGGGCATTATCGGGATCAGCCAGCTTGTGCTTTCCCGCCTGCGCTAAAATGGCCCGCAGCACCGACATTTCATTTTGCAATGTCCGGTGATTAATATGGTGAGCTTTCCGTTCAGCGATGTAGCGCTCAATATATTTCACCTTCAGGCTATCCATTTGCCGGAGTTTGATGCCATTGTTTTTTAAATAATCAAGGAAATACCGGGCAATCCGCTCACGATCAGCCACTGTCACAAAACTTCCGCCCGCCTGTCGGGCATGAGTAATAAAGGCTTTTCTGAACTGCTCAACCTTTGAACGTGTCGATCCCTGCGCCATTCTCGCCTCTCCTGCTGCTTTGCTTGTGTTTTATTCATTTTTTGAG
>NZ_NKHQ01000008.1:56442-141003 GCF_014467265.1 Xenorhabdus sp. TS4 | reverse complement strand
TATTCCAAATCAGAGGAGATGCACGATAAAGTGATAGGGACTTTCATCGAACGGGAATACTATTCTTTATAGGACAATCTAACCATTGGAGTCACGACCCGATTCAAGATTGCTTTTTGGTGTACAGATAAATTTAACGCTTATAATATTTTGCCTAAAGATAAACACCTCGTAGGGAAAAGTTTCATACAACGGATTGAATACGCGACCAAAATTCTCATAGGGGACAAAATTTGAAACACTATTCACCTGAAAAAAAAGAACCATGCAAAAAAATGCTACCACCCTACAACATCAGTATTTCCTCTCTGGCCAAATCAGATAGAATCTCTAAAAGCACTCTGATTAGATGGCACAAAGAAGCACTGACGCAAACAAAAATGCAGCACCTACAAAATGAGCAAACACTGATATATAGAGATAAAACACTATCAGAGAAAAATACTCATGGAGTATTACAATTCACCATAAAAACTGTCATCAAAATCTAATTCATAGTGAGATGAAATTTTGATCACTATCTTCTCATGTGATTTTAAATGTGATCAATATTCCATATAAAATAAAATGTTAGTGATGATACAATACAAAATAGGGTAAATTCTCCAAAACTGTTGTTGACGTAGTAGATTTAACTAATTTTTTAAGTAGTTCGCTATTTTAAAATAATATAATCACATAGGAAAACATCTTGAGCACAAGCATCACAACAGAAACAACTTACTGGAATCGCATGATACCAGAACTTATTGTGACCGATTTTTCTGCTTCACTCGATTTCTATCAGAAAATATTAGGTTTCGAAATATTAATCCGACGAGAAGAACCTGATTTTGTTTATTTGGGCTTAGGTGAGGCGCAATTAATGTTGGAAGCATTTCATGAAAATGGTTGGAATACCGGAGAACTCAATAAGCCGTTAGGACGTGGTATTAATTTGCAAATTGAAGTCGATAACGTTAAGTCAATTATGGCAAATCTTGTAATTAACAAAATAGAGCTTTATCGCCCACTGGAAGATAATTATTACTGCATAGGCGATACTACTATCTGTCAGAGAGAATTCCTCGTTCAAGATCCAGATGGTTATTTACTTCGATTTAGCCAATATATAGAAAACAAAGAAGAACAGTAACAATTCATTAATGTGATTCGATTATAATTTTATTTCTACGTAAGAATATGCCTAATTTAATAAATAACTTTAGTTACCTCACACGATATTGGGGCAAAGCCCAAAAAAATCCCTATTCCGAAGAAAACTATCATCTTCTGGTCTATCACTGCCTAGATGTTGCCGCAGTAGGTCGATTATTATTGGCACCACACAAAAAATTAACACAGGATCTCGCAAATTTTTTGGGATTATCACCAGAATCATTACAAAATCTGTTTTCATTTTTTCTGGTACTACATGATATCGGCAAATTTGCCTCTGCATTTCAGCAATTATATTCCCAAGAAAATACTGATCTGATTAAACCTGAACAATATTCTCCCTATGATTCCAAATTTTTCAGGCATGATCGGTTAGGGCTATTTTTCTGGAAAAAAATTCAGGACGACGTACTGCTTGCTTTAGTGGAAGATGATGGCCTGCAATTCAGTGAAGATAAACAAAAGAAACAAGCACTGAAAACGTTAATGATTTTGATGCAGTGTATGCTCGGTCATCATGGTAAACCCATTGATGATGCTGATTGGAACGCAATTACCGATTTTACTGAGTCCCAAAATGTTGTCGATGCAACGGCATTTACCCATGATCTACTGACGCTTTTTCAACCTCGTCTGCCACTGGCAAAATTACTTTCAAAAGAGTGGCAACACAACCTGAAACAGGTGAGTTGGCAACTTGCCGGTATTATCGTACTGGCTGACTGGATAGGCTCTGATTGTTATCATTTTCGTTATCAAACCAAAGCGCTTCCGTTAGCGGAATATTGGCAGCTTACCCAAAAGCAAGCCCAAGTTGCCTTAAATGGCATTGATTTCCATAACACCCGCGTAATATCGCCTTACACTTCTATTCAGGAGTATTACCACTTTTCGCCAACCCCATTACAAAAATGGGCGGAAAAAGTCCCGATTAATGACTCTCCACAGCTTTTTATTCTGGAAGATGTCACAGGAGCGGGCAAAACAGAAGCTGCCCTTGCTCTGACTCATCGCTTAATGCAAACCGGTACTGCGGATGGTTTCTATTTTGGCCTGCCAACAATGGCAACTTCCAACGCTATGTTTGGTCGAATCGCTAAACACTACCATCGTATGTTCGATACAGAAAACGGCAACCTGCCCAGTATCGTTCTCGCTCACGGTGCACGTGAAATGAATGACAATTTCCGTGACATTATCCTGACCTCCGAACACAACGACAGTGATTACACCAGAGACGATAGCACCGCGACAGCACAGTGCCACCGATGGCTGGCAGATTCTAACAAAAAGGCGCTATTGGCATCGGTGGGCGTAGGTACTATCGATCAGGCATTGCTTGCAGTTTTACCAAGAAAATACCAGTCACTTCGATTGATTGGATTAAATCGCAAGGTATTGATCTTTGACGAGGTACACGCCGCAGATGAATACATGTTTGCATTACTGGAAAGCTTATTAAGTCTGCACCTGCACCAGGGTGGCTCCGTGGTATTACTGACTGCCACGCTCTCCTTAAAACAGCGCCAACGGCTGGTGGATATCTGGCTATCAGCCGGCGGAATCCCACCACAAAAATTGCAAAAAACGGCCTTTCCACTGGCAACCCAGGTCACGTTAAACCCAGAAAATCCACTTATTGAGGCTCCTTTACGCAGTCGCCCAGATGTTAGCCGTACCGTCACGGTAAAAACCGTGAATCATCTGGATAAATGTGTACAAATCGCTCTGGACGCCGCTCAAAATGGGCAATGTGTGGTTTGGGTTCGTAACTCAGTGGATGATGCACTCCATGCTTTCCGACTGATTCAGTCACAAATGGAACAGCCGGAAAATTGCCTGTTATTCCACAGCCGTTTTATTTTGCATGACCGAAAAATGCTCGAAGATCGTGTGCTGGCAATATTTGGTAAAGAGAGTAAGCAGAAAGATCGGCAAGGAAAGATCCTGATTACAACACAGGTCTTTCAGGAAAGCCTTGATGCTGATACGGATGTCATGATCTCCGATATCTGCCCGATTGATGACTTGATTCAGCGGGTCGGGCGCCTGAACCGCCATACTCGTAATGCAAATGGAGAATATAAGCCAGGCATTATCGATAGCCGATCTGCGCCTAAATTATATCTCCACGCACCAGAATGGGATGACCAACCTAACGCTGATTGGCTGAGTAAAGATTTCCGCAATACTCAATATGTTTATCGTTCAGCCGGACGTTTATGGCTTGGCTTACGCGAACTACTGCGCCTGGGTGCCATTCGTATGCCTGCTGAGGCTAGAACCTTGATCGAAGCCGTTTACGGTGAAGATGCCGATGAACAAATCCCTGATGCACTCAAATACAAAGATGATGAAACAATCGCTGAAGGGAGGAGCAAAGACGCCGTAGCACGATCACAAGCCCTGCAATGGCAACGCTATGAATATAGTAAACGCAGTGCCCGCGGCTGGTATGACGATGATTGCGATATCAGCACCCGATTTAGCGATATCGAAACGGTGAGCGTACTGCTTGTCAAACTGACCGAAAGCGGGGAATTAATACCGTGGGTAGAAAATGAAAAATTCCCTGTCCAATTAAGTATCGTCAAAATTTCAAAAAACAAATTTGCCGATAAGCTGCAACCCATACCAGCGTCTCTTTCTCAAGCGGTAGAACAGTTACAGGATAAATTCAAATCCGTCAAATACCTGCAAATCTGGCTGCCAGAGAGTGACCCTCATTTTACTTATGATCCCAACATTGGTTTTTATCCTAAGCAGGAGGCGTAATGAACCTTGTTAAAGACGCATGGCTGACTTTTAGCATGAGAAATGGCAGCGAGAAAAAGTTGCCACTGACGGCAATCGGTGATCCTGCCGTTGTCGATTTTGCCCTGCCGAGGGCTGATTTTCAGGGAGCTGCTTATCAGTTAGCAATTGGCTTGCTGCAAACGGTTTTTGCCCCTGAAGATGAAGACGAATGGCATGAATTTTATCAACAAGCCCCTACACAAGCTGACTTACAGACTGCATTTAATCGGACAGAACATGCTTTTAATTTGTCAGGAGATGGCCCTCTGTTTATGCAGGATTTTGATCCGTTAGCTGAAAGAAAGCCTATCGGTATTTCAGGATTATTGATTGAATCGCCCGGTGAAAAAACGTTGAAGGATAATACTGACCACTTTATAAAACGCAGCCAATGTGAAGTCATTTCCCCTGAAATGGCCGCTATTGCGCTATTCACATTACAGATTAATGCCCCTGCCGGCGGTGTTGGACATCGAGTGGGGTTGCGGGGAGGCGGCCCACTAACAACTTTGATTCAGCCACAAGAATTGGATGCTTCACTATGGCAAAAACTTTGGCTTAATGTCATCAATCGGGAACTTTGGTCTTACCCAGATCCTGATCTCAACAGTCCAGACATTTTTCCGTGGCTGGGTAAAACTCATATCAGCCAAAAAGCAGGAACAGAAATTTACGCACATAATGTCCATGAGCTGCATATGTATTGGGCAATGCCACGGCGAATTCGTCTGGAGATAGACGATAAGCCAGCTACTTGCCAATTAACGGGGCAAGCAACTCACCAATCCGTTTCTGGCTATCGTACCCAAAACTATGGCAATAACTATTCTGGTACTTGGCAACATCCCTTAACTCCTTATCGATGGAATCCTAAAAAACCGGATGAAGAGCACCTTTCCGTCAAAGGGCAGCCCGGTGGCATTACCTACAAGATCTGGGATAGCCTGACTTTTTCCGATGATAAACATGGTCAACAAGTAGCTCAGGTTATCGACCATTTTAACCAACTCAATGATTATTTTGCGGACGAACAGAGTTACACTCCACGGTTGTGGGTTTTTGGCTATGATCTGGATAACATGAAAGCCCGCTGCTGGTACTCCACCAGCCTGCCTCTATTTTCCATGCCGATTGAAAAGAAAGATGCCGTTTTCCGGCGCGTCAAAACACTACAAAACCTCTCTGTCAATGCGTTGACTCAGTGTCGTACCCAGATCAAAAGCGCATGGTTCCATCGCCCAAATGAGATAAAAGGCGATATATCATTTATTGATGCTACCTTCTACCAACGAACCCAAACAGTCTTCTTTAAAGCTGTACAACAGATTGTCAGTAGCCAGCATAAAGCTTCTTCCCTATCCACCGAAGAAGCTAAAACCTGGCTCTACCAACTCAGAAATACCTGCTTTGATCTCTTTGATGAATTTGTACTGTCAGAAGATACCGATCCCAAAAAATTACTGGAAAAAATCGAGGCACGGCAAATTCTTACCAAGTGGCTGATGGGTTCTAAAGATATCAAGTCATTTATGGCAGAGCACAATATAGAAACCAAATCATCCAAGAACACGAAGAAGGAAGTTATCAATGACTAACCTAAGTGAAGGTCGTTTACTGCGCTGGTGGGAAAGCATGTTTTTATCCCCCGAAGAATTGAAGGAAAAAAAGATTCCCCCTGCACCAACGCTCTATAAGGCTGAATTAAAGCGTTGCCAGGATATTGAGGCGGTCACTTTCACCGAAGGTTTTCGGGCATTATGGTTCAGTTTGCCAGAAGATATTACCAAAGAAGCTGAACAAAAGACCGTTACACTATGGGCGATGATTGCCGTCACTCTGGTGTATGTCAAAACTAACACCACTACCAATCTGGCTACCGCCGCAGGCACCAAAACAGAAAATGACAAGCCCATTGTCAGTACTCATCGCTTTGCTCAATTACAGGCAGCCAAAACTCCCGATGAATTTATTATGCGTTTGCGGCGCATTCTGCAACAACTGAAAGGCCAGGTTTCCGTCTTGTCTCTCGCCAAAGATATTGAACAGTGGATGTGGGAATACCACCATCCAAGAGCATATCGAGCCAATAAACGCCTTTGTGTGCAATGGGCAATGGATTACTACAAAGCCGCTAAATAACCCCAATAATTAATCACTTTTAATCTATAAGGAATTTTAAATGAGCCAATTCATTCAGCTACATCTGTTAACTTCCTACCCTCCTGCTAACCTGAACCGCGACGATCTCGGACGTCCTAAAACCGCCAGAATGGGCGGAGCTGAGAGATTAAGAATTAGCTCTCAAAGTTTGAAGCGCCATTGGCGAATCTCTGATCTGTTTCAGGATGCTCTCGTAGAGCACCTTGGTTTTCGTACCAAACGTTTTGGATTCCAGGTTTATCAACGCTTACTTAATGGGGGAGTTAAAGAAAAACAAGCCACTGAATGGGCTACTATTATTGCAGAAGTATTTGGCAAAAATAAAAAAGATGAGCCTCTGGAAATTGAACAGCTGGCTCATATTAGCCCGGCAGAAAAAGAGGCTACCTTTGCATTGGCCGATAAACTCATCGCTGAAAATCGCGCACCGACCAAAGAAGAATTGAAACTACTGAGCACAGAAAAAACGGCCGTAGATATTGCCCTGTTTGGCCGTATGTTGGCATCCAGCCCTGCTTATAATGTAGAAGCAGCCTGTCAGGTTGCTCATGCTATCAGCGTTCATAGTGTCGCCGTGGAAGATGACTATTTTACCGCTGTAGACGATCTCAATGCGGGTAAAAGTGATTCCGGTTCAGCTCATATTGGCGAAACCGGCTTTGCGGCTGCCCTGTTCTACAGCTATATCTGCATCGACAAGTCTTTGTTAATCGAAAACCTGGCAGGCAATGAAGCACTGGCGCATAAAGCCATTGCCGCCCTGACAGAAGCCGCTATTAAAATCGCCCCATCCGGCAAACAAAACAGTTTCGGCTCCCGCGCCTATGCCAGTTATGTGTTGGCGGAAAAGGGAGAATATCAGCCTCGCTCCCTGTCTGTTGCGTTTTTAAAACCCATTGATAGCGAAGATCAGGCAACCGATGCTATCAAGGCGTTAGAAAATCAGAGGAAAAACTTCGATAACGTTTATGGCGCTTGCGCTGACACACACTATGAAATCAATGCCGTCACGGGTGAAGGTAGTTTTACTGAACTACTTCAATTCGTCACTAAGTAAAAAAAGGGGCCAATATGCAGACTTACCTGGTCTTTCGCTTATACGGGGCACTAGCCAGTTGGGGGGTGGAAGCAGTCGGTGAAAGCCGTCCGACCGACACTTATCCAACCCGTTCGGCTATCTTAGGGCTATTAGGCGCAGCATTGGGTATCCGGCGTGACGATGAAACACAACTTGTGGCATTGCAGCAGGGTATCAAAATCGCCATCAAACAGATTGTTTCCGGTTTATTGATGCGGGATTACCATACCGCCCAAGTCCCCTCGCAAGAGAAAAAACAGGCACATCTGACCCGTAAAAGTGAGTTACGTGATAAATCCAAATTAAACACGATACTGTCTTCACGCGATTACCTTGCTGATGGCGTGTGGGTTATCGCAATTTCATTGACCGAACAGGCCAGTTTCACACTTTCGGCTTTGCGTGATGCGCTGATAAAACCGGTCTTTATGCTGAGCCTTGGGCGAAAATCCTGCCCTCTTGCGCTTCCGATGATGCCGAAATTGGCAGAATATCCGTCATTAAAAGCAGCTCTCGATACGTCTTTTCCTCCCTTACCTTATCAATCAGAAAAAGCCAATCACTACTGGCAGCGTAATCATGATGTCGTGAGCTATTTTTGGGAAGGAGATGAAGACGAGATCACAATCCCTGATACGACAATACTGACTCATCAACGTTGGGATGAGCCACTATCACGCAGCCGCTGGCAGTTTACGCAACGCACGATGCACCAGTTATCGTTCCAGTTATCGACCGTGGAGGGAACACATGTATCTGTCTAAAGTTACCTTGCACCCTTCGGTTTATCATATACAAGCACCGTCACGAAAACAGACGAAAAATGATGTCTATGCTTCCCACCAACTCTTGTGGCAACTGTTTACAGAACAGGAAGAGCGCAATTTCCTGTTTCGGCAAGAGATGAGCTTAAGTGGCAGACCTGAATTTTTTGTGTTGTCCACAACTACACCGATAGCCAATTCCCCGCGGTTCCAGATTCAGACCAAACCTTTTATCCCTCAATTACATAACGGTCAAAAACTGGCGTTCAAACTCCGCGCGAACCCTACTGTTTGCATCACAAATAAAGATTCAGGCAAACAGCTTCGCCACGACGTATTGATGCATGCCAAGCTCCAGGCAAGACATTCTGGTAGCTCAGATGAAATCGAATCAGTAATGACGCAAGCCGCCCAAGCCTGGATACAGGATGAAAAACGACTGGCTAATTGGGGTATTCGCTTTGACTTCGCCCCAGATATTGAACGTTATACCCAACATCGCAGCTTCAAAGCTTCTGGCCAGAAAGTGGCATTTTCCAGTGTGGATTTTCAGGGCGTGCTTACTTTGTCAGATAGTGAACTTTTCCTTGAGCAATGTCAGAAAGGGTTTGGCAGGGCAAAATCCTTTGGTTGTGGGCTAATGCTGATAAGGGCACTGTAATGGCATTTATTCCATTAAAACCCATTCCCATCAAGGACAGGAATTCGATGATCTTTATCGGCATGGGGCGTATTGATGTCAAAGATAATGCGTTTGTTGTGATCGATGAAGTCAACGGTGAACGTATGCATATTCCCGTTGGTTCTCTCGCCTGCATTATGCTGGAGCCGGGCACCCGCATTAGCCATGCTGCGGTAAAACTGGCTGCTACTACCGGAACATTGCTTATTTGGGTGGGGGAAGCGGGTGTCAGGCTCTATTCCGTAGGACAACCAGGAGGTGCGCGTTCAGACCGACTGCTTTATCAGGCCAAGCTGGCACTGGATGAGGATTTAAGGCTCAAAGTTGTCCGCAAAATGTTTGAATTGCGCTTTGGGGAGCCTGCTCCCCAAAAACGCAATGTCGAACAGCTTCGGGGCATTGAGGGCGCTCGTGTCAGAAAAACCTATCAAATATTGGCAAAACAGTATGGGGTAAAATGGCATGGGCGCAATTACGATCATACGGATTGGGATAAAGGTGACCTGATCAATCGCTGTATCAGTGCCGCAACTTCTTGCTTATATGGAGTGACCGAGGCAGCCATTCTGGCGGCTGGCTATGCACCTGCCATTGGTTTTCTGCATACCGGCAAACCCTTGTCATTTGTCTATGATATTGCGGATATCTTGAAGTTTGATACTGTCGTGCCTATTGCGTTTAAAGTCGCGGCCACCAATAGCATTGCTCCTGACAGGCAAGTCAGAATTGCTTGTCGCGAGAAATTCAGGACAGACAAAATTCTGAAACGCCTTATTCCCTTAATTGAAGAAGTACTTGCGGCGGGCGAAATTTCCCCGCCACCCCCTCCTGCTGATGCACAACCTCCCGCCATTCCTGAACCGGTATCCATCGGTGACATTGGGCACAGGAGCCAGTAAAGATGAGTATGACGGTGGTCGTAACAGAAGCCGTTCCTCCTCGATTACGGGGACGTCTGGCTATTTGGTTACTGGAAATACGGGCAGGGGTTTATGTAGGTAATATCTCGCATAAAATCAGGGAGATGATTTGGCAACAAATCACGGAACTGACTGAGGATGGAAATGCCGTTATGGCATGGCAGACCAACACCGAATCTGGGTTTGATTTTCAAACCTTTGGTGAAAACCGAAGGGAACCGCTAGATTTTGATGGCCTGCGTTTAGTGAAATTTAAACCACTTTCTGAGGATCAGTTTGGGAAAGTTAAAGGCGATTAAAATGGTAAAGTTTTTTCTGTTGATAAAAGTTTTTTAGCACAATTGGTTATATTTAGTGTGTTCCCCGTACTCACGGGGGTGTTCCGGCCAGATTATGAGAGTACGACAGGTGCATAAAGTGTTCCCCGTACTCACGGGGGTGTTCCGCTGTCGGCCGTCGCTTGGTCAAGATGCTCTTTGTGTTCCCCGTACTCACGGGGGTGTTCCGATTTACGGGCGCTGGCATTGGCTCCGAATGCGGTGTTCCCCGTACTCACGGGGGTGTTCCGACCTCATGTCTATTGGGGAGTTTGGAATATAAGTGTTCCCCGTACTCACGGGGGTGTTCCGTTTTATAACGTGACCGGTGACCAGCAAGGATTGTGTTCCCCGTAAGCTCAATGAATAATTCCAATATGCCCCGCATAAAAAACATTAATATAACTATTGATTAAATAAGGTAATAGCAAACCAAAGATAAGATTATCCATTGTCGTTTAACAATGACTTATTGTGATAAGTCATATAAATAATAAATAAAATTAAAACATTTATAGACTATCCTCTTATTTTAAGTAACCGAAATAAAAATCAATATAAGAAATAATTTCAATATCAATTTATTATTTTTACTAACATCTTGGAGAGATAAAACTCGTTCTATTTGATGATAAAACAAACGAATATTCCAAATTGTGCAATATTACACCTACAAGCATAATTCGTTGATGATTGTCAAAAAGAGCTATGATAATCTACGCGCCTTTCCGTCTTAATTCGTTCATTTTATAGACAACCAAATATCAAAAATAGGAAGTGAATTCATTTATGAACTTAACTAACACTAGCAAACTGTTAGCTGCTACTTTATGCCTTGCGACCTCATACAGTTATGCAGATAGCGAGCGCCCACTTTTTTCATTAACCGTATCCGAATCTGGCGTTCAGCAAACAAATAATGACGGTAGCTTATCCCAATCAACTAAATCGGGATCTCGTATTCTGCCAATTTGGGGTGATGTCGCACGAGCAAAAGGCTACGACCTGCCTGAACCGTTTGGCGCTAGTTATAGTTATATGAATATGCGGCAGGATATTGTCGTAGATAGCATTAAATTTAAATTTACTAACCCAAGATTTCGTAATTGGGAAAAAGCAATCATTATTGATGCAGGTGATACTCGACAGAAAAGCGAAACCCATATGCTTAAACTAGATTCTTGGGTGTTACCTTTCCTGAATGTCTACGGCGTCTATGGAAAAACCAAAGGCAAATCCACAACAAATTTGGATAATATAACTTTTATTGGAGACACTGAGTATGGTAAAGACATTCCTTTCGAATTGAACTTCAAAGGAAAAACTTTTGGTGGTGGTGCCACTCTTGCCGGTGGTTACAACCAATTTTTTGCCACATTAGATGCTAATTATACTCGTACCAATCTTGATATCTTAGATGGAGATATTAGTGCTTTAGTTATTACTCCACGAATTGGCTATGAATTTATTTTTGAACCATTATTTGTTGGTCAAGGAAATGCAAAAGCGCAAATTTGGGTAGGTGCCATGTATCAAGATATTACTCAACATTTTAGCGGCGATGTCAGTAAACTCAATTTACCTCCCAAACTCCAAGAGGGAATGGTGTACATTAAAGGCATGACTGACATCAAATTCGACGTCAAACAACACCTTGCCCATAAGTGGAACAATACCGTTGGTGCACGTTTCGAAGTCACCCGTAATTTCAATATTTTGTCAGAAGTCGGTTTTGGCAACAGAAACAGCTTCTTTATCTCCGGTGAGTTCCGTTTTTAATGTTTAACCTTACAATATTCAAAAGGCTGGTAATTTCCAGCCTGTTTATTTTTGCCATTTCATCGGCACACGCTGATATCCTGCCCGATCGGCAAAAAATTGATGGTTGGTTAAACAAATTAGGTGGCAGCAACCATTTTGATGACCACAAAAAAATTGACTGGGGCGTATTGCCCGGCCCTTTTTACACCCCTGAAATGGGTATCGGAATTGGTGTTGCCATAGTTGGCCTATACCGTCCTGACCATTCAGACCACATTAGCCAGACCTCTTCATTGGGACTCAGTGGCTTTGGTTCATCTACCGGCGCGTTTGGACTGAACTTTACTAATTACAATTTTCTTGCCAGTGACCAATGGCGGTTATTTGTTTCCAGTACACTGAATAACACCCCAACTTACTATTGGGGCAAGGGCTATCATGCTGGTAAAAATGACAGCAACAAAGAGAAGTACCGCTCGCAGGAATTTTCTATCCATCCACGGCTTCTCTATCGCATCACTGACGCTACCTATGTGGGATTAGGCTGGAATTTTTCATCCGTCAATGCCAGTGATCCAGATAGCGGTGCAAAACGGTATTTTGCACAGTCCGTCGGTGGTCGTTCCGTGATAAGTTCTGGTGTCAGTGCCCATTTCAGTTATGACACGCGGGATTTTTTGCCCAATGCGCGGCACGGACAGATATTTGAGATCATTTATACCTATTTTCCCCCTGAATTGGGCAGTGATCACCCTTTCCATACCACCCAACTTCAGTTTTCAACCTATTATCAGCTATCTGAAAAGACAGTTCTGGCCTTTGATAACTATGCCCGTTTCAGCGCAGGTGATGTACCGTGGAACCAGCTATCACTACTTGGTAACGGCCAGCGGATGCGCGGATATTATGAAGGACGCTACCGTGACAACAATATCTTCACAACACAGTTAGAGTTACGGCACAAACTTGACTGGCGCCACGGTGTGGTCGGTTGGATAGGCACCGGCACGTTAGGAGATTCCCCTTCACAGTTGGGAAGCAAACATTGGCTTCCTTCTGTTGGTGTTGGCTATCGTTTTGAGTTTAAGCCACGCATGAATGTCAGATTAGATTTTGGTGTCGGCAAGGGCAGCACTGGGTTCTATTTTCAGGTTGGGGAAGCGTTTTGAGATTATTAGTTACACTCTGCCTCTGTTTTTTACTGGTGGCATGCCAAAATCAACCACAATCTGTTGATCCGGTAAAACCTGTCCTTATCAGTGATACCCGTGAACAATCACAGCAAAATTGGGATGCATTACCTCCCATTACCCCGCCAGAAGGTTTGAGGGCCTGCTGTGCTTTCGGCTATAACCTTAAAGCCCAACTCTGGAATATCCCCATTCCCTTCTACGACATCGACAATATTGTAGAAGCCAAGAAACTGGGTGATCATCACTATAATGACAGTGTTATCGGTGCCAGTGCCGCTTTGTTGGGGGTAAGCAATGAAAAAGTTGGTCTGCTCTATACCCATCAGGGAGGGTTTATTGATATCTCCCATGTGAGGGATACCGCAGATTATACGCTTTATCTGTTTAGCCAGATTTACGCGCATCTTGGTCAGGAATGGAAATTAACCCTGAATAATGAACTTGCCGCACGTAAAATTCATTTTTTTGCTTTTACACCACCGGAAGAACCTGCTGAACGCTATACGCTAAGTGCCTATTTGGCGGTTAAACTCGCTTTTCAGCTTGCTGCCTGGCATGAAATAGCGCAATGGTATGGCTATCAATCAGTCCCTGGATTTTCAGAGGGCATTTCGGCTTTTTCCCCGGAAGATCTCTATTCCAACCTGTTGGGTGCACGGTTGGCTCTGACACTGATCCTGGAAGGACGCGCTTCTTCTGTAACGCAGTTCTCGGACTCAATGGCTAAGATCTTGCCGATAGCTTTGCATGAACTTGGGGATTATCCTAAATCAGGCACAAAGGAGATGTTTGATAGCGTAGATGGTTTGTGGTGGAACAGTTATCAACGCATTCCAGAAAAGTTTTTAGTACTGCACCGGAATTATGATATCCAAGACAACCGCTACCCATTAATGCCTTTCGGTAAAGAGAACTTTGCCCTGCGTCTATCTCTGCCTGAGCATTATCAGCATTTTTCGTTGGATAAACTGGCTGAATTTCAACTATGGCCAACCAATGAGATGAAAAACCTGCCTGTTCCAAAGCAATATTGGACAGTAAAAGATTTTAAAATACTGGCGGAAAATGCCCAACGGGAAGATAAGAGACAATTGCTCATTAAATAAGCCCATCCCATCGCTATTCAATATATACGAGGAATATGCCAAATTAACCGGTATATTCCTCGTAATGTTCCATACGAATTACTTACCAAATTCCCCCAATACTCCACGTATTGGTGTATGCCGTTTAATTAGCTCCTGCAAAACCTCTTTCAGTAGCTGGCTTTTGCTATCACCCAGCGGTTCCAGCACACTTTTTTCGTGAGATTCCGCCTCGGTCAGCAATCCTTCTACCACTTTTTTCCCTGTTTCAGTCAAACTTACCAATGTAATACGGCGATCGCTGCCACCATTGGAGAAACGCGCTATATACCCCTGTAGTTCCAAACGCTGCAAAACACGGGTAATGGTCGGTTGTTTACTGACCGTTTTCTGTGCCAAAAGGCTGATGCCAATCGGGCCACTTCCTGCCAACGCTGATAACACCCGCCACTCCAGCACTGACAGCCCCCGCGCTTCAACGATATCATGGAATTCAGAAGAAACTAGCATCCATGCCTGCCCAAGCAAGGCAGGCAAGTAATTGTCAACAAACACTTTTGAATCTGGCATAAGTTGAACAACCTTTTATATCTCGATTAATATTTTCCTGATAACAGTGAGCCAAATCTCGGAACGTATGTATTCAGCCCAAGCTGTTTCAATATCATGTAGGTTGTCGCCACAGATGAAGAAATAACAGGTAATCCCACCCGATCTTCGATCAGAGGTACTGACGCCAAAGAAGGCATTTGTACACAAGCGGAAGCAACGATAACATCCACATTGCTATTTAATCGTTTGGTAATCTCCACCGGTGCGAGAGGATCTTGTCGTCCGACAGCAAGGTTGTCGGGGATCTCCAACGAAATGCTGTCGATAACTTCAATTCCCTCATTTTCAATGTAATCAATCACTAACTGAGTCAATGGCTTCATGTAAGGCGTTAGTATGGAGATTCGTTTCGCTCCCAAAGCATGTAACCCATCCACCAACGCCCCCGCGCTGGTCACAACTGGCGCCGGATGTCCATTTTCCACCGTCCGCAGATGGAGGCGCTTTTCAGAGATTCGGTGATATCCCTGTCCCATGCTCATGATCGCCACCAAACAGGCATATCCCAGTACATCGACCGCTGCATCCGACAGTTCAAGCGCACAGCGATCACTGTCTGCATCCATGGCCGCCAGTTCTGTTTTTGTGACCGTTTTCATTCTCATGCGGCTGGAATGAAAGGTGAAACGTTCAGGGCTTATCGCTTCACGGGCGCGCAGGATAGCGGGAATTTCTGTTTCCATTGTCGTATTTGAAGAGGGAACAATCAGCCCCACTCTAAAATGTCTTGTGTTATTCATGGGAGATCCTCCTGATCGGATGGCAGATCGGTAAACCGGATCGCATTCATCGGACGACGGTTCACTTTTAGATCGAAGATATCAAACCGGTTGTAATGCCCTGTGATATCGTGCATTTGACGCGGCTGAATACAGCGATTCAAGTCAATCTGCGCATAGACGATCCCTTCTTTATCAATCAGGGGATCACCAATCACTCGCCCATCAGGCCCAATAATGCCGGTAAATGCACTATTAGAACGTGCCAGCAACTCTTCAGCTTCAGGATGACTGGCCGACATCGCTTTTACAATTTCCGGCGAAATCGTGGAGCAGGAGACGATGGTAAACACCTTGCCTTCAAAACAGTGAGCTGACGCTCGTAAACGGATCGCCTCAGCCATATCATAATCCGGTGGTGCAACCGGCAGGGAGATATAACTGGCAACATGTACCAATTCCCCCTGAGATAACAAGGAAAAACGCGCCAACGTATTGGTATTTTCGCCGCAGGCCAGCACGCCCAACGGCCCGATACGGGTATCATGTACTTTTAATGAAGCCGCATCACCATTCGCCCATGTCAGTTTCTCTGCCCATGTCGGCACCAGCTTGCGATGACGCCCCAAAATGTTTCCTTCATCAGAAATGGTCACCAAAGTGTTATAGAGTGTTGCTATACCATTAGAACTGCGTTCATTAACCCCAACCACAACGTTGATGTGATGACGTGCCGCAGCCAGCGCGATTTTGTTGATCTCCGGCCCTGGCACTTCAATGGCAGATTTGCACAGTTTCTCAAACCATGGGCTGCCTTGTATCGGGTTCATCACCCAGTTCCAATAGGGGTAACCAGAAACAAACACTTCAGGAAAAGCCACCAAACTGGCTCCCTTATCTGCCGCTTCCTGGATCAGCCGACAAACGAGATCAACTGTCGCCTCTGTATCCAGAAAGACAGGAGCAGCCTGTACCGCAGCCGCCTTGAACTTAGGAAGTTTCAGCATATCAGGCTCCTGTTTTATTTACACCGCAATAACGGAGTGACGCAAATAACCAATCTTTTCAAGGTATGCTTCAATCACATCCCCAGGCCACAGCCATTCTTGTGGATCACGCCCCGCCCCAACACCTTCCGGTGTACCTGTGGCAATGATATCCCCTGGCTCCAGCGTGATGCCTTTGCTAATATCTGCAATCAGGGTATTTACCTTGAACAACATATGGCGTGTATTGGAATCCTGTTTGGTCACACCATTGACTTTTAGGCTCAGCGCCAGCTCTTGCGGGTTGGATATTTCATCAGCGGTGACAATGCAAGGGCCAAAAGGCGCATAAGTATCCTGCCCCTTGGAGTAGATCCATTGCCCAGCCCGACGACAATCACGGGCGCTCATGTCGATCATCAGGCTATAACCAAAAACATATTGCAATGCCTCAGCTTCCGATACACCTTTGGCGCGAGTGCCGATAATCACCGCCAGTTCCACTTCCCAATCCAATTGCTGGGTGATCTCACTGTTATGCTCAATCGCGTCGCCAGGGCCAATCACTGTCGTTGGCGGCTTAGAGAAAATAACGGGTTCTTTTGGCAGATCTTTTGCCGTATCCAGAGCGCGGTTAGATTCGGCCACATGTTCAATATAGTTCAGGCCAATACCAAAGATATTTTTCCGTGGCCGAGGAATGGGAGCGAGAATTTTCACATTCTGCAATGGCAGTGAAATCCCTGTAGGCCAAAACCCCTTGAATGAATCTAACAGCGCGGTTGTGCTGCTTACCGCCAATGGTCCCAGATCAATAAATTCCAGCATGTTATCCGGCAATCTATTTCCTGTATGGGCGGCCAATTTTGCCAAGTCAACTACGTGATTATTGACTATTGCACCTAATCTCGCAGCAGCCGTCACTTCTGAACGGTAAGTGATTAAACGCATCTCTTATCCTCTCACTTGTTGGTGTCCATCGTTATCAGACAGGGCTTCTTCGTAATACAATTGCAATGCCTGCATGACTGGCAAATCGTTGAAACAGAACAGGCAAGCATCATCCGTTTGTGAGGCATTCACATGCTCATGAAATGCCCACGAAGGAACGCAGAAAATATCTCGCTCCTGCCAGTCAAATCGTTGACCATCAATCACGGAATAACCTTTTCCTTTCGCCACTTGATAAATGAAACTGCCAGTATGACGATGTGCTTTACCAACAAAACCAGGTCGCAACAACTGCATACTGGCGCCGAGAGTTGGCATCACATGACCGCCTGTTAGCGGATTGGAGTAGTGCATCAAAATGTCATCAAAAGGCGATCCTTCTGAAACCTGAGCGTAACGCTGCAAGGCTTCATAAGTTGGCTCCCATTGGTATCTGAACAGCGGGGAATACGGTTTATCCCAGCCAACATTCTGTGGACGCAAAGCAGGGGCACCCCAGAGTGCAATGGAAGAATCTACAGGTTCAGTCACTGCCTGACGCAAATCAGGATGCACCTTATAAAAACCTGCCTCTAATATGTTAACCAATGGTATATCCAGACCATCCTGCCAGATACATTGCGCGCCATCAGGATCAACACCGTGTTCATGCCAGGTGCCATTGGGGGTTAAGACGAAATCATTCGCTCCCAACGACATTTTCTGACCATCAACAATGGTGTAAGCACCACGTCCTTCCATAATGAAACGCAAGGCTGAAGAGGAGTGGGCATGTGCCGATGCCGCTTCACCTGGCCGCATCGTCTGGAGACCGGAATAGAGCAAACCAACAGCGGTAGATGCTCCTGGCTCTCCCGAATTGTTCAGATAAACCACACGACGACCTGCTTTTTCTGGTGTGACTAAATCAGCCGATTTTAGAACGTACTCACGCAGATCACGGTAACGCCAAAGTACCGGCACTGAAGCTGATTTAGGTTGCCAGGGTTCTATTTTATTGGCGATTGTCCAGAGTGCCCCTGTCTTGTACTTAACCAACTCCTTGTAATACGCCAGCAGTTCAGGACTATCGGCAACATTGGCACGGCCGAGAATATCTTCCCTGTATTGATCATGAGTTTGGATATTTTCTTGTTGAGACATGGATATCTCCTAGAGTTGTTTTCTAATCAATTGCGCTTTGCCGTAAAGATAAGGTTTCGGCCAATCGATACCCGTCCAGCCATATCTGGCGCATTCATGCAATAGCCAGGCCGCATTAGATAAGAATGGGCGGGATAAGGCACAGAGATCGGCACGACCAGAAGCAATGATGCCGTTAATTTGATCAGCATCGGTAATTGCACCAACCGCAATAACCGGCACGTTTCCTTCATTACGAATGCGATCAGCCATCGGCGTCTGGTACATGCGTCCATAAACCGGCTGCTGCTCAGCAGAGACTTCCCCTGTAGAACAATCCACCATATCCACTCCAGCTGCACGGAAACGACGGGCGATCTCTACGGCTTCATCAACCGTCGTTCCCCCTTCCACCCAGTCCGTGGCAGAAATACGCACAGATATTGGCAAATCAGCCGGCCAAACCTCACGTACCGCCTTGAAAACGGCCAACGGGAAACGAAGCCGGTTTTCCAGCGAGCCGCCATATTCGTCATCGCGCTGATTGGTCAGCGGAGAGATAAAACTGGAGAGCAGATAACCGTGAGCGGCCTGAATCTCCAGCCAGTCAAAACCGGCTTTGATGGCACGATGGGTTGCAGTAATAAACTGCTCGATAATTTCTGCCATTTGCGTCTTAGTCAGCGCCGCCGGCACTTGTGAAATCCCAACTAAATAGGGCAAGGCTGATGCTGAAACTAAGGGCCAGTTACCCTCTGGCAAGGGGTGATCAGGTTGTTCCCATCCCAGTTGGGTTGATCCCCGTCTTCCCGCATGTCCCAATTGAATTCCTATTAAAGTGTCTGTGTGCTGGTGGACAAAATCGGTGATCGCCTTCCATGTCTGCACCTGCTGATCATTCCATAATCCTGTACAAGCAGGAGTGACACGTGCTTGCGGAGAAATTGCCGTCATTTCAGCAATCACTAAGCCCGCACCGCCCAATGCTCGGCTACCAAGATGAACCAGATGGAATGAACCCGGAATTCCCTCCACGGCGCTATACAGCAGCGTAGGAGAGACAACAACCCGATTTTTCAAGCTCACGCCCCGTACCTGATAAGGTGTCAGCAACGGTGGAGTCAGCGATGAGAATGGATGAGATTTTTGGGCAAACCAGCACTCATAATTTTCCAGCCATGCCCGATCCCTCAAGCGCAAATTTTCATGGGAAATGCGCTGGGAACGTGTCAACAGTGAATAAGCGAATTGTTCGGGCGAAAAGCTTTCATAGCGTGCAACATTTTCGAACCACTCCGTTGAATTACGGGCGGCATTCTGGATTTTCAGCACTTCCACACTGCGCGATTGCTGATAATCGGACAAACCCGCCTGCCAATTCCCCTGATGGGCTTTCAGGCTGTTTGCCAGTTCAATCGCATCTTCTAATGCCAATTTTGTGCCGGAGCCAATGGAAAAATGGGCGGTATGGGCGGCATCTCCCATTAACACAATCGGGATATTTTTGCCGTTATCTTCCTCTGGCTTGATCCAGTGCACCCAGTTAGCACAAATTACGCGGGGAAAACGTATCCAAATAGCAGCCCCCCGCAAATGGGTTGCATTGGAGATTAATGGATGTCCATCCAGCCACGGTGCGAATATTTTTTCACAATACGCAATACCCTCTTCCTGTGACATTTTGTCAATACCCGCAGCCAGCCAGGTCTCTTCCGTCGTTTCGACAATAAAAGTCGACAGCCCTTCCTGAAATTGATAGGCGTGAACCTGAAACCAGCCATCCTCGGTTTCCACAAACAGAAACGTAAACGCATCAAAAACTTTATGCGTCCCTAACCAGACAAAACGGCAATGGCGTTGGTCGATATCAGGCTGGAAAAATTCAGCATAACGGGTGCGGATCTGGCTATTGATCCCATCAGAGGCAATCAGCAGATCGGCATGATATTTGCGGGCAATCTCCTGCTCATCCTCAACCTGGGTTTCAAACAGCAACTCAACCCCGACTTCGTGGCAGCGGTCTTGCAGGATATTCAGGAGTTTTTTACGGCCAATACCAATAAATCCATGACCGCCACTACGATTTACGGTTCCCTTAAAGTGGATATCGATATCATCCCAACGGCTAAACTCCTCCCTGATAATTTCAGCCGACACAGGATCAGCCAGATGCAGGTTTTCCAACGTTGCATCCGAAAACACCACTCCCCAACCAAAGGTGTCATACGGACGATTACGCTCGATCACCACGACACGATTATCAGGATTTTGTAACTTCATTAGCAGACCGAAATACAATCCAGCCGGTCCACCGCCAATACATACGATATTCTTACCACTGACGGTTACTGTATTGTTACTGATTACTGCATTCTTACCTCTTACATTCATAATTTATTCTCCTGCCGCACGATATCTACCCCATGCAATTGCCTATTTAGCTAAGGCATCTGTTCAGTTAACGCATAGTAAAATTCGTCGGGTATCGGAATAGCTTGATGGGTATCCAGTGAAGTGGTGACATAAGTCTGAGTTACGCTCATCCTCAATTCACCGTCTTTGCTGACGCAGCGTTGAAGCAACGTCAATGATTTTTTGCCAATTTTCTCAACACTTAATTCCAGCCAGACCTGATCACCCATTCTGCTAATTGCCTTAAATTCCGCCTCCAAATGAACCGTCGGTAACCCAAAACGGTGTTTTGCGATGTAATTGGCATATCCCATTGACGTTAATTCATCGAACCAATCCTCCAGCAAATTGTTGAACATCACGAAATATTGGGGATAAAAGACGATCCCCGCCGGATCACATTCAGAAAAACGGATCTTATGGGGCTGTATAAAACTAAGCAGGCTCATTACAGGCTCCTCATGTATAAGGTTCTTTAATATAAAGAGAGACGTTGTTGGCACTCGCGTAATCGGTCACCCTGTTCATCCGCTAATGCCGCTTCACGTAGTTGCCGCAGGTTGGCGGGAGATAAGTCATGCAGATGGTGATCAACAATTGCCATCAGCGTTTGAAAATGACTTGATCCGCGGGAATGAGTATCACCATATCCCTTGATCAAACGCTGGCATTGGGCGATTTCCGCAGCCAATTCGGGATCGCGCTTTGCTGCTGCTTCAATTCGCCGTAGCCATTCTTCAATACGTCCCGTTTCATGCTTAAAGCGCAGCGTATAGCGGCGCATACGGCGCCAACTCGCCAGCATATAAAGCAACAGATATCCCCGACTGGAACTGGTGGTAATCACACGCCCACGGCTGAGTAATTTCGCCAACATACGATTGACGAAATGAGGACGAGATAACCAACGCCCAATACTTGCCGGCAAGGTGTCACAGATTTCTTCCATTCTGGGATGCAGAAAGTCATTAATTTCGACCAGTTGACCATCTCTCACCCGCATTTCTTTCCTGACACGTTCGAATCGACCGACGCGAATTTTGAGATCTGCCACCCGTATGGTGTCTTCGTAAGCCATCCACAGCGCCAAATAGCGGGCTGTTTCACGTAATAGTTGCTCATTCAGTAATCGCTCATCAGGTTTCACCGCTTGCTCAATGAGGTTTTGCAATCGGTCAAGATACAAACGAGCGTAGGCTAGATCCTGGTAATCAATCAGGCGCTTGACACCTTCTATGGCAATGTTATGGATACAGGCAGGGAACTTTTGCCGGATATGTAACAGCAGGGCATTGACTTTATTGTTCGATATAGGCGTTTCTGGCGCCGTTTTTCCGGTATTTTTTGATTTTGCTGCCAATTGTGTCCGGCTCCACCCCAAACTAAAGGCTTGCAGACTGGACTTTATCCCTACGTTTTTCTTGATGATCGCCGCTTCAAACTGATTACGGTTAAATGGCAAGATCTCCGTACCACCGAGTGCACCAAACAATACCGCACTGATCACACTGCCACTCTTCTCTGCTATCTTCGCCATATCAAAATGGATAAAACGCAAAGCAGCTTGTCGGGATTGCCGGATCAATACTCCGCTATCCACGCGCCCATCTCCCATCGCCGAACGCTCTTCCATCGAAAATACCCGGTGGCTTGATGCGATCAGCGTAGTGCGATCCGGTATCACCAAACCACGTTGGACAGCACGTCCGGCTTCCATCAATTCCGAAGCCAGCACAATATCCACATCACCGGCAGTCGGCATCAGCGCCAACACAGGTGTTGGTACTTCAGGATCATCAGCACCAGGGAACAACTCGACATAATAAATAGTTGCCCCAGTTCGCTGGGCTACGCCAGGTACGGAAGTCGTTTGGGCGAAATAGCCATTCTCTTCCCCCAAAGTCACGATCCAATCAGCCAGTACACCGCCGCCTTCACCTCCCATCGCCAGGATGGCAATTTTGATTGGCTGTTTAGGTAAGTTCGTTAGCGAAGAATTGGTGAATGCTGACATAGGCATGACCCCTTCTTAAAAATCATATTGATTACGACGTTTAACATCACGACGTTGCAAATAGCCTATAAGCCCTTTGCGAATACGATGAATCAGCCGATCCCAACGATTGGGATTGATAATGATCCGTGCCTTAAAGAAAGAGGGGCACAACACTGCCGCGTGAGATAATTCCCCGCATAACCCACAGCCCACACAACTATTTAATACTGTTGTCACCGGATCGGTACGCAATGGATCAGGATTCGGCTTAATCGATAGAGAAGGACAACCGGACAAACGGATACAGGAGTGATCGCCCGTACATACATCGGAATCAACCCCAAACTGCTCACGGACGATCCGCTTCCCTTCCGCAATAGCCCCTCTGATCTTTACCTTCTCGCGCCGTTGTTTATTCAACATACACTCACTCTGTGCGATCAGGACTTTTGGCCCGTGCTCACCTGTTGTCAGCGCCTCGCGTAAGGTATTCATCATGGCTTTGAGATCGTAGGTACGTTTGATCGTGCGTATCCATTTCACCCCAACCCCCTTGACAGCTTTTTCGATGTCATGGCCGGTACTGCGATGGGGATTTAACGCCGTTGAAGAGGGAATATCCTGCCCTCCGGTCGCAGAGGTATAACTGTTGTCCACAATGATGGTCAGATTGTTGCTGCGGTTAAAAACACCATTAGCTATGCCACTCGTTAAGCCGTTATGCCAAAATCCACCATCCCCCATAACTGCGATTGCCCGCTTATTCGCAACCGGCGTATTCAGTGCTGCCGCACTTGCAGCCCCCAATCCATACCCCATCGTGGTGTTGCCCAAATTAAATGGCGGCAAAATAGCAAACAAATGACAACCGATATCTGCACTGATGTGATGTTGCCCCAATTCCCGTTCAATCAATGTCAGCGCTGTAAAGATGGGGCGCTCTGGGCAACCGGTGCAAAATCCGGGTGGGCGGATATGGACTGCCTCTTCCAGAGGATCTTTTATCGGTAAGGCCACGGCGGGGATACGTACCTGACAGGCAGACACTGCACTTTCCGCTGCAATTTTGCCGTAACGTTCAAGGAAAGCACGGAGTCCCGACAACACGGTAGCCGTGTTGTACTCTCCCGCCATTGGCAGTAAATCCTTGCCATGTAATCGAGTCGCTATCTCACGCTGGCGCAAAATATTGGCGACATTCTGCTCCACAAAATTGGGCTGACCTTCTTCCAGCACTAACATCGCCCGCTTGCCATGACAAAAACGTTCAAACTCTTCATCGATCAACGGGTAGGCGACATTCATGACATACAGCGGGATTTGGCTATTGCCAAAAACATCCGCCAATCCAAGCAAATTCAAGGCACGGATCACGGTGTTATAGCATCCACCTTGCAGGGCAAGGCCAACATCATCAGCCTGCTCAGCGAAAAACTCATTCAGCTTATGCTGTTGGATAAAACGCACAGCCGTAGGCCAGCGATCTTGTACTTTCTCTTTCTCATGCAGAAAACTGGCGGGCGGCAAAACAATACGACTGAGATCGCGCGTCGGATTTTCCAGCGCATTCTGAATCATAAACGTTGACGAGCGGTTTTTCTCACATGTAAACCGACCATGCACATGGCAGGCACGAATGCGCATCTGTAGCATCACTGGCGTATTGCTGGCTTCCGATAGCTCAAATCCCATCTTCACCGCCTGTACAATCGAAGGCAGATTGGGGCGTGGATCGAGTAACCAGATCTGAGATTTCATCGCGAAAGCATGGCTACGTTCCTGCATAATGGAAGAACCCTCACCATAATCTTCACCGACGATAATCAGTGCACCACCCACCACACCGCCCGATGCCAGATTTGCCAATGCATCCGAGGCAACATTCGTGCCAGCCGTCGATTTAAACGTGATGGCTCCACGCAGTGGATAATTAACGGAAGCGGCAAGCGTCGCAGCAGCAGTGGCTTCACTGGCACTGTTTTCAAAGCGAATGCCATATTCAGATAAAATATCTTGCGCATCTAACAACACATCCATCAGATGAGAAATCGGCGCCCCCTGATAGCCAGCCACATACGCCACCCCCGATTCCAGCAGCGCTTTTGTCACGGCAAGTATGCCTTCACCACTGAAAATTTCGCCCTGACCCAGACGTAACTTTTTCACTTCCTCGACAAATGATCGTTCAGCCATGCTTACCTCACACGCTTTAACGCCTTTTAGTTATCTTTTATGTAATTCAGGTATTCGTTAACGGTCAATGCATGATTTGTCATGTAATTGTGATTTATGCGGTGTTTGGATAAAGCGTGCAGCAGGCGGATATAGAGTACCCATCATAAATATATTCATAATCATATATATTTCATTTAAATAATATGTGGATACTGTTAGCAGATAATTGAATAAGGTTAATACGGTTATTTTTTATATCCCGAATAATCAAAATAGGGAATAAACACGTTATTAGCGGGATATCTCATACATCATAACAATGATATGACTGGCTAGAGGTATCTGAAATTATGAGCAATTCGTGGCCTCGCTACTATTTTGGATCTAAAAATACTGAATCAAAACACACTGACTCTAGAAGAGCAGAATCAAGATATTCAGCTTCAAACTGTTCAGATCCTAAATATGCAGTGACAAAAATTAGGGAGCATCTCAATTCGCCAGAACATTTACTTTTTTCATCCAACGATCTTGATGAAGTTAAATCTATGGTCGGACGGGTCATGCAGCCTCATCAACTAACTATATTGGGCAATAATCAAAAGATAGATGCCAAAATGCACTATATTCCACTTGGGGATATTTCCATGAGCCGATTGCGTTACGGTGCCAGCGTTGAAATCACCCCAGGTGAATTGGATTCGTTCTTTCTTATCCAGATGCCGCTGGCTGGCTGTGCGGGTATTGAAAGCGGCGACCAATGTCTTGATTCTACTCCCAATCTGGCTTCTATTCTCAGCCCAAATCAACACACTTCCATGCGCTGGAATGCCGATAATGACCAATTTATGGTCAGGATCTCCCGCTCCTTGCTGGAAAGAACGCTTGTTGGTCAATTGGGGCACCCTCTGGATCAACCGTTGGTATTTGAGCTGGGGTTTGCATGGCAACGCTGTCAGGCCTGGCGCTGTTTGATGCCTTATCTTCTGGAATGCACCACCCAAGTGCCCGACATCTTGCAACATAAACTGATTACTAACCAAATAGAACAATTGATTTCCGTTACTCTGCTGTCCACCCATCAACATAATTACAGTGAAACACCCACTAACCGCCGATGCTCTATTCGCCCGCGGCATGTACGACGAGTTCAGGAATATTTGCAGGCTCATGCCCACGAACCCATAACCGTAGAGCAGCTCGCCCAGGTGGCAGGCGTCAGCTTGCGCAGCCTCTATTCCGGCTTCAAGGAGTTTCTGAATATCAGCCCGATGCAATATTTACGTGATCTGCGCATGGCACATGTGCGCACGGAACTCCTGGCTGGAGAAGCCACCAGCGTCACAGGCGTCGCCCTGCGTTGGGGATTCGCCCATATGGGGCGCTTTAGCGCAGAATATAAAGCCCGCTATGGTGAGACGCCAAGTAAAAGCCTGAAACGCGGATGAAGCCATAGCTGACAACCAAATCCTGTTCTAACCTGTGACCATCTTCACAAATTATTAATATATGCTGAATGTTTAATTTATTAATATTGTCCAGCATTGGATTGAATATCCTAATAGTGATTAACATAGTAAAGGATTATCCTCTACGTACTTAAAAGGACATCATGTATGGATCTTCAGGCAGGACAAAATATCGTTTTATCTAAAACTTTTCTTCGACTCGCTCTCTCTTACCCTGCAACACCTTCTTTTCGCAGTGAAGTGGATGCCTCGGCTTTTCTGTTAAATGCCAATGGGAAAGTCAGAGGAGACAGTGACTTTTATTTTTACAATAATCCCGCAGCCGCAGATAACAGTCTGATTTTGGAAGCCTCTCACCAAGGCAGTATTATCACTGTGGATCTGACAAAAATAGATGCCAATGTAAGCAAAGTTGCTATCACGCTGGTGATAGACGGCCCGGATTCAGTTGACGGTCTTCAGCAATTGAAATTTGAGGCGCAAGATATTGCTACCTTTACGGTCTCAACAGCAGGCAGAACAGAAAAAGCCATGATTATTGCAGAGATTTACCGACATTCCGGTAACTGGAAACTTCGTGCTCTCGGGCAAGGTTTCAATGGAGGGCTGGAGCCTCTGGCGGTGAATTTTGGTGTCGATGTGGAACAACCTACGCTTTCAAATAATCCACCTCCTGGCCCAACTATCAGCCTTGAGAAAAAATTACAGGATAAAGCGCCACGCCTCGTAAACCTTGCCAAGAATGCAACCGTCAGTCTGAGTAAACACAACCTACAATCAATCAAAGCTCGGGTTGCATTTGTTCTTGATGCATCAGGATCGATGAAAGGTCAATTCAAGAAAGGAAATGTTCAGGCGGTTTTGGATCGTATTGCAGTACTGGCTGTGCAATTTGACGATGACGGCTCAATGGATGTCTGGGGCTTTGCCGAGCGACACAAAAAATATCAGGATGTAACCCTTGATAACCTTGATGACTATATCCATACAATACAGACCGCCATAAAACCCTCCAGATGGGAAATCCTCCCCGGCCTTGGCGCTACCAATAATGAGCCGCCAGTCATGGAAGACATTATCGACTATTTTAAAGATAGCGAATTACCTGTCTATGTCGTGTTTATTACAGACGGTGGTATCAGTAAAACCCGTCAAATTAAGGAAGCCATCCGACGTTCAGCAAATTACCCTATTTTTTGGAAGTTTGTTGGCTTGGGCGGTTGGAATTACGGAATACTCGCAAAACTCGATAACTTTACCGATCGCCGTCTGGATAATACCCATTTCTTCGCAATCGACAATTTTGCAACTATAAAAGAAGACGCACTGTACGATCTGTTGTTGACAGAATTTAAGGACTGGCTCGACGCCGCAGCCGCCGAACGCATACTGTAGTTATGAATGGTTACCGGGTTAATGCTTAGCCCGGTAACACGAAGAAGACAAGCGCAGCGCGTCAGGATTATTCTCTACAATAGGAAAAACTCCCTTGCATTTGGAGCAGCATTTATAATCAAAAGGCTGAGTAGCAAATAGCACTCAGCCCATATCAAGCAACGTCTTTTATGATTACTTTTGCAAAGCAGGAAGATCTGCCAACGGCCAACGTGCTTTCACCGTTACACCTAATTCACCGGCAGTCCCCCCTTGCAAACGGATCATGCCAGCCAGCGCAATCATTGCCCCATTATCAGTACAGAATTCAGGTCGGGCATAGAAGACTTCGCCTCCCAGCTTTTCCATCACTGCCTGCATCTTAGTACGCAAAGTTCGGTTTGCACTCACTCCGCCTGCCATCACCAGACGTTTGAATCCAGTCTGTTCCAATGCTCGTTTACACTTAATTGCCAGTGTGTCCACAACTGCATCTTCAAATGCGCGGGCAATATCCGCTTTGGTTTGCTCATCCTCAACCATATTATGGCCATGAATGTTATCGCGGATGGTATTAGCTGCGAACGTTTTCAGGCCAGAGAAACTGAAATCCAACCCCGGACGATCGGTCATCGGACGTGGGAAAATAAAACGTCCCGCCTTACCCTGCTGCGCCATACGGGAAAGCACTGGTCCCCCCGGGTAATCTAAACCAAGCAGTTTTGCTGTTTTATCAAAAGCCTCGCCAGCGGCATCGTCAATGGATTCGCCCAACAGTTTGTATTCACCAATACCCGTCACACTAATAAGCTGGGTATGACCACCTGAAACCAGTAAGGCAACAAAAGGAAATTCTGGTCTGTTTTCTTCCAGCATCGGTGCCAGCAAATGGCCTTCCATATGATGCACGGGAATAGCAGGTACATCCCATGCAAACGCCAGTGAACGCCCAATAGTTGCCCCAACCAGCAATGCACCAACCAATCCCGGCCCTGCTGTGTAAGCAACTGCATCAATATCTTTACTCGTCAGACCCGCTTCCTTCAAAGCCGCCTGAATCAAAGGGACCGTTTTACGAATATGATCACGGGACGCCAGTTCAGGCACAACGCCGCCATAATCAGCATGTAGCTTGACCTGACTGTATAATTGATTGGCCAGCAGACCGGTTTTATCGTCATAAATTGCGATTCCGGTTTCATCGCAGGACGTTTCTATACCTAAAACTCGCATTGCACTATTCGTCTCGTTATCTTACGTCTCGTTGCTTGGTCATATACATTCGCATTCCTTTCAACGCGCGACAGTGTAACACCATCTATTGTTAAATTCTCTGCCGACACGCTTTCCATATCAATATTCTCGCCACTGCATCCATTACATGCTGGCTATTTTTTCTGTTTAGTCTATAATCAATGCCCTACTTGAATATCCTGTGTGGTTAATGTTAATAACGCCAACATCAGGCCGCTTGTTTTGCGTACAAAAAAGCACCCTGTAACCCGTGGCGTTATCGGTTTCAATTTTCCTCGGCACTTTACAAGGCCGTGTTCATTGAAGTAAAATTCCGCACCATTTTAAAGACGGCTGGCACTATCCCGCCAGCGACAAACCCGATTTCTATTGAGGTGAGAGGCACATGCCAGTAATTAAAGTACGTGAAAACGAGCCATTTGACGTAGCACTGCGTCGCTTCAAGCGTTCTTGCGAGAAAGCAGGCGTATTAGCAGAAGTTCGTCGTCGTGAGTTCTATGAAAAACCAACGACTGAGCGCAAACGCGCTAAAGCTTCTGCTGTTAAGCGTCATGCTAAGAAGCTAGCTCGCGAAAACGCACGCCGCACTCGTTTGTACTAATCTTCGCGGTCAATCCGCTTAGTGATTGTATTAACAAACTACTGCAGTTAAAGGCCGTGCTTTCCCAAAGGAAGCGCGGCTTATTCTCGTTCATCAACAGGCGAAAAAGGGCTTATGGCTGGACGGATTCCACGCGCATTTATCAATGACTTATTAGCAAGAACCGATATCATTGATTTGATCGATGTTAGGGTGCCTTTGAAAAAGAAAGGTAAAAACCATCAAGCGTGCTGTCCTTTTCATAACGAAAAAACCCCTTCATTCACTGTTAATGGTGATAAGCAGTTTTACCATTGCTTCGGTTGCGGAGCACATGGCAATGCCATTGATTTTTTAATGAATTATGACAGGCTGGACTTTGTCGAATCCATCGAAGAACTGGCAGCCATGCATGGGCTGGAAGTTCCCTACGAAGCAGGTTCCGGCATCAGTCAAATCGAACGTCACCAAAGGCAAAATCTTTACCAACTGATGGAAAAGCTCAATAGCTTCTATCAGCATTCACTGAATACTCCCAGCGCCCAATCAGCCCGACAATATTTGGCTCAACGTGGGCTCAGTGAAGAGATCATCCAGCGTTTTGCCATTGGTTTTGCGCCTGCGGGATGGGATAACGCCTTAAAACGGTTTGCCCATAATGCGGAAGAGCGTAAACAGTTAGACGATGCAGGAATGCTGGTCACGAACGACAATGGCCGCACTTATGATCGTTTCCGCGAGCGGGTGATGTTCCCCATTCGCGATCGTCGTGGTCGCGTAATTGCATTTGGCGGCCGAGTGCTGGGAGATGAGCTTCCCAAATACCTGAACTCGCCGGAAACAGAAATTTTTCATAAAGGCCGCCAGTTATATGGCCTTTATGAGGCACAGCAAAGCCACAATACCCTGACAAGGCTATTGGTGGTGGAAGGTTATATGGATGTTGTTGCGCTAGCCCAATTTGGCATTGACTATGCCGTGGCTTCGCTGGGAACGTCCACGACAGCTGAACACGTTCAGTTACTTTTCAGGACAACCGATAATGTCATCTGTTGTTACGATGGTGACCGTGCAGGTCGTGATGCCGCATGGCGTACATTGGAAACGGCACTACCTTATCTGAATGATGGTCGGCAATTACGTTTTATGTTCTTGCCTGATGGCGAAGATCCTGATTCATTGGTCCGCAAAGAAGGACGGGAAACATTCGAGCAGAGAATGGAAAAAGCAATGACCTTATCTGCATTTTTGTTCGAATCACTCTTGCCACAGGTTGATTTAAGTAACCCAGAAGGAACGACTAAGCTCAGTTCGCTAGCCATGCCGCTGATCAGTCAAATCCCAGGGGAAACACTGCGACTCTACCTGCTTAAAGAGCTTGGAAACCTGTTAGGTACCCCTGATACAACACAATTGGAACGATTTTTGGCAAAACTTGTCAAAAAAGATACCAATACTTATCAGGCGCTAAAACTGAAACCAACAACAATGCGCATACTGATCGCATTACTGGTACAGAATCCGCATTTAGCGACATTGGTTCCCCCATTACAGGGAATGTTTTCTACTCAGATAGCAGGACTGCCATTATTCATAGAGCTTGTCGACACGTGCCTTGCGCAACCAGGTTTAACCACAGGGCAACTGTTGGAGCAATATCGCGATAATAAGTACGCTAAACAGCTTGAAAAACTCGCTGCATGGAACGATATACAAATAGAAGAGATTGCTGAAAAGACTTTCAGCGATGCACTGAACCATCTTTTTGCGTCAGCACTTGATGAACGTTTTAATTTTCTAATGGCTAAAGAGAGAACTGAAGGCCTAACGCCAGAAGAGCGGGAAGAAGTCCGGTTAATTACGGTATCTGGTGCGAGGAAATAAGAGTCTGTCTCAGCAAGGTTATATTCCTTCAAGATTATATTAACTTGGAGGTTATACTATTTGGCTTACTTATATAGGCTTATATCCCTAATATGGTTTGCTGAAATTATCGCTTGATAAAAATATCACCCGATAAAATATAGCTTGGTGAAACAGGTTCTAAACCAAAACCTAAAAATCACAGACACAGAATTCACGGCTTAAATGCCGCATTAGGTAGGGCAGGTAACCCTACAATTGCCGCAATTGAGGGCAGCGGCAATATCATGAAAACGCCCCTAAATATTATTGTTGGCATATTTGTTTCGCCGACCGACACCAACCAATACTCTGAAGTGTGGATACCGTCT
The DNA here is from genome assembly GCF_014467265.1 of Xenorhabdus sp. TS4. NCBI lineage: Bacteria > Pseudomonadati > Pseudomonadota > Gammaproteobacteria > Enterobacterales > Morganellaceae > Xenorhabdus > Xenorhabdus sp. TS4. The sequence goes on along the minus strand of NZ_NKHQ01000008.1, from coordinate 109,205 downwards.
TATGGAGCAAAACCCGCAGTCACAGCTAAAGCTACTTGTCACCCGAGGTAAGGAGCAAGGCTATTTGACCTATGCTGAGGTCAATGACCATCTGCCGGAAGATATCGTCGATTCTGATCAGATAGAAGATATCATCCAAATGATCAATGACATGGGCATCCAGGTAATGGAAGAAGCACCTGATGCCGATGATCTCATGTTGGCAGAAAACACAAACGACACAGATGAAGACGCAGTGGAAGCGGCTGCGCAAGTGCTATCTAGTGTTGAGTCAGAAATCGGTCGTACCACCGATCCGGTTCGCATGTACATGCGCGAAATGGGTACGGTTGAACTCTTGACTCGCGAAGGTGAAATTGACATTGCAAAGCGCATTGAAGATGGCATCAACCAAGTGCAGTGCTCCGTTGCTGAATACCCTGAAGCGATTACTTACCTGTTAGAACAATACGACCGTGTTGAATCCGGCGAGAGTCGTCTGTCCGATTTGATCACGGGTTTCGTTGATCCTAACGCAGAAGAAGATCTTGCCCCAACTGCCACTCACGTTGGCTCAGAACTTCCTCAGGAAGAACTTGACGACGATGATGACGACGATGACGATGATGACGATGATGCTGACAGCGAAGAGGATAACAGCATCGATCCAGAACTCGCTCGCCAGAAATTTTCGGAACTGCGTGAACAACATGAACTGACTCGTCAAGCGATTAAGACATACGGTCGTAGTCATCCTAATTCCGCAGCAGAAATATTAACTTTATCTGAAGTCTTTAAACAGTTCCGCCTGGTACCAAAGCAGTTTGATCATCTGGTCAACAATATGCGTTCCATGATGGATCGTGTACGTCTTCAAGAGCGTCAGATCATGAAGATGTGTGTTGAACAGTGCAAAATGCCGAAGAAAATCTTCATCACGCTGTTCTCTGGCAATGAGACCACTGATACATGGTTCACCGCTGCAAAAGCAATGAACAAGCCATGGTCTGACAAGTTGCTGGAAGTTGAAGAAGAAGTTATGCGTAGCCTGCAAAAGTTACGCCAGATCGAAGAAGAAACAGGCCTGACCATTGAACAGGTCAAAGACATCAACCGTCGCATGTCAATCGGTGAAGCGAAAGCCCGCCGTGCGAAAAAAGAGATGGTTGAGGCCAACCTGCGTCTGGTGATTTCGATTGCGAAGAAATATACCAACCGTGGCCTGCAATTCCTCGATTTGATCCAGGAAGGTAATATCGGTTTGATGAAAGCGGTTGATAAATTTGAATATCGTCGTGGTTACAAATTCTCAACTTACGCGACATGGTGGATCCGTCAGGCGATCACTCGTTCTATCGCGGACCAGGCACGTACCATCCGTATCCCAGTACATATGATTGAGACCATCAACAAACTCAATCGTATCTCCCGCCAAATGTTGCAGGAAATGGGTCGTGAACCTTCACCGGAAGAGCTGGCAGAACGTATGATGATGCCTGAAGACAAGATCCGCAAGGTACTGAAAATTGCCAAAGAACCCATCTCCATGGAAACCCCTGTGGGTGATGATGAAGACTCACATCTGGGCGATTTTATCGAGGATACTACTCTCGAACTGCCGCTGGATTCAGCAACTTCAGAAAGCCTGCGCGCAGCAACTCACGATGTGCTAGCTGGTCTGACTGCACGTGAAGCGAAAGTTCTGCGTATGCGTTTTGGTATCGATATGAACACTGACCATACCTTGGAAGAAGTGGGTAAACAATTTGATGTAACCCGCGAACGTATTCGTCAGATCGAAGCAAAAGCACTGCGTAAACTGCGCCATCCGAGCCGTTCTGAAGTACTGCGCAGCTTCCTTGATGACTAACCAATAAATTTGGTGATAAATCTAAAAAGCGTCTGTTTCGGCAGACGCTTTTTTATTAACGATTGCAATTTTATTCACGGAAGAATGCATAATGTTCAAATAATGGCTTAAATCCCATACGTGCATACGATGGACATCTTGCAGGAACACCATCCAGATACCATTCTTTTACACCCTGCCGTTTAGACTCACTCAGAACATGATGCATCAAAGCTGTAGCATATCCCTTACCCTGCATATCGACTAAAGTCCCAAGATCGTCAAGGCGAGCATGATCCTGCACTCGTGATAACGTCATTGCACTCACTGGTTTTTCATCTACATATAATGCATAGTGCTGGAGTTGTTTTCCGGCTAAAAGTGCTGCTTCATGGCTCTTCTGATATTGTGAAGCAATATTTTGCCCTACATTAAAAGCATTATCTATTGGAGTCGTCCAATCTGCTAAACAGTGATTGACACACCTGATATCATATTCACTGTGGAACCTATCTTCTATCTGCCAATTTTCAAGATCGAGCCGCATCGATATCAATAAACTTTCCGGATCATAAACAAACCCAGCCTGATTGCTCACTTTCTGAATATGTTCATACCCTCCAGCGGTCACAATACTAAAAGGCTGTTCACACCTTTCTTCCATTAATTGGATACCCGTTTCTAACGCCTTAACGACACTTGGATCGTTTTGGGTTACCAACAAGAAATTAAAGAGCGAACTATTTATCCCCGTCACATATGCCCACACATGTTCACTCACATGCTGATGGATCTGACTGATGGATGAGTAAAAATAATCTTCAAGTCGTAAATGGTTTAAAATGTATACTGAAGTATTATGATTATTCATATCAACTCACAAAGTGTATTATGGGAAGCAATGAAAATATGGAACATGGCTAGTAATACCCCACCAGATTACAACAAAGTACACTAAATAATCACAAAACTTATCAAAAAATAGACAGACATCACCAGAAACAGCCCGAAATGACTTATCGAATTCTTAAATAATATGAAAATATACTGACCATTGTATATAAAGTGCGCATATGAATTTTGGGGACTAGACCTAGCACCAGACTGTGCCGTATAATCCCCGCAGTTCAACGGCCCCTTAGCTCAGTGGTTAGAGCAGGCGACTCATAATCGCTTGGTCGCTGGTTCAAGTCCAGCAGGGGCCACCAGAATTATCAAGGGGTTGCATCAAAAGTGCGACCCCTTAGTTTTTTCTAGGATACCCATAGGATACCTTCTGGCAGTAGCGTGAGGTATAACTGATTAACACCGCTACGGTAATGAACCGCTGCCCGTTTCACAACCATCATAGCGCGGACGAGCTTTTCTTTATTCTTGAAGGTAACGGCACTTACCGTTTTGGCTCCAATGAACTTTCGATCGAGAAAGGTGATGTTGTAAGCGCTCCGGCGGGAGGGCAAGAGACCGCCCATCAAATAATCAACACCGGTTCAGTTCCATTGCGCTATCTTGCTATTTCAACAAATGTTTCAGCAGATGTGATTGAATATCCAGACTCGGGCAAGTTTCAGTCTGTGTTAAAGCAACAAGACGGAAAGTGATTTCATTTTGTTGGGCGGGTAAGCGACGAAGTTGATTATTGGGACGGAGAACCTGGAGCGTAACAACCTAAAGTAGTCAGGAAGACGCGATAATTAGGTAAGTGCCTCCTTGCCGATAATTCGGGGTAAGCAGGATTAATCTGACGCTGCCACTTGAAATTTATTGAGTACATATTTTCTTTCATGATATGAATAAAGTTGTTTCATTGATTATTTATGGCAAAAAAATCAATGTCCAGATTAAAATATTAATCTCATAAGTAACCATAGTGATTATTATCAATCTTTTTATCACTTACATTACTAAAAAATGCACTCACTAAATCCATTACTCTTGATATAAGCATCCGCAAAACCAATATAAAAAATCCAACTCAATATTCAATCAAATAATTTTAAATTAACAGGCCAAATAAATATCCATATACACAACCGCAGTTAATGAATCCTAAAGGCAAATAAAAAGCAGAGATAAAATCGAACAGAATTCAGCAACACACTCAATGAAATCTATAGTAAAGTGATAGTTGTAGCAGTGTTGTAAGAATTTATTTAAACTATTCTGCACAACCTAACTATTTCAAAATCTATCTTGTCTTATTTAACACGAGAAAAATAATGAAAATTTCACATAAACTATTAATCAGTCTGGCTTGCATCGTCACGCTTGCAGGCTGTGCTCGTAACGTACCAATATTAACGCCACAAACCACCATCATGACGCAGAATTCATTGCCTTCCGTAAAAAAAGCCATTTTGGAAGCAGGTAAAAAACGCAAATGGGTAATGACCGAAGTCTCTCCCGGGGTTATTGATGGCTTCCTGAAAAACCGCCAGCATGACGTACAAATACGTATCAACTACACCGCCAAAAACTACGCCATCAATTATGTCAAAAGCCATAAACTAAGAGAGAGTGATGGGAAAATTCACCGCAACTATAACCGTTGGGTCAATAACCTGGATAAAGACATTCAGTTAAACTTAGCCCTGCAGGCTAATCAATAAACACCAACTTTAAAGCCTATCCCAATCGATGAAAACATCCTGATCAGATAGGCTTTAGTTTGTTAATCTGCTTTCTGACTATAGACATATCGGATATCTGGATATATGACTGCACCCTATAATTATGACAAAGATGAATTCAGTGCACTTGAAGCGATTACAGAAGCTCAACGCATTGCTTTCGCTCCTATGCTATTTCAAACTGCAATCGGATTGCGTGATTGCGGGATTTTATCTTTCTTAGATAAAAACCATAAAAATGGTGCAACTAAAGATGAGATTTGCAGAAACTCCGAATTAGACAGCTACGGTGTGGGTATTTTGCTAGATATGGGATTGAGTGGCAAAATTATTCTCAAACAAAAGAATCGTTATTTCCTCAGTAAGATTGGGCATTACTTATTACATGACAAGATGACTCGCGTCAATATGGATTTTACTCAAGACGTCTGTTATCAAGGGCTATTTCACCTGAAAGAATCTCTTCTGAAAAATAAGCCTGCCGGATTAAAAGTGTTCGGAGAATGGTCAACTATTTATCCTGCCCTCAGCCAATTACCCGAACCTGCGAAAACAAGTTGGTTTTCATTTGACCATTTTTATTCTGATTCCGCCTTTAATGCAGCATTGAAAACAGTTTTCTCCATGAAGCCTAAAGTGATTTATGATGTTGGTGGCAATACAGGAAAATGGGCATTGCGCTGTTGCCAATATGACAGTAAAGTCAGTGTCACTATTCTGGATTTACCCCAGCAAATAAAATTGGCTGAAGAAAATATACGCAGCCAGGGAATGGCTGATCGTATTTTCGGCTATCCTGTTGACATGTTATCGGATAACAAATTACCCACAGAAGCCGATATTTGGTGGATGAGCCAATTCCTGGATTGTTTTTCCGAAACACAAATTATAGGCATTTTACGCAAGATCTCCGCAACCATGAAGCCTGATGCTCGAATTTGTATCATGGAGCTGTTTTGGGACTGCCAGCCTTTTGAAGCAGCAGCTTATAGCCTTAATGCTACCTCGCTTTATTTTACTTGTATGGCAAATGGTAATAGTCGTTTTTACAGCATTGATGATTTTACCCAATTCCTCAATAAAGCTGGGTTGGTTATAGAAAACCAAATTGATCAGTTAGGGCTGGGTCACACCTTACTGATCTGCAAGAAGAAGTAACGAACGGTATTTCATGAAATTGACATTGGATATTACAGACTGGCAAGCCATCGCCCCAGGCCTTTCTCTTACTGACGAATGGCACAAATGGTCTGCGACATTACCAGCCACTATTGATAAATCACAGCCATTAGAAAAATGTGCCCAATTACCGATGATGACAGCCCGCCGTTTAAGCTCCGGCAGTCGTCTTGCCGTGGATTGTGGCTTGAGTATCCTGCGGCGCAATCAAGTCGATGCCATTGTCTATACCAGCCGTCATGGTGAGTTGGAGCGCAATTACCAAATATTGCAGAATCTGGCGCAAAAAGAGCATGTTTCTCCAACCAATTTTGCCATGTCAGTTCATAACTCCTCTGTAGGCAATTTAACCATTGTCGCTAAGGCTCCTTTGGTTTCCTCTTCCGTTTCGGCCGGTATTGATAGTTTCCAGCAAGGGTTATTTGAAGCTTTGACACTGCTTCATGCAGGTCATCGTAAAGTCCTGCTTGTCGATTTTGAGGGTGAGATCCCCAGCTTTTATCACAATGTCATCGATACCCATACTCCAACCTATCCATTTGCGGTAGCTCTGCTGCTGGAGCAAGGTACGGGTTTGTGTTGTACAAAGCAATCTTCAACGGAAACAGAGCCGAGTCTGCCTCAAGGCCTCCAGTTTCTTCATGGCTGGCTACAAGGAGAACAGAACTTTATTGTTTCAGGGGATCATTGCCGGTGGCATTGGAGTCGATAAGATGATGAAAAGGATTTCAGTCAATATCACTGAACGCATTAACTGGCTCTGGCGTCTGCTCATGACCGGATTCTGTTTTATCCTGTTTGGCGTAGGTGGGTTACTACTCTCTCTTATTTGGTTTAACTTATTGCTGGTTTTCCAACGCAATGAAGATAAGCGTTGCCACCTTGCACGCCATAGCATTTCATGCAGTTTTCGTCTGTTCCTTTTTTTGACCAGAAAATTGGGGATACTGGATTACCATTTCAATGGATTGGATAAAATCCGTATGGATAAAGGTTGCCTGATTGTCGCTAATCACCCCACTTTGCTGGATTACGTTATTCTGGCATCAAAATTGCCAGATGTGGATTGCATCGTAAAATCGGCATTACGGCGCAATCCCTTTGTCAGCGGCGTAATCCGCTCTACACGTTACCTGATCAACAGGGATGCAGAAACTTTGCTTCCTGTCTGTCGCGAGCGACTGGCTTCTGGTCACAATATCCTGATTTTCCCTGAAGGAACCCGCACGACCCCCGGACAGCCTATTTCACTGCAACGTGGAGCCGCCAATATCGCCGTGAGATGTGAGTGCGATTTACGGATCATACATATTACTTGCAGCCAAACGATGCTGGATAAAAAAAGCAAGTGGTATCAAGTCCCACCGAAAAAACCTATTTATACGATCACTATTGGTGAACAACTCACCAATGAAAATTTTGCTGTTGATATAGAAAACGGGCATGCCATCGCTGCTCGCCAACTCAATCGCCAGCTTACTCAATTACTAACACCATCAAACTAATAGACGTCGGATACGATGATGCAAGAGTTACATATTGAAATAAAACAATTAATTATAGACACCCTGAATTTGGAAGATCTTACACCTGCGGATATTGAAACCGATGCCCCCCTGTTTGGCGACGGATTAGGCTTAGATTCAATCGATGCTCTGGAACTGGGGCTGGCAGTAAAAAACCGTTATGGCATCGTATTATCCTCTGAAAGCGAAGAAATGCGTCAACACTTCGCTTCTGTCGCCACGCTGGCAGCTTACATCCAGTCACAGCAAGCATAAGAACAGGTGTCATCATGGAAACACAAGCAATTTTTCAGGAAGTCTCCCAATTATTAGTTCAGTTGTTTGAGCTGTCTCCCGAAGACATTACGCCTGAATCACGACTCTATGAAGATCTGGAACTCGATAGCATTGACGCCGTTGATATGGTTGTACATTTACAGAAGAAAACTGGGCGAAAGATCAAACCCGAAGCATTCAAGTCTGTTCGTACCGTACAGGACGTCGTGGATGCCGTGGAACAATTGTTGAAAGAACAATAATCAGCAAACATTTGGGTAGTTAATTGAATCTGTTGCTTTTATTGCTCCGTATTGCCAATGCCGTCATGTTAATCGCCTGGCCTTTTTTGGTCTGGGCGATGGTTAACTATGGGCAATTTCATGCCATGTTGATTGTTATTATTCTGTTTTTTGTTTTGCGATTATTAGCAAGCAAACAGCAAACTCACAATCAACAAAAAACCGGCTGGATATTATCCATAGCAGGAATAACGTTAGGGATAGCCAGCTTATTGCTGCGCAACCACCAACTTCTTATGTACTACCCTGTGGTTGTTAATGCCGTTTTACTGATTCTGTTTAGCAGCTCATTGCGTTACGGGCCACCTATCATTGAAAGGATGGCCCGTATCAAAGAACCTGATTTACCCCCAAAGGGGATTATCTATACACGGAAAGTGACGTACATCTGGTGCCTGTTCTTTATGTTCAATGGTGCAGTGTCACTGGGAACTTGCTTGTATAACAATATGACCCTATGGACATTGTGGAACGGAATGGTGAGTTATCTATTAATTGGATTGCTCGTTTCCATTGAATGGCTGGTACGCCAACGGGTAAAAAAATGATGAAAGCACAACCTATATCCCAATGGCTATCAGAGGATAATTGTTCCAACCGATTAGTCAGTTGGGGCAATCACGCTATCAGTTTGAATAAACTTCAGCAGGATGTGACCGCGTTATATTTACGCCTGAAAAACCTGCACCTAGAAGATCCAAAACACACCGCTTTCCGCTGGGCTCTCTGTTTTGACGATAGCTATTACTTCTGTGTCGCACTGCTGGCAACACTGCATGCCGGCCAAATTCCTGTTATTCCCGGTCATTGTCGTGAAGCGCAATTGCAGGAGCAGCAGCCTCTGTTTGATGGTGTGTTGACAGACTTACCCCTGACCTTGTCCTGTCCTTGCTGGCAGATCATATCGTCTGACCCAGAAATTGATGCTAGCGAACAAGCCTCACTTAACATCACATTGCCAGCCATCTCACCGGATGCCACTTTGGTGATGTTCACTTCTGGTTCTACGGGTATTCCTCAACAAGTGTCCAAACCCATTGCCGTCATGGATCTTGAATCCCAGTGGCTGGCTTCGCTGTGGGGAGATAAGTTGCAATCCTGCGTGGTCAGAGCTTCAGTCAGCCACCAGCATTTGTATGGTTTAACTTTCCGCATCTGGCTGCCAATGTCATTGGGTTTACCATTCGATCGTAAAATGGTGGAATTTCCTGAGCAGCTGACCAATAGCCCACGTTGTGCGCTGATCAGTAGCCCTGCTTTTCTGCAACGGCTAGATGAGAAACTCCCCGCTCCTGATTGCACATTTGTCGTTTCTGCGGGTGGACCTTTGCCTTTTGCCGATGCGAAACGAACAATGCAGTGGCTCAACACGCCTCCTAATGAAATTTATGGCTGTACCGAAACAGGCATCGTGGCTTGGCGAAACCGTAAAACGGACAATGAGGCCTGGACAACATTTGAAGGAGTTTCACTCCAGCAAGATGAAGAAAAGAATGTACGCGTCTATTCTCCCCTTCTTCCTGAGCCTTTTGGTCTGGTTCTGGACGATCAGTTTGCCTTCGATAGCCAGGGTAACTTTGCTTTATTAGGGCGCCGAGATCGTCTGGTGAAAATTGAAGAAAAACGCATTTCCCTGTCAGAAATCGAACGTCGGCTGTGTGAAATTTCTGGGATCATTGACGCGGCTGTATTACCTATTAATCGAGGTAAACGCAATAGCATTGGTGCGGTCGTCGTTTTAGATCATGAAACCAACAAGCTTTATCAACAACAAGGAATTCGCGAACTGTCACAAAATTGGCGTCATCAGTTAAAGCCTTGGCTGGAATCTGTCGCATTGCCACGTTATTGGCGAGCCGTTGAAACCATTCCCTTGAATGCCCAAGGCAAGCGCTCATGGCCTGCATTACAGGAACTATTTAATGAAACCCATTGAAATTCATCGCGAGCAACCTGCCCCAAATGAGATCACTGTACAACTGTATTTAGATCCCAGTTTGGACTGGTTCCGGGGGCATTTTCCCATTCAGCCACTTCTGCCGGGAGTAGCTCAAATCGATTGGGTCATGCATTACGCCCAAACCTTGTTGGTACCGAACTGGTCTTTCTCTTCGATTGAAATGGTGAAATTCCAGTTCCCTCTGCAACCAGGCGATAAACTGCGATTGAACATCAAATGGGACGAAAAAAAGAACCTCCTAACCTTCCATTATGACGTAGCAGCCCAGAACGGAAGCGAAGGCCAGACTGCAAGCCAGGGAAAAATAAAGCTATGTCAGTGAGTGTGAATACGATTACACCCTGTGTGATTATTCCTTGTTATAACCACGGCATAACCATGCCTGCGGTACTGGAAAGGTTATCCCCTTATCATCTCCACTGTTTTATCGTGGATGATGGCAGTGAAGCCGATACTCAACATCGTCTTGAGAATTTAGCCAAATCCGTTCCTAATGTAACACTTATCCGCCTTACACATAATCAGGGCAAGGGTGGTGCCGTCATGGCAGGAATGCGGGCAGCCGCGGATTCAGGGTATAGCCATGCTTTACAAGTTGATGCCGATGGTCAACATTGCCTTGAAGATATTCCTCTATTTTTGGCAAAGGCTCAGCAGTATCCCGATCACTTAATTTCCGGCAGTCCTAAATATGATGTTTCCGTACCAAAATCCCGCCTTTATGGACGCTATATCACCCATTTCTGGGTTTGGGTGGAAACACTTTCTTTGTCTATTAAAGACAGTATGTGTGGCTTTCGTGTCTATCCATTGATACCCACGCTACAACTGTTGGCTAACAAAGATGTCGGTCATCGCATGGATTTTGATATTGAAATCATGGTACGGCTTTATTGGCAGGGAACAGAAAGTAAATTTGTGCCAACAAAAGTCACTTACCCTGAAAATGGTTTATCCCATTTTGATGCTTTGAGAGATAACCTCAGCATTTCATGGATGCATACCCGCCTGTTTTTCGGCATGTTACCGCGCATACCTTCATTATTATGGCGTAAACGATTATGGCGTAATCACTGCCATTGGTCAGATATTCAAGAACGCAAAGGGTTGTTAGGCATGAAGTTCATGCTGACGGTCTATCGATGGTTCGGACGCAAGCCTTTTGAGTGGTTGCTCTACCCTGTTGTTGGCTATTTTTGGGCAACTGGCGGCTCACAACGTCAGGCATCCAGCCAATACCTTGAAAGACTAAAACAAACCTTGCAGCACAAAGGTATTGCTATTCCACCAGACCTTGATAGTTACCGCCACTACCTGCGTTTTGGCAGAGCCATGCTGGATAAAATCGCAAGCTGGCGTGGTGATCTGAAATGGGGAAAAGATATTGAGTTTGCGCAGGGTGCAGAACAAACGCTTTTGGATGGCGACTCAGGTGGGAAACTGCTGCTCGTTTCACATTTGGGAGACATTGAAGTCTGCCGGGCACTGGCACAACAAGCGGGTAAACAGACTATCAATGCATTGGTTTTTACTGAACATGCTCAACGTTTCAAACAGATCATTGAAGAAGTTTCACCACAAGCGGGGATCAATTTATTGCCCGTCACGGATGTAGGAGCCGATACCGCTATCATGCTGAAAGAAAAAATTGACGCTGGCGAATGGGTCGCCATTGTCGGTGATCGGATTGCCGTTAATCCCGCCAGAGGTAACTCCCAGCGCATTGTATGGAGCCAATTTCTCGGTCATCCTGCCCCCTTTCCGCAAGGGCCATTTATCCTTGCTGCCGTGTTGCGTTGCCCAGTGTTGTTGATGTTCGCTCTCCGGCAAAATAACCAATTCAAAATTTATTGTGAGCACTTTGCCAATCCCCTGGAACTGCCACGTAAACAAAGAGAACAGGCGTTACAGCAAGCTGTGGATCTCTACGCTTCCCGCCTGGAACATTATGCCCTGCAATCCCCGCTCGATTGGTTTAACTTTTTCGATTTTTGGCAATTACCGTCTGCCCGAACCAATAAGGAATAAAAATGCTGACCGATCCTCGTTTTACTGCCGAGATTGAACTCACTGTGCCATTTCATGATGCTGATCCAATGGGCGTTGTTTGGCATGGAAATTACTTTCGCTATTTTGAAATTGCCCGTGAAGCACTGATGAATCAACTCAATTATGGTTATCGAGAAATGCGTGAATCCGGCTATGTTTGGCCTGTCGTTGACGCCAAAATCAAGTACCGTGCCCCAGTACTCTTTGAACAAAAAATACGTATCAGAGCCACTATCGAAGAGTTTGAAAACCGCCTGAAAATTGCTTATCAGATTTTTAATGCAGCAAGTGGCAAAAAAACAACCGCAGGCTACACCATTCAGGTCGCCGTTTCTAAAGAAACACAAGAAATGAGCTTTGTCAGCCCAGACATTCTATTCGAACGTATGGGGGTCAGACCGTGAAAAAATGGCACTGGATACTGCTGTTCCTGACAACAAGTTTTATGACAATCAATAACATGGCATATGCCATTACCCTTGAGGAATTACAACAGCGGTTTGCTCATCAGCCGGTTGTGCGAGCGAACTTCACACAAGTACGGCAAATTCAGGGTATGCCTCATCCTTTGTCTTCCAGTGGTGAAATGCTGGTTTCACAACATAAAGGGCTATGGTGGCATCAGCAAAAACCGTTTCCACTGACCCTGTTACTGGATGACAACCATATGGTGCAAGTCATGTCAGGGCAAGCACCACAGGTGATCACCGCTGATTCCAATCCACAAATGTTTCAGTTCAACCACTTGATGCGTGCCCTGTTTCAGACCGATCGGGCAGTGCTGGAAGAAAATTTCAAAACCGAATTCAACGATCTTGGGCAAGAAAAATGGCGCTTGATACTGACACCTAAAACGTCTCCTTTGGATAAACTTTTCACCGCAATTACGCTAAACGGCCAAACTAACCTTGATGCTATTTTACTGACCGATCGTCAAGGTGATCGTACCGAACTCTCTTTTACCCAACACCGATTAACACCAGAGACTCTAAGTCATGAAGAAGAACAATACTTCAAATTCTGAGCCACATCTGTTGGCACTACTCTGGCTGTTAACATGCACTATCCTTCTGATATTGCTGGCATTCTTATTACCTCAATCCCGCCTATCTACCAGCGTATTAGCCTTATTGCCTGCACAAAGTGCCGGAAACATGCCACCTGCCTTGCAAGAAGAGTTCATGCAACGCCTTGATCGCCAATTGGTGTGGATGGTTAGCCCTGGAAAAAAAGAGGATACCACCCCTGCCCAATACTGGCTGGAGTATTTGCAAAAAACACCATTTCTGACCAATGTCAAAGGGCCAATGACAGCAGAGCAACAACAAGCATGGGGGCGTTTTTACTATGAACACCGCAATGCGATGCTCGATCCTGCTACCCGTGACAGACTGAAAGATGGAGGCAATCAGCAGGCAAACTGGATACTGTCTCAGGTTTATTCCGCTTTTTCTGGTGTCAGCGGGCAAGAACTTAATAATGACCCCTTAATGCTGGTCAGAGGCTCACAGCTGGCACTCCAGCAGACATCCAGCCAGTTGCGGCTCCAAAATGGCTGGTTAGTTGCCAAAGATAATGCCGGAAGAAGCTGGTATTTACTTCATGGAGAGCTAAAAAGCTCTTCCTTTGATATGCAGCAAGGCCATCATGCTGTCACTGAATTGAGTAAGTTGCAGCAGTCTCTGGAAGCTCAATTTCCTGATGCCAAAGTGATTTCACGGGGCACCCTGTTTTACAGCGATTACGCTACCCAACAGGCAAAACACGATATTTCAACATTGGGCAGCGCCACAGTGCTTGGTGTATTGCTACTCATCTATGGTGTTTTTCGCTCCCTGAAACCTTTATTGCTGTGCGTTCTATCCATCAGTATCGGTGCCTTAGCAGGGACTGTAGTGACTTTGGGTGTCTTTGGCGAACTTCATTTCATGACGCTGGTAATGAGCATCAGTATCATCGGCATTTCTGCTGACTATGCTATTTACTATCTAACAGAACGCATGGTACATGGTCAGGAAGTGACGTCGTGGCAAAGTATGCGAAAGGTCTTGCCTGCCTTATTAATGGCATTGGCAACAACCGTTATTGCCTATCTCATCATGATGTTTGCGCCTTTTCCTGGCCTGCGCCAATTGGCTGTATTTGCTGCTGCAGGTTTAACCGCTTCTTGTTTGACTGTCGTCTGCTGGTATCCGCGACTTGCTAAAAACCTGCCCGTGCGCCCCATTCCGGCTATGATCATGTTAATGCGTTGGCTGGCGTTATGGAGACACAATCGGCTGTTTTATATGGGATTGCCCACAATATTGGCGATTTTTGCCGTGCTGGGAATTTCCCGTTTACAAATCAATGATGACATTGCCCAATTACAGGCTCTGCCACAGGATATTCATCAACAGGAAAAACGCATTGCAGCACTAACCGGACAGCGAAGTGATCAGAAATGGTTCGTTATTTATGGTGATAATGCAGAACAAACGCTGCAACGGCTGGAATCCTTTATTCCCAAATTGGATGCAGAAAAACAGCAAGGGAATATCAGCCATTACCAACGATTCCCTCTCTCCTCTCTTGCTCAGCAACATCAGGATCTTGCTCTGCTCAAGACCGCCAGCCCCAATATCGTTGCTCGCCTGACAGAAGCAGGTTTAATAGTGAAACAGCCCGATATTCACGCTATGACCGTCACACCGAATGACTGGCTCAATAGTGTCGTCAGTGAAGGTTGGCGTTTGATGTGGATAACCCTGCCAAATGGTCACAGCGGCGTGCTGCTTCCCGTAAATGGCATTAAAAACAGTGTATTGATGCGCCAATTGGCAGAAAACCAGAAAGGAGTGAGTTGGGTTGATCGCAAACTGGCTTTCGATGAGATGTTTCAGTTTTATCGAACCCTACTTGGCTGGTTATTGGCAGGTTCAGTCATGCTGATCGCCATCAGTTACATAGCACGGCTTGGTCCGCGTCGTGGTGTCATCAGCATATTACCATCACTGCTGTCCCTTGGCTGTGGACTGGCCGTTCTCGGTTTTAGTGGTCATAGCCTTAACTTATTTTCGATATTAGCTCTGGTTCTGGTGCTTGGCATTGGCATCAATTACACCCTGTTTTTCAGCAATCCTCGCAGTACTCCGCTGACTTCTCTATTAGCCATCAGCGTAGCAATGTGTACGTCATTGCTCACACTGGGCATGTTGATGTTCAGTAGCACCCAGGCAATCAGTAGCTTTGGCATCGTGTTGTGCAGCGGGGTCTTGACTGCTTTCCTGCTATCACCGCTGGCAATAGCGAAACGCCAAAAAAGGAAAAAGCAATTATGATACGGTTATTCATCCTGTCTCTGACCTGCCTGCTGGCAGCTTGTACGAACGCTCCGCAAAACGGCACACCCAGCGCATGGCTGAAACCAGGTGTACGCGTTGCATTACCAGAGCCGACCATAACGCCTGCCATTAATGAACAGCAACTGTTAACAGCTACAGTAAAAGGCAAACAACAATCATTGATTGTGCTGCTTGATGCCAATGAGCAACACTTGTCATTGGCGGGGTTGTCTTCGCTGGGTATCCGGTTGTTCAAATTAGATTACGACAAAAATGGCGTTCATACCGAACAATCCATTATCTTGCCAGAACTTCCCCCTGCCAACCAAGTCCTGGCCGATATTATGTTCAGTTACTGGCCTGCTTCCGCCTGGCAAAACCGACTGCCCGATGGCTGGTGGCTCAAGGATAGCGGTAATCTCCGCCAACTGCATGACAAAAAAGGGAAATTAATCACAGAAATTCATTATGATACTCAAAATGGCAAACGACGCCCGATTCGCGTCCAGCAATTCGTTTTCGGTTATGACATCGCCATTCAGCATCTGGAAGAGTAAAACATGATTTATATTTCTGCTGTGGGTATGCTCAATGCCTTGGGCAATAATGTGGATGAGATTGCGCAGAATCTAGTGCTCAATCAAGCGCCTGGTATGTATGAACGTGCAGGCTGGTTACAACCCGACAAAACCTGCTGCCTGGGCGGCGTTGACGGTGAACTACCCGTCATTCCTGACAGCCTGTTTCAGCATAACAGCCGTAATAATCGTTTGTTACTGGCTGCCTTGATGCAAATAAAACCACAAGTGGACGAAGCCATCGCTCGTTATGGTCAGGAACGCATCGCTGTAATTATGGGAACCAGCACATCCGGCCTCAACGAAGGTGATCAGCATGTCAGCCGCACAATTCATCAACAATCAATGCATCAGCAATACGATGAGCATTACCATTATTACCAACAAGAGTTGGGCGATCCTTCCCGCTTTCTTGCTAGTTACCTGAGTATTGATGGGCCTGCATTTACCCTCTCTACCGCCTGTTCATCCAGTTCACGGGCGATTATCAGTGGTCAACGCTTGATTGAAATGGGGCTGGTGGATGTCGCCATTGTTGGTGGTGCGGACACATTGAGCCGTATGCCAATCAATGGGTTCAATAGCCTGGAATCCATTTCCCCAACCTTATGTGAACCTTTTTGTGAGGAGCGCCAGGGCATTACTATTGGAGAAGCCTCAACATTACTGCTGCTAACACGGGAACCTCAGCCGATAGCCTTACTCGGCGTAGGAGAATCAAGCGACGCATGGCATATGTCAGCCCCTCATCCTGAAGGGAAAGGTGCCATTGAAGCAATCAACATGGCACTGGGAAGTGCCGGACTCTCTCCGGCCGAGATCGGTTATATTAACCTGCACGGAACAGGCACGAAATTAAATGATCAGATGGAATCGATTGTTATCAATCAGATTTTTGGTGAACACACGCCATGCAGCTCCACCAAGTATCTAACCGGCCATACTCTTGGCGCCGCAGGTGCCTGTGAAGCCGGACTTTGCTGGCTACTGCTAACACATAACTTGCCACTGCCTGCGCAGGATTTTTCACGCTCAAGCATAGATACTTCATTGCCTGCTTGTGGCTTGCTAAGCCAACCACAACCACTGAAAAAACCGATTGTCATGTCAAATTCTTTTGCCTTTGGTGGCAACAATACCAGCCTGATATTGGGAGTGGCATAATGTCTGACTACTTATCGGTAGATCGTTATCTCCCACATGAAGCGCCCATGGTGTTACTGGAAAAGGTGATCAACGTATCCAGCAACCATGTCCATTGTCAGGTCACAGTCAGCCAAGATGGAGTTTTATCCCCTTTTCTCAATGAAGAAGGCCATTTGCCGGGTTGGTTTGCCATTGAAATCATGGCCCAGACCATTGGGGTCTGGTCTGGCTGGCACCGCAGGGAAAGAAAAGAGGAAGATTCCGCACTGGGCATGTTACTGGGCGGGCGTGCAGTACGGTGCCAAGTACCCACGTTCATACCAGGTAGTGTATTGGATATCCAGATGAATTTATTACTGCAAGATGAAAAATTTGGCAGTTTTGAAGGTGAAATCAGTTGCAATGGCACTGTACTGGTGACAGGCCGTCTGAACACCTACCAACCTAACAAAACAGAACTCACACAACTCATAAATAAACAGGATGGAGTAGCATAATGCGTTCAGTTCTCGTGACTGGTGCCAGCAAAGGGATAGGCAGAGCGATTGCCTGCCAACTGGCGGCAGATGGTTTTACTGTCATCGTGCATTATCACCGCGACGCTAAAGGCGCGGAAGAGACACTGGAACACATTCAGGCAAACGGGGGGAGTGGTCGTATTCTGAATTTTGATGTTTCAGATCGAACAACCTGCCGTGAAAAACTGGAAAAAGACATCGAAACTCACGGCGCTTACTATGGCATCATCTGCAATGCCGGGATAGCCAAAGATGGTGCTTTCCCAGCCCTGGAAGGCAATGACTGGGACAGTGTCATTCATACCAATTTAGATGGCTTCTACAATGTTATTCACCCTTGCATCATGCCGATGATCGGCTTACGTCAGGGAGGACGAATCATTACCTTATCATCCGTATCTGGTTTGATGGGCAACCGTGGACAAGTCAATTACAGCGCAGCTAAAGCAGGGATTATCGGCGCAACAAAAGCGCTGGCAATCGAATTGGCGAAAAGAAAAATCACCGTGAACTGTATTGCACCAGGCTTGATTGGGACAGACATGATTCAAATGGAAGAAGTGGCTTTAAAAGAAGCGATGAATATGATCCCAATGAAACGCATAGGACAAGTGGAAGAAGTGGCTGGTCTTGCCAGCTACCTGATGTCTGATATTGCGGGATATGTAACCCGTCAAGTTATCTCAATCAACGGAGGGATGCTATGAAGTACGATGCGATATTCCAGCCTCGCAGGGTAGTGATTACGGGAATGGGCGGCATTACCGCATTGGGGCACAATTGGCAATCTGTTTCCACAGGATTGAAAGCAGGCATTAATGCCGTTCAACAGATGCCAGCATGGGCAGAATATGATGGGCTTAATACCCATCTTGGGGCACCGGTTACGGATTTTATTTTACCCGAACATTATACCCGCAAACGCATTCGTTCTATGGGACGTGTTTCCCTGATGTCAACGCGTGCCACAGAGCTGGCCTTAGAGATGGCGGGCTTGCTCAATGATCCAATACTGACTAACGGAGAAACGGGTATTGCCTATGGTTCTTCTACGGGCAGTACTAAACCTGTCAGCGAATTTGCCACCATGCTGACTGAAAAACACACTAATAACATCACAGGCACAACCTATGTGCAAATGATGCCCCATACGACTGCGGTTAACACAGGTCTGTTCTTTGGCTTACGTGGCAGAGTGATCCCAACCTCAAGTGCCTGTACATCTGGCAGTCAAGCAATTGGGTACGCTTGGGAAGCTATCCGCCATGGTTATCAAACTGTTATGGTCGCAGGTGGCGCTGAAGAGTTGTGTCCATCCGAAGCGGCAGTATTTGATACGCTGTTCGCCACCAGCCAGAAAAATGCAGTGCCGAAAACCACACCTTCTCCATTTGATGTTAACCGTGATGGACTGGTAATTGGTGAAGGTGCGGGTACATTGATCCTTGAAGAATTGGAGCACGCCAAAGCACGTGGTGCCAAGATTTATGGTGAAATCATCGGATTTGCCACTAACTGTGATGCTTCCCATATTACCCAACCAAAATCGGAAACCATGCAGATATGCATTGAAATGGCACTGAAATCAGCAAGCTTGCAGCCAGCCGATATCGGTTATATCAGCGCTCACGGTACTGCAACCGATCGGGGAGATGTGGCAGAGAGTCAAGCGACTGCCAATATTTTTGGCAACCAAACACCTATCTCTTCACTGAAAAGCTATTTCGGCCATACGCTGGGCGCGTGTGGTGCCCTTGAAGCATGGTTGAGCCTGGAAATGATGAATGAAGGCTGGTTTGCCCCAACAATCAATCTCAACGAGATTGATCCCGCTTGTGGCGAATTGGATTACATTATGCACCAGCCCCGTAAAATCCAAACCGAGTTTATCCAAAGCAATAACTTTGCCTTTGGTGGAATCAATACCTCGATGGTGATCCGACGTTGGGTTTAAATTTGAGGGAACTTAAGGCCACTCTATGGTGGCCTCAGATCACTAACTCCATTCGAAATAATGGGTGAAAGCCTGACCATTTACTCAGATTATGTGTAGTCATTAAAAATTTCAATGTATATGAAGGGAATTGGTCCCATAATCGATGTCATGTTCTTGGTAAAAAACGCCAGTCGAAATGACATACCGAATATTAACCCCATTCAACGTTATCTGTTTTACCTTGTCTGGATTATTGGTAAGTCAATCAATTTGCTCAATACCAAGCGCTTCAATAATTTCACATGCAACTTTATACTCTCTGAGGTCATTAGCACAACCTAGCAAGTTATTGACGATATAAGTATCCACCTTTTTCATTTATCAGGTTTATTGATTCTTTTAGTTGTTCCTCACAATCGCATTTCTGTGCGCCAAACAGCTCCCCCCAGGCAACAATTTTTAACTTAAAATTCACATCTTTCAATTAAATTTCACCAATCCCTCATAAATAACAACATTATGTTAGCGAAGTGATTTTTTAGGGCGAGAGCGAGTTTCTTGATGTGAGTGTCGATGTAACACACTTGGTGAAAATATCCCCTTTTCCATAAATCTTTTCATTCATAAGTATCAGTTTTTCTCGTTGTATCTCTTTGTGAGAAAAGTCTATAGTCCGCACCACTCAAGGTTATTGAGTGACATACCTACTGCTTAAATCACCAAGATATATTCCAGTCCTTGGCATATATCGTGACCGCCATTCGGCAAAAACGTGATAAGAAGCAGCGCATTTCTGGCTGATTTTTTATGTGGAGACGACAGTAGTGAAACTGCTGCGCAAGAATGACAGTGCATTTGTACCTGTCGCCGGCTTGACTGTTTTTGCAATTGCTTCTGGTTACCTAATGAGCTTGATTCCTCTGTCGATGGCAAGTTTCAGCATTGACACGGTTTATGCCAGTTGGTTAGCCAGTGCTTATTATGCCGGTTTATTAATCGGTTCAATGATGATTGAGCCTGTTATCGCCAGGATAGGTCACCGTCTTTCATTCATTGTTTTTTTGTTGCTTTTGTCAGCGACTGTCATTGTATTGCCTTTTTTTGCAAATAAAGAAATTTGGTTACTTGTGCGATGCATTGCCGGCGTAGCCGTTGCCGGTGTCTTTGTCGTGGTCGAATCTTGGTTATTGATCGGCGATAACCCCAAAGAACGCGCTAAACGCCTAAGCTTTTATATGACTTCCCTTTACGGTGGAACAACTGTAGGGCAATTATTAATTGGGTCTATTGGTACTCAGGGGATGATCCCCTTTATAGTGATTTCGGCACTGCTGTTTGTCGCGATTTTGCCCCCATTATTCGTGCGTCATGGTCAGCCTCCCGCTCTCCACCACCAAAGTATATCCCTGAGAAAGATCACTGAATTCAGTAAACCCGCGATCGTTGGCTGCATAACATCGGGTATTGTTATGGGTACGATCTATGGTTTGATGCCTCTATCTCTCAGCCAGAGTCATTTCAGTGCCGAGCAAGTCGGTGTATTGATGGCAGCCATTATTTTGGGTGGAATGGTCATACAACCGATTATCAGCAAGCTGTCCGTCATCATGAGCAAAACGTTTCTATTGGCAATGGTCTCATTATTGGGTGTATTCGCCGTAGGACTGACTTATCTCGTTGAACATTACATTGTCATGATAGTGGCATTGGCTCTTTTGGGAATGTCGTCTTTTGCGCTGTATCCCATTGCGATCACCCTTGCTTGTGACAAGCTGGATGCGTCCTATATTGTAGCGGCAAGCCAGGTCATGTTGTTAAGTTACAGTATCGGTTCCGCCATTGGACCACTGGGAGCAGGCCATTTTATGCTACAACACTACTTTAAAGTTCAACACAATGGGTTGATGAGTTTCTTTTTCATCGTGTTATTGGCGACCGCGATGTATATGCTGCTGGCGAGCTTGTGCCGCAAAGACCGTGTATTGGCAAGCTAGTGAAAAAATAAGCTGGATTTATATGAAAGCGTCGTAATTTTCGGCGCTTTTTTTATTTTTAATCTCTGTGTAGAATCTTCCAGACTGGTTATTGACAATACCAAGCATATTCTCACCAAAAACAACAGAAAAATTTAGGGATATGAAATGAAAATACAACAAGCCACCAAAGCTGATTTTTTGACACTAATCCAGATTTGGGAAGCCTCTGTACTTGCTACGCATGATTTCTTACCCAAGGCCATGATTGAGGTTTTACGCCCACAAATCCTTAACGATTATTTGCCCAATCTTACTGTTTATAAGGCGGTAGATAGACAAGATAATATCGTAGGATTTATTAGTACCGATCAACATCGAGTAGAAATGTTGTTTATTGCGCCACAAGCGCGGGGAACAGGGTTCGGTAAGATGTTATTGCAATTTGCTATTAATGAATTACAGATCAACGAGTTGGATGTAAACGAGCAAAATACACAAGGCATCGGCTTCTACCAATATATGGGATTTCAGGTATTTTCTCGTTCAGAGCTTGATGGACAAGGGAATCCATTTCCTTTATTACATATGAAACTGGCTTGAGCCTCAGAATGTTAAAAAAGAAAAATACATAAATAAGATAAATACATAAAATTAAAATATCATTTAAGGAATAATGTATTAAATAAAAATAAATTTAAAGTAATGGCATATTTTGTAAACATTTGAGTAGAATTTGATAAATCAATGATATAATGAGGCCTTTCTATCCCCCATCACCTTTCAATTTACAGCTTTGCCGGCTACGTCCATTCCCCTTAGTCACGTAGTTCTAAACACAGAGTTCGCTATATTCTTGGGGAGTTGTTCTCTTGCCACCGCGCTACAACTTGAAATCCAGTGGGTATAAATATTTTTTATTTTTGTCGAGTTTGAGTATTAATGAGTAATTTACAACACCCTTCGTCTTCAGGAATGAAGCTGTTTGCTGACCTTATCGGAAAACGTACTATGCCAGGGGTATATTGGCATTCCTCCAGCTACCGCGCTAAATTTGCTCTACGCAGTCTCCTGACTCCTGTTTCTACATTAAAACTTTTGAATGGAATAACCAGAACGCCGCATTATTTGGATATTCTGAAAAAACAACCCAGTTGGCCTTGCAAATTGCATCGCCCATACTTAAGTATTAATTTTAAGCGCAACCAGATTGTCGGTGCCCTGAATGATCATTATCAAATATTATTCAAACAGTTAGAATCCACGATTATTAGTCGGATTTTTGATGTTAATGCTTATTTACTGGCAACCATTGAAGGGAAAAATGAAACATTTTTGATATATATTGATGCACTGGATAACCTGAATAAAGAAGGTGAACTCTCTCTATATATGACTACCACGGAGAATGTCATTCTGGCTAAGTGTGCATTCACTTTATTAACGATTGATGGCAAACAGACACTCTTTATTGGTGCACTACAGGGGCCAACTAAAGGGGATAATTCTCTGGAGATTATCCGCCATGCAACTAAAGAGTGTTATGGATTATTCCCCAAACGCCTGTTGATTGAGGCTATTTGTCGTTTTGCCGATCATATGAATTGTGAGCAGATCTTGGCAGCCAGTAATGAGACTCATATCTACCGTAGCATCCGTTATTGGCATAAAAAGAAAAATCAGATGGTGGCCGATTACAATTCTTTCTGGGAATCGCTAAGTGGTGTCAGAAAGGAAAATAATGAATTCCATCTACCATCATGTATAGAAAGAAAATCTTTGGATGAGATCCCCAGTAAAAAACGCGCCGAATATCGCCGTCGCTACCAATTACTGGATGATCTGGAAAACGATATCAAGGCATCCCTGAAAGCCGCCTGACTTCCTGCCAGAAAGAAATACCAATTAGGCACTCAACGTGGCTTCGTCATTAACCATGTAAGATGCGTTTTAATGGCGGGCCATTCATTGAACAGAATGCTATAAACACAAGTATCCCTTATCGAACCATCTTTGGCCCGCAGGTGATGACGCAAAATACCATCCAGTTTTGCTCCCAATCGTTCGATCGCCTTACGGCTTTGATGATTTAAAAAATGAGTACGGAGTTCCACTGCCACACACTCCAGTTCCTCAAATGCGTACTGCAACAGTAAAAACTTTGCTTCCGTATTAATCGCAGTGCGTTGGACAGAATGCGCATACCATGTAGAACCAATTTCCAATCTGGGAATATTCGCATCAATATTCATATAAGTTGTCATGCCAACTGCCATCCCCGTTGCATTATTGATGACAGCAAAAGGCAACATACTTCCCCTGGTATGCAGGGTTAAACGACGTTCAATTTCCGCCTGGACATTGACAGGATCAGGCACACTGGCATACCACAGCTTATGTAACTGCCCATCCTCAATAGCACGAACAAATTCATCATGTCTATCATGTAACAAAGGCATTAAAGTCACACTTTTTCCAGTTAACGTAACCCAATCTGTTATTTTTCCCATAATTACCTTCCCCCATACTTATTTCTATCACACTTAAAGCTTAATTCCGCCATTCTTATTCATCATTCCGTAAGAATATATTCACAGTATGCACAGTTAAAAACATGCGACAATCATAAATAAGAGGAATTTCTCGCCTCAATAGATTTTCATTAAGATACGATTGAAGCTCTATTTCATGATATTTGTCACAATCAATTAACAAAGTGGTTCCAATAATGCCGGAACTGTCTAAATTTAATCATCATCTCATCCGACCACTTAGCTGTTTAGCTTCATACGGAAAACAATAATATTTCTTGAGCTACCAAATATTTGATGGAGAATGCAATGAGCAATTACCCTCACCTGCTTGCACCGCTGGATTTGGGCTTTACCACACTAAAAAACCGTGTATTGATGGGTTCAATGCACACGGGGCTTGAAGAACATCCCGACGGTGCCCAACGTTTAGCCCAATTTTATGCAGAACGGGCAGCCGGAGGCGTCGCACTGATTGTGACCGGTGGTATCTCACCAAACCCTCAGGGCGTTGCCGCCGCAGGAGCAAGCATCCTGAATAGTGAAGACCACCTGCCCCACCACAAGCTGATTACAGAGGCGGTACATCAGGCCGGGGGAAAGATTGCTTTACAAATCCTGCATGCCGGACGCTACAGCTATCAGAAAAATTCCGTAGCGCCTTCGGCCATTCAAGCGCCTATTAGCCCCTTTATACCGAGAGAAATGTCTGAGAATGACATCCAACAGACAATCAAGGATTTTGCCCACTGTGCCCAACTGGCACAACAAGCCGGCTATGATGGCGTAGAAATCATGGGTTCAGAAGGTTATCTCATCAATCAATTTCTGGTCACACGCACCAATCATCGACAGGATAAATGGGGAGGAACTTTCGAAAATCGCATGCGCTTTGCGCTAGAAATTGTCAAAGCTGTCCGCGCTATCACGAGGGAGCGTTTTATCATTATTTACCGCCTTTCTATGCTGGATTTAGTGGAAGATGGCTCCAATTGGCAAGAGATCGAACAACTGGCACGGGAGATTGAAAAAGCAGGGGCATCCATTATCAATACTGGCATCGGCTGGCATGAAGCCCGTATCCCAACAATTGCAACGATGGTACCCAGAGCCGGATTTAGCTGGGTTACACAAAAGTTGATGGGGAAAGTCAGCATCCCTTTAATTACAACCAACCGCATCAACAGTCCCCAGGTTGCCGAACAAGTTCTCAGTGAAGGCTGCGCCGATATGGTTTCTATGGCGCGCCCGTTTCTCGCTGATGCCGAATTTGTATTGAAAGCTGAACAAAACCGCGCTGATGAAATCAATACCTGCATAGGCTGTAACCAAGCCTGTCTGGACAGGATCTTTGTCGGCAAGCTGACGTCTTGTCTGGTCAATCCACGTGCCTGCCATGAAACCGAATTTATTGCCGCTCCTGTCATAGCCCCCAAAACCATTGCTGTTATCGGTGCCGGACCAGCGGGATTATCCTTTGCTGTCACAGCAGCCAGCCGAGGACACCATGTCACGCTGTTTGAACGAGAAAACCAAATCGGCGGACAGTTTAATATCGCCAAACAGATCCCCGGCAAAGAAGAATTCCATGAAACTTTACGTTATTTTGAACGCCAATTAGCATTGAACGGCGTCGAAGTATGCCTCAACCATACGGCAACTGCCGACCAACTTTTATCGTTTGATGAAGTTGTCATCGCGACAGGGATCAGGCCACGTATCCCCAATATTGATGGTATTGAACATGAAAAGGTACTGACTTACCTTGATGTATTGAAACATAAACAGCAAGTCGGAAAACGTATCGCCATTATTGGTGCTGGAGGTATTGGTTTTGATACTGCTGAGTATCTGAGTCAAAGCGGACAAAGCACCAGCTTAAGCAGCCATGCTTTCAGCCATGAGTGGGGAATTGATCGGACAATTATGCATAAGGGAGGATTACGGCCAGAAGGTGCACAAGTCGAGCGTTCTCCTCGTAAAATCTATCTGCTGCAACGCAAGGATTCCAAGGTCGGGGATGGCTTAGGAAAAACCACAGGTTGGGTGCATAAAACTAGCCTGTTAATGCGAGGCGTCACTATGTTAAACAGCGTTCAATATTTGAAAATTGATGATCAGGGATTGCATATCCGTCGAGGCGATAAACAACAATGTCTGGAAGTAGATAATGTGATTATTTGCGCAGGACAAGAGCCATTGAAAGCACTCTATCAACCGTTACAAACAATGGGGAAAAGTGTACACCTCATTGGTGGAGCAGATATTGCCGCTGAATTAGATGCACGCAGGGCAATCGCACAAGGAGTTCAATTGGCGCTTAAAGTGTAGATCAAATCTAAAAACAAGAACGGTGATAATCTGTACTCAATTCATTATCACCATTCTTATGCCAACTACTCTTAATTCCAACTCATGATTAACGCTGTGCCAGTCGATCAGCCACTGTACGAGACTCTTCGGCCTGACAAGCAGCTGCGGTAAACAGCACATCGGTAGAAGAGTTCAGGCCTGTCTCAGCAGAGTCCTGCAATACTCCAATAATAAAACCTACGGCAACAACCTGCATGGCTATTTCATTGGAAATACCGAACATACTGCATGCCAGGGGGATCAACAATAATGATCCACCAGCAACTCCTGATGCTCCACACGCTGCAATAACAGAAACGACACTCAGAAATATCGCTTGAGGAATGTCTACGGGGATGCCTAGAGTATTCACCGCCGCTAATGTCAATACGGTAATCGTCACAGCCGCACCCGCCATATTAATGGTGGCCCCCAAGGGAATGGAAACAGAGTAAGTATCCTCATTGAGTTTCATGCGGCGGCACATTGCCATATTCACAGGAATATTGGCTGCAGAGCTGCGGGTAAAGAACGCCGTTACGCCACTTTCGCGCAAGCAAGCAAAAACCAGGGGGTAAGGATTGCGGCGGATTTTCCAGAAGACAATCAATGGATTGATAACCAGTGCAACGACAATCATGCAACCAATTAGCACAGTTAACAAGTGAGCATAGCCGAACAAAGTTTCAAAACCTGTAGTAGCAATCGTTGAGGAAACCAGTCCGAAAATACCAATAGGTGCCAACCGGATAACAACACGTACGAGTTGTGTCACTGCCCCTGACAGGTCTTGAATCAATGCCTTAGTTGATTCGTTGGCATGACGTAAGGCAATACCCAAACCAATTGACCATGCCAGGATCCCAACGTAGTTTCCTTTTAATATCGCATCAATCGGGTTAGCAACAATATTGATCAGCAATCCCCTTAACACTTCAATGATATTTGAAGGGGGTAACACATGAGTGTCACTCGTCACCAGAGCCAACGTTGATGGAAATAACAAACTACCAATGACAGCCACAACAGCGGCACAAAATGTGCCTAACAGATACAAGACCAGAATGGGGCGAATATTGCTTTTCTGGCCTATCTTATGGTTCGCTATCGAAGACATGACTAAGATCCACACCAGAACAGGAGCTACCGCTTTCAACGCTCCTACAAAGAGAGTCCCTAGCAATTCAACCGACTTAGCTGCGGAAGGTGCCAGCCATGCCAGTAATATCCCTAGTATTAATCCGACAAGGATTTGTTTTACCAAGCTTCCTTGTGCCATATACTGTACAAAGCCTGTTTGTTGTTTTTTCATAGCTTTATCCATAGAGAACGACAAAGAGTAATTCATTGCAATATACAGATAACCCATAAATTGATAACAATTCATTTACATTTGTGTGATCGAAACTGCAATTTTCTCATCCAATACATTCTGAGGAATTCATGATGTAATAGGCTTCATCACAATAAATAACAAATTAATCTATTAATTCAATCAATTACTAAAAAACCGCTTTCAACAATAAGTGCAGATTATTTATTTAAAACGAATAGCATGGAGAAATTACTTTCCACTATTAATCAAATAGCAAAAGCGAAATTAACTGACAATAGATATAAATTTAGCCATTACACATGACAAATTACTTGTTAATGCTATTTTGTAAAATTTCATCGATCGATTAATTAATTGAAATATCTGAATGAATTAATTTTTACATTTAGGTAAATGTTCAATTGATCAACAAAATCTTCTGTCTCGATACGACTGATTTTGTTAAAATGTGCCGGTCGATCTTTATGCCATCTTGAAGGGATTTCGAGATCATTTTATGACAACTGATATTAATTACTTTTGCTTACAAAGTATTTAATAGAAATTAACCATAAATGCACCATAAAAGTAAAATGTAATTCTTAATCCGTGTTTTAGGAACATTTGATGGAAATTGTAACAGACCTTATTTATGCACTCTGGCACCAAGATTACGAAACACTGGCTAATCCGTCGTTGGTATGGGCAATCTACATACTACTATTTACCATCCTGTTTCTGGAAAACGGGATATTACCTGCGGCCTTTTTACCGGGCGACAGCCTGTTGATATTAGTCGGTGTCTTAATTGCAAAAGAGACCATGAGTTTTCCTGTAACATTAGCCATTCTCACCACCGGAGCCAGCCTCGGCTGCTGGATCGGGTATCTTCAGGGAAGATGGCTTGGCAATACAAAATTAGTTCAGGGCTGGCTGTCACATCTTCCCGCGCATTATCATCAGCGCGCACATAACTTATTCCATCGCCATGGCTTATCTGCCTTACTAGTAGGTCGTTTTCTCGCTTTTATCAGGACATTGTTGCCAACACTGGCGGGCCTCGCTGGGCTAAAAAATGGACGTTTTCAAATATTCAATTGGCTTAGCGGGTTCATATGGGTGGTTATTCTAACAACATTGGGTTATGCCCTTGGTAAAAGTCCTCTGTTCCGCCAGTATGAAGAGTATCTGATGAATTTTTTGGTTTTGCTACCTGTAGGCCTATTGCTTATTGGTTTAATTGGCAGCCTGACTGTCATTTGGCGCAAAAAGCGTACTAATAAAACACTATCGTAACGCTTTATTTTCCCTGTGGTATGACCGCGAATATACCACAGGGCATTGCTCTTCTCATTCGCCTAACCTTGTCTGTTAAACTTCTCCACTTAGTCACCTCAAACGGTATTTAAGGCTAATTTGCAATATATTGTGATAATTTTTCATCTATTCATACTTTCATCTCCTGATAAAAGCGTCTATGTTTGAAATTCATCCATCGTATATTTAAGGAGACAGGCAATGCCACAAAAGAAAAGCTCTGAAGATCTACGTGCTGAATTACAATCTCTTGCGGATACGCTAGAAGAAGTCCTCAATAGCTCCGGTGATAACTCAAAAGCAGAACTGGAAAAACTGCGCAGCAAGGCAGAAAGAACGCTAAAAAATGCGCGTACTACGCTCAGTGAAGCTAGCGATAAGCTGGTAGGTCAAACCAAAGAAATTGCAGGTCATGCGGATAGTTATGTTCGCGAAAATCCGTGGGCTGGTGTCGGTATAGGTGCGGCAATTGGCGTTGTATTGGGAGTTCTGCTTTCAAGGCGCTAATATGACCCAGTCCCCTCACGCGAAAGGCCCAGGAAAAGGGCTCTTTGATACTGTACGGCGAGTAGCGGCAATTGCTGTTCACATGGTTGAAACTCGCATCCAACTCGTTGCCGTTGAGTTGGAAGAGGGAACCGCAACACTGGTACAACTGCTACTACTGGTAGGATTAACATTACTCTTTGCGGGCTTTGGTCTGATGTGCCTATTGGCACTGATATTCTGGGCCACCGATCCAACCTACCGAATAATGGCAATAGCTATCACTGCCGGAATGTTACTGCTCCTCGCCGTACTTAGTGCAATATGGACGATAAAAAAGGCGCGGAAACTGACCTTTCTTAACGCGACTCGAACACAATTGCATGTTGACCGCAAAATGCTGGAGGATGATTCTCATGAATAAATCAGGGTATCATCAGCGAAAGTTGCGAAAACAGCAGCTATTAAAAGAGATCCAGCAACAACGACAGTTACTTGCTACTTATGGTCAGAACTGGCTTGAAGTGACACAACCATATGATAAAGGCTGGCAAACCCTCATTGCTTTTAAGCCTTATGTCGCCATTGGTTTTGGCCTTGTGCTGCTTTATGGATTCCACCAACCCAAGCAGTTTTATCGCTGGTCACGTCATATAATCAACATGTTAGGGATCATTAAAAGCGTACGAAACACACTATACAAAAATTAATACCACCGGATTCTTTCAAAAAAACTGCATGAAATAGTTAATATTCCTTACTATCAACCAATAATACCTCTCCTTAAAATACTTCCCATCAGATAATGATTAACAAATCGTGCTGTTCAGTCCGTTTTTTGGACAATAAAAGCTAAACAGACAGTTTATTTATCGCGGCCTGCGGTATTTGTGGAGACAATCATGAAAAAATTTGAAGATAGTGGCCTGTTGGTTGCCCGTATTTTAATATCCGTTCTTTTCATTATCGCAGGATATGGAAAACTAGGTGGTGCCTATGCAGGAACACAGGAATTTATGGAAGCTATGAAGGTGCCAGGAATTCTATTGCCACTGACTATCTTACTTGAACTGGGGGGCGGGCTTGCTGTGATGTTCGGCCTGTTGACCCGCACCACGGCTGTGTTTACATTTATTTTCTGTATTCTGACCGCGCTCCTGTTCCATAGCGATTTTTCAAATGACCTGAACCTGACTATGTTCCTGAAAAACTTCTCCATCAGCGCAGGCTACCTACTACTGGCTATGATGGGACCAGGAAGATTCAGTATTGACCATGTAATGAAGAAAAATTGGTAATCGAAGAAAAACAGATCATTACCCTTTTTATAGCCCCTTCCTGTGTATTCGCAGCAAGGGGCTTTATGATATTCACTACATTCGCTTTATTATCTTGGCGGCATGCATGTTATTGCTTCGCAAACAATTTAGGGATTTCACGCAAGCACCAGGACTTCGCTTCTCCCATACTATCACGCCGCCATGCCATGATAATGTTGGTTTCATGGCTGTATTCCGAACCAATCACCCGCAAACGATCTTCGGCAATATCTTGTTCCACCATAGGGTATGGCATGGTTGCCACTCCTAATCCTGCCAAAAGCGCCTGACGTTTATTTTCCAGTGAACTCACCGTCAAACGCGGTTGTTTATCCAATAATTGAACCGTCAATACCGGACGCTCTCTTGCTGTATCAGCGACAGCTATTCCACGATATTTCACTCGTGTGGCATCAGACAGTGGTTCGGGCTCATGATGGATAGGGTGATCCGCACTGGCAACATAGACATTGTTAATAGAATAAAGTGCCCGCGAATTCACTTCGGCTGACGCCCTGAAATGCAGATCAGGTGCAATCACAATATCAGCATATCCTGTTTCCAGACGTTCCCACGCACCTGCTAATACTTCCGTCATTAACGAAAGTTGTGTATTCGATTTCGCCGCCAATTTATCCACAAGAGGAAACAGCGATGCCATTGGGAACAGCGCTTCACACACAATAGTCAGGTGTGTTTCCCAACCACGGGCAAGCGCTTCTGCATCTGCTGTCAGTTTATCCGCAGCTTCAAGCAGTAACCGCCCTCGCTCCAGTAGCATCCGGCCAACATTGGTAAATTTCGTGCGATGACCAGAGCGATCAAACAGCACAACGTCCAATTCCTCTTCCAATTTCTGCATGGTATAACTCAGTGCAGAAGGAACTCGCCCCAACTCATCCGCTGCCGCAGCAAAACTTCCCCGTCGGTCTATCGCATCCATTACCCGCAGGGATTCCAAAGTAAGCGCACGTTCTTTACCCATATTTTTCTCAATCAGGAATTTTGAATATAGCCACCAGATTAACTGGCTAACATTTCAACGTCCAGATAATTAAGATCGACAGTCATAGATCTATAGTTGAAGAGATAACAGCATGATAATAATGAGAACAGCAAATCAATGCGGAAAAGCCGATTACGGCTGGTTACAGGCTCGCTATACTTTTTCATTTGGTCACTATTTTGACCCAAAATTTTTGAACTATAGGACATTGCGTGTTCTTAATCAGGAAGTTTTGGCGCCGAAAGCCGAGTTTCAACCCAAATCTTACCCTCATGTTGATGTCCTGAATATTATCCTGCAAGGAGAAGCCCAATATCGAGACAGTGAAGGTAATAACTTCCATGCACGCCAAGGGGATTGTTTGTTATTTTCGGCGCGTCAAGGGATTCGTTACAGTGAGCACAATACCAGTGACACGCTCCCATTGACACGGCTGCAACTCTGGCTCAATGCCTGTCCTCAGCAAGAAGCACGGCCATTACAGCATAGAGTTCTGCCAAACAAGCCGCTTACATTACTGGCCTCTCCTACGTCAGAAAACAATAGTCTGCATCTGCGCCAACAAACGTGGATAAGCTATCTCGTGCTTAAACCGCATAACAGCCAAATTTTGTCTTTACGTGGCAAACATGCTTACCTACAATCCATCAGTGGTAATGCAATAATTAATGGCAACCAAAGCAGGGATGTAAAGATTAAATGTGGGGATGGTGTATTTATTCAGGAAGAGCAGAAAGTGATGTTACAAACGGAGACGCCATTTCGGGGCCTGCTGATTGATTTGGTTGACTAATAATTCCTTATTGATAAAGAAAAAGCCCTATAAAGCATCTGCTCTATAGGGCAAAGTCTGTGAAGTTGACCGATAAGCCGGGTTCTGTCTTGGACAGCCATTCATCTAGGCCAGCACTTGCGCACTGGCTCAAGCAACCTACCCGGGTTCGGTACGGGCCGTACCATACGAACCCCTATTTGGTCTTGCTCCGGGTGGAGTTTACCGTGCCACGAACTGTTGCCAGTCGCGCGGTGCGCTCTTACCGCACCCTTTCACCCTTACCTGATCCCAACATTGCTTTTACAAACAAAGCTGGGCCATCGGCGGTTTGCTCTCTGTTGCACTAGTCGTAGGCTTTCACCTCCCAGACGTTATCTGGCACCCTGCCCTATGGAGCCCGGACTTTCCTCCCCTTTACTTCTCCCGAAAGAGCGGTAAAGCAGCGACTGTCTGGTCAACTCCGGCGCGGATTATAAGAGGTTTAATATCCAATGTATAGGGTTTTCACGCGTCTTCTTCAATTTGTCCCAAGGTCGTGTTTTGATCGAGTGAATAACGATACAAAGCATTTTTCTTCACACCGTGGATCTCTGCCACCAATGCCGCCGCCTTTTTCAATGGCAGCTCTTTTTGCAGCAGTGCTAATGTCCGCAAGGCTTCCTGTGGCAAGCTATCCTCGGCGGGCTTATGATACCCTTCCACAATCAGAACCATTTCTCCGCGGCGACGAGTTTCATCTTCCTTGACCCATGCCAGAAGCTCACCAGCGGGCATTCCTTGAATCGATTCCCACGTTTTGGTTAATTCTCGTGCCAACACGATATAACGATCGGCACCCCATACTTTCACAATATCTTCTAAACTGTCCAACAGACGATGTGTCGATTCGTAGAAAATCAGTGTACGCGGCTCTTGTGCTAATTCACGCAAGGTATCCTGACGTCCCTTACTTTTAGCAGGCAAGAAGCCTTCATAACAAAAACGATCTGAAGGCAAGCCAGCAGCAGACAATGCTGTAATGGCTGCACAAGGGCCAGGTAGTGGAACCACATTGATACCGGCTTCACGGCAACGACGAACCAGATGATAACCCGGATCGTTAATCAACGGCGTACCGGCATCAGATACCAATGCGATACTCGCCCCTTGTTCAAGTTTCGTAATCAATTGATCTGCTTTTTGCTGTTCATTATGATCATGAAGTGCGAACATGCGCGCATTAATGGCAAAATGTTGAAGCAACAAGCCAGTGTGTCGCGTATCTTCGGCAGCAATCAGATCGACATGTTTAAGAACTTCAAGAGCACGCTGAGTAATATCCCCCAGATTTCCAATAGGGGTTGGCACAACATATAGCGTGGATGTCGTAACCACTGCTCGATTGGTTTGATTCATTGTTTCATCCGAATGACCGATTTAAAATTGAGCATCTTTGAAAAAAACATCGCTGGATACAGTATGCTTCCCTCAATTTTTGTGCGTTTAAAAACTGGTTTAATCTATACAGCACTGCTGTCAACTATGATTATTGCAGGGTGTACCATGCCCGAACGGCAAGGGCAACCAACTTCTAAGCCTCAGGATAAGATCAGCGCAGAGATTAACCGCTACCAGGCCATTATTGACGCAGCACACAATCAACCATCGTTGGATGTTATCCGTGCTTACATCGCATTGGACTCCTACGCACCGGATGAAGCTGCCCGCCAGAAAAACCTTGATGAGACCTGGCAATTATTGACGCAACTTTCCCCGCAGCAAATGAGTGAATTGGTGATTAATGCCAATGAGTATACGTTGCAGGGCTGGCTTGATTTACTCAGTACCTATCAGACCAATAAACAGGATCTCGATAAACTGCGTCTCGCTATTCACGATTGGCAAATCCGTTATCCAAACAACCCCGCTGCCCACAGTTTACCCACAGCTCTGCAACAAATGTTGCACGAAACTGAAAACAGCCATGCCACAATTGGGTTATTTCTGCCTTTGAGCGGCCAGGCCAAAATATTTGGTGACGCCATCCGCCAGGGTTTCCTCGATGCTCAAAAAGGCTTGCCAAAGCCATCTTTGCCAGAATCACCATTGCCAACAAATGCCACCGATCCAAACGGTACTGTTAACGCCGAACCCTCTACCGATCCTGAAAATACCAGCGCTGCAAATTCAGAGAATGCTGATGCCGCCACAATTGAACCAGAAATGGATGCGATTAATGATGTGCCTACCAATGATCAGACCGTAAAAATCTATGATACCAACAGCCAGCCTCTTACCGAACTGCTGGAACAGGCTAAACAAGATGGTGTCACTCTGGTAGTTGGACCATTACTGAAACCCAATGTGGAACAATTGACTCAAATTGAAACTCCACTGAATATTTTGGCGCTCAATGAGCTTGATGTGCCACAAAAACAACCGAATATCTGTTATTTTTCACTCTCTCCTGAAGATGAGGCGAAAAATGCCGCCATGCATATCTGGCAACAGCAAAAGCGCAGCCCTTTGGTGTTGATACCTCGTACTGAATTAGGCATCCGTGTTGCACAAGCCTTTGCACAAGAGTGGCAAAAGCTTGGGGGGCAAACGGTATTACAACAATCTTTTGGTACGCTGGATGAAATGAGGCAATCCATGAATCGTGGGATTGGTATTCGTTTGTCTGGAACGCCAGTTATTTCCACAAATCCAGCCACAGAGTCCGTCGATGCCGTTTATATTGTCGCAACAGCAAACGAATTGACAATTATCAAACCTATGATCGACATGGCAATCAGCTCCCGTAAAAAGCCGGCACTTTATGCCAGCTCGCGCAGTAATAAAGCAGGTTCAGGCCCTGATTTCCGCCTGGAAATGGATGGCATGCAGTTTAGTGACATCCCACTGCTGACAGGCATAAATGTGCCGTTAATGCAGCAAGCAGCCAAAAAATTCACTAATGATTATTCCCTGATGCGCCTCTATGCAATGGGCATTGATGCATGGTCACTGGCCAATCAATTTACGCCAATGCAGCAAGACATGGGATTTCATTTGAGCGGTGCTTCAGGGGAACTATCCGTGATGGATAACTGCACTATCTTGCGTCAGTTACCTTGGATGCAATTCAATAATGGTCGCATAATCCTTGAAAATACCAATAGCACGGAAAATATCGATAACGCAGGAAATACCCATAACATAGAAAGCACCGATAGCACTGATCAGGGAGATCATCCCGAAATTGAATAATTTTCTGTAATTAAAGGTATCGTGGTCATTTCAGGATGAAAAAACCAACAGGCAATCACTACGCACTGGGGCGCCATTATGAGCATCAGGCTAAGCTGTTTTTGCAAAAACAAGGGCTTGTCTTTGTTGCTGAGAATGTAAAAATTCGCGGCGGTGAAATCGATCTGATTATGCGTGACAAGCATACATGGGTATTTGTTGAAGTTCGTTTCCGCCGAAATGCACAATATGGTGGTGCCATTGCTACAATTACTCAAAGTAAGCGCAGAAAGCTCTTGTATACGGCTGCTGTCTGGTTGTCCCGACGCAATGAATGTCTGGAAACGGCATCATGCCGCTTCGATGTTTGTGCAATAACAGGGCAGAAATTTGAATGGCTGAAAAATGCCTTCACCCTGAATGAGAGCCTATTTCAATAGATTCTCAATTTTCTCGCTAAATAAATAATTCCAATATACATAGGTCATAACGTGCTGGATAGAATTAAAGTCTGTTTTACAGAAAGCATTCAAACTCAGATCGCAGCAGCAGAAGCATTACCCGACGCAATATCACGCGCCGCGATGATGATGGTTCAATCACTGCTGAGCGGCAACAAAATTCTTTGCTGTGGTAATGGTGGATCGGCCGCAACGGCACAGCGTTTTACTGCCAGTATGATCAATCGTTTTGAAACAGATCGGCCAAGTCTGCCAGCCCTGTCGTTGAATACTGATAATGTGGTGATCACCGCTATCGCCAACAGTAAACAGCCTGACGAAATTTACGCCAAACAAGTCAGGGCCCTGGGACAAGCAGGGGATGTCCTGCTTGCCATTTCTACACATGGAAACAGTCGAGATATTATCAAAGCGGTGGAAGCTGCTGTTACACGTGATATGACGATCGTTGCGCTGACGGGTTACGATGGTGGTGAACTGGCGGGCTTACTCGGTCCTCAGGATGTTGAGATACGTATCCCCTCACATCACAGCGTCAGGATCCAAGAAGTTCATATGTTGACAATCAACTGCCTGTGCGACTTAATCGACAACACGTTATTCCCTCATCAGGATGAATAAGGAGCCAACTCATGCGGTTATTTTCTCTATTATTAGTCTGTTTCAGTGCAATGCTATTACAAGGATGTATTGGTGCCGCCGTCGTAGGTTCCGCTGCAATTGCCACAAAAGCGGGTTCAGATCCACGAACCATTGGGCAACAAGTTGACGATACCACGCTGGAAGCCCGTGTCAGCAATGCCATCAGCAAGGACCCACAAATTAAGGCACAAGCCCGTGTGTCAGTGACTGTGTATCAAGGCAAGGTTCTTTTAACCGGACAAAGCCCCAATATGGCCCTGGCCGAGCGGGCAAAACAAATTGCGGCAAAGGTTGAAGGCACCGACGTGGTATATAACGAGATCCGTCAAGCGTATCCCGTGACATTGGCTACGGCCTCCGCTGATGCCTGGTTGACGACCAAAGTGCGCTCCCAAATTTTAACCAGTGATGCGGTGAGATCATCCAGCATCAAAGTGGTGACAGAGGGTAGTGAAGTCTTTTTGTTTGGCATTGTCACGCAACAAGAAGGGGCTGCGGCTGCGAAAATCGCCAGCGAAACTAGCGGCGTAAAACGTGTAACCACAGCATTTACCTACCTCAACTGAAACCATCAAGGCGGCATTAATCAATGCCGCCCAGCCTCACAACCTGTATTCAACGTCCATCCCAACTTATTTTGCTTTAAGTAATTCACTCCCCCCATTAACTGCATTTGTCGCAAGATCCATTGCTGGCGTTGTAATACATACCTGGAGGGAGCATTCACTTTATAACGATGAGGGTTTGGTAATACAGCAGCAAGCAATGCAGATTCGGTAGCTGTCAATCGGTAGGCAGGCTTGCCAAAGTAATGTTGGGCCGCTTCCTCAACACCAAAAATACCGTTGCCAAACTCAGCAATATTGAGATACACCGTTAAAATACGTTTCTTTGACCAGAGTAATTCCAATACGGCAGTCATTCCCGTTTCTAAGCCTTTTCTTATCCAACTACGTCCTTCCCATAGAAATAAATTTTTGGTTGTTTGCTGGGAAATTGTCGATGCCCCCCGAATTCGCTTCTCATATTTTTTGTTATACGCCATAGCAGTTTCAATAGCCTCAAAATCAAATCCCCAATGTTTTGGGAATTTTTGATCTTCCGCTGCAATGACGGCTAACGCTATATAGGGTGAAATGTGATTCTGATCCATCCATGAAGAGCGAGAAACATAAGACAAATTAATTGACATTAAGGCAGAGACTTGTCTCTCTATCATCATCATAGAAAACGGCACTGGCAAAAATGAAAAGGCAATTACAGCAACGAACCATAAAACCGTGATCGACACGACAATTCTTTTCAGCCTGCGCCACAATATTGAAAAAGGATTTCTCATCCGATTACTCAATCATTTCCAATATTTTTCTAACCAGCTTATCAATTCCTTTTTCTGCCTGCGCCAAAGATTCTGCGAGCATATAAGCCGGCGTTGTTACAATTTTGTTTTCAAAATCAATAAC
Source organism: Xenorhabdus sp. TS4 (assembly GCF_014467265.1). Classification (NCBI taxonomy): domain Bacteria; kingdom Pseudomonadati; phylum Pseudomonadota; class Gammaproteobacteria; order Enterobacterales; family Morganellaceae; genus Xenorhabdus; species Xenorhabdus sp. TS4. The sequence continues at coordinate 71,125 of NZ_NKHQ01000008.1, read as the reverse complement.
AATGTCATCAACCGGGCACTCAACATGTACCCCTCCCATTCTCGCTATTTGAGCCGCAGTTTCTGGATCATTGCCGATGGTTACTTTTATCGGTTTGCCTAATATTTTAGATACCATAACTGGGGCGATGCATATAAACCCCATCGGTTTGCCTTGCTGGTGCATATTTTGCACTATACTTAATAGCTCTTTATTTATTTCACAATCTGATCCTTTGAATGCGAAATTACATAAATTCTTGGCCACGCCAAAACCACCAGGAATAATGAGCGCATCCAACTCATCAATATTAACTTTGGATAAAGGCTGTATATTTCCCCGCGTTATACGGGCGGATTCTTCCATTATGTAGCGACTTTCTTGTTTCTCTTCTCCGTTAAGGTGATTAATAACATGATGTTGTATCTCATCAGGCGAAAAAAAAGACACTTCAGCGCCAAGACGGCTTAAAGAGAGCATAGTGAGAACTGATTCGTGAATTTCACTTCCATCGTACACTCCACATCCACTTAATATAATGGCAACGGATTTCATATTTCTCTCCATTTGTAGTAGATTAATGCTTAACCCCTTAGAGGGTTAAACACCAATCTTCATCACAGATTTTAATGAATCTTGTAACAAAAAATCTTATCTTTGCTATGTTGGTACTTGTGTTCTGTGTAAAAGAATTCTTTAATTACCCGCGTCGAAAACAAACCTTAGATAAGCGGGTAAACAGATTTCCCTGGTGTTGGCGCAGTATTAGCGCACCCCAACTTCGGTTGGGGTTATTTTTTTGTAACGCTTGATAACCAATTTCTTAATATTTCTATATCTTGCTTCCATTCCAACTTTAACTCATCCACCCATTCCTGAACATTATCCCACCACGCAGGTAAATCCGGTGACTGAATCTGCTGAGCCAATTGCTGCAAATGGCGTAACCCTACTGAACCAGCCGCACCTTTGATTTTATGTGCCTCTTCTGTAATGCCTTTTTGATCTCTGGCGGTCATATTGGAGTCCAGCAAAGCAAGGTAATTTGGCATCATGGTTTCAAAAATAACCAGGTTGTCTGTGATCATTTTTGGCCCAACCAATTCGATATATTGATTAAGCATCTCCGTATCCAGCCGTTCTTCATCCTGATTCACAAGATCAACTTCCACTAAGGCAGTGTCAGATTCAGATCCCTTACCCCAATATTTTTCGATAATGGCAGTCAACGCCTTGACAGATAACGGCTTATTGAGCACATCATCCATACCCGCATCAAGGTATTCTTTTTTATCCTTTAATACATTAGCCGTCAGCGCAATCAAAGGAGGCAAGGATTGGGAGGAGTAACGCTGGTGCAATTGGCGGGCGATATCCAGCCCCGTCATATCCGGTAATTGGATATCCAGTAACACTAAGTCATATTCGTCAGGATCAAACATTGCCAGTGCATCATGGCCATTCATGGCAACATCCACACTGTTCCCCAACTTCTCCAGAACAGAACGGGCTACAATGACGTTCAATTCAATATCTTCTACCAGTAAGATATTAAGCGCTGGCAATGGCAGAATGTCTTGTTCAGCCTTCCCTTGCGGGTGTTCATCAATGGCTGGTGCAACGACAGACAAGGTAAAGCAAGAGCCTTTGCCCAACGCACTTTTCACCACAATGTCCCCTCCCATGCTGAGGGCAAGACGCTTCGAAACAGCAAGGCCAATCCCCGTTCCGGTTGCAGGACGCCCACCAGCGCTGTCTTTAACCTGATAATACATGGCAAAGATTTTTTCCAATTCGTCAGGAGGAATACCAATGCCGGAATCTGTCACTTCAAAGAATAGACGTTCCTCTTCTTTTTCATGCCAGATACGAACCTTAATTTCGCCTTCAGGCGTAAATTTCACGGCATTACTAATCAGGTTCCACAAAATTTGTCGCAAACGGGTTCCATCAGTCAGTACTTTTGCGGGTAGTGGCAGCTCAGGCTCCAGAATAAATTTAATTCCCTTCGGCTGCGCCAATAAACCTGAAATGTTCTCTAAATCTGTCATGAAACCGGTGAAATCAATTGGTTGGTTATCAAGTTGGACTTTGCGGCGCTCAATTTTATCTAATTCAATAATATCATTGAAAATATTACCCAAAGTAATGGCGCTGACATGGATTGTCTCCAGGTACTTACATTGCTCTGGTGTTAAGTCGGTATCCATCAGAATTCGGCTCAAGCCCACAATGCCATTTAAAGGCGTACGAAGCTCATGGCTAATCGTAGAGATAAAAGTCGTCTTATCCCTGCTGGCGTTCTCCAATGCGTCCTGATAGCGTTTACGCTCCGTTATATCGCGTCCAAATCCCATTAATCCATGTCGCTTACCAACGCGATCATAAAAAGGGACTTTCCTGAGTTCAAAACAGGCTTTGCGTCCATCGGGGTAAACTAACCATTGCTCATAGGTCAGAGATACATTGTGGCGAAATACTTTTTCATCGGTTTCCATCACTTTGCTGGCAATTTCTTTATCATAAACATCTGTCGGCGTCAGGCCGATAAGCTGCTTTTCGCTTTTGCCAGTCAGCAATTCCATCGCCCTATTACAACCGGAAAATTCATTATCTTCATTGCGGTAATAAACCAAATCCGGGGAGGCATCCAGAAAAGAACGCAATAGCACCGATTGCTGTTCAAGCTCAATCTGGGTTTTTTCACGCTGCTCCATTTCCAATTTGAGTTTATCCAATAAAACCAAATGGGCTTTTTCCGCCTTCTCTCTGTCACTTATCTCCTGGTTCAATTGGTCGATGTTTTCTTTGAGTTGCAGGTTTAATTTCGCATCACGCTGGCGCATTTCTTCAAGTTTTGCGACCAGACTCGATAAGCGCTGGCGGGATTCCTCAAGTTGTTCTACTACGATGGAGAGAAAATAAACCGCCCAAGGGGTAATTAACAAACCAAAAAAAATGGAGCGAATTAAATCAATACCCTGTACTTCTCCATGCAGTACAAATGTCACCGCCATCTGCATCGCCATCGCAAGAATAACTAAAGCTGATGCAAGTAATATAGAAAAACGCACCAGCCCCAGCTTCATCATCAAATCTACATAATATTGGGCAAGCCCTCGAATCAGCTTCATAACAACTCCCAGTGAAATCTTTTCCAGTAAAGTTACTAGATTGAATCATAACGTAAAAAAGCCCCAACTTCGTTACGGGATATCACCCTTAACTTCTCACAAGGAATAAAAATAAAAATAATAAGAATAATTATGCAAATAAATCCCCCCCCTCTTTAGAGGAAAAAACAACCAATCACTTCCTCTTACAAATTAAAAAATACGCAATATAAATCCAATTTAAGCCAAAAAATAAGAGCAAAACATCAGGATAGATGTATTTTAAAGCATATCCAAAATAGATAATGGGGTGATTTTAGTGATATAACTCACATCATTTAAGAGAGATGATCTCAGTCACAAAACACAAAAAATTGCCATTTACTTATAAAAATCAACAAAATATATGGAAATTATCAACAAAAAACATGATTTAACACGATTTGACCAACACTGTTTTTACCGTTAAGTTGGGAATTCGCTGAAAATCACCTGCCAGATAATCCTCTGGCTCATATTTATGCAGTGATAGATAACATAACATCATTTTGATTCACCGCTTGTTAATGCCAATAAAACAAGTGGCGTTTTACTGAGGGCGCAAATTAGACGCCTGTAGAAAAAATATATATCGATACCATCTCGCGAGTAATGTGAGAGTCGGACAGAACTTGGGGAGCTTTACAATGTTGTATGACATATTGCAGGAAAAAGATAACTGTGGCTTTGGATTAATCGCACATATTGAAGGAGAACCCAGCCACAAGGTGGTGCGCACAGCCATACATGCACTGGCTCGGATGCAACACCGAGGTGCAATTCTGGCAGACGGCAAAACGGGTGATGGCTGTGGTTTGTTAATGCAAAAACCAGACCGTTTCTTTCAAATGATCGCCAGTGAGCAGTCATGGCGGCTCGCTAAAAATTATGCCGTCGGCATGTTGTTTCTAAGCCAGGATGGCAAAATTGCCCAATTATGCCGTGATATTATCGAACAGGAGTTACAACACGAAACCCTATCCATTGTGGGTTGGCGGGAAGTTCCTATCAATCGCGATATCTTAGGTGATATTGCCTTATCAAGCCTTCCTCGCATTGAGCAAGTTTTTATCAATGCACCCGCCGGATGGCGAGCACAAGATCTGGAACGCCGCCTGTTCGTTTCCCGACGCCGTATAGAAAAACGGATTATCGACAATGACTTTTATATTTGCAGCCTGTCTAATCTGGTCACGATTTATAAAGGATTGTGCATGGCTGCGGATTTACCGCGTTTCTACCCCGATTTGGCTGACCTGCGCATGGAATCTGCTATCTGTTTATTCCATCAGCGCTTTTCAACCAATACCATTCCCCGTTGGCCGCTGGCACAACCCTTTCGCTATCTGGCTCACAATGGGGAAATCAATACCATTACGGGAAACCGTGAATGGGCGAAAGCACGAGCCTATAAGTTCCGCACGCCACTGATCCCAGACTTACATACTGCTGCACCTTTTGTTAATGAAACTGGTTCCGATTCCAGTTCACTGGATAACATGCTGGAACTGTTTCTCAATGGCGGTATGGACTTAATCCGCGCAATGCGTTTGCTCGTTCCACCGGCATGGCAGAATAACCCTGATATGGATGATGATCTGCGTGCATTCTTCGATTTTAATTCCATGCACATGGAACCTTGGGATGGACCGGCCGGCATCGTTATTTCCGATGGGCGTTATGCCGCCTGTAATTTAGATCGCAATGGCTTACGCCCTGCCCGCTATGTGATTACCAAAGATAAGCTGATTACCTGCGCTTCTGAAGTTGGTATTTGGGATTACCAACCCGATGAAGTCGTCGAGAAAGGCCGTGTCGGGCCGGGTGAGTTAATGGTTATCGATACCTATGAAGGGCGTATTCTCCACTCAACGGAAACTGACAACGATCTGAAAAGCCGCCACCCTTATAAAGAATGGCTAGAAAAAAACGTCAAGCGTTTGATTCCGTTTGAAGAGTTGCCGGAAGCACAGGTCGGGCAGCGAGAGTTAGATGATCGCCTGTTGGCAACTTATCACAAGCAGTTTGCCTACAGTAATGAGGAATTGGATCAAGTTATCCGTCCCCTCGGTGAAAATGCTCAGGAGGCGACCGGCTCAATGGGCGATGACACACCGTTTGCCGTGCTTTCCAGCCGTCCTCGCATTATCTACGACTATTTTCGTCAGCAATTCGCCCAAGTGACCAATCCTCCCATCGATCCATTACGTGAAGCTCATGTGATGTCTCTGGCTACCCGCATTGGGCGAGAAATGAATGTCTTTTGTGAAGCAGAAGGGCAGGCTCATCGGTTGTGCTTTCAATCGCCAGTCCTGCTCTATTCTGATTTCGTACAACTGACGACACGGCAGGAATCCTATTATCGCGCTGATACGTTGGATTTGACCTTCAATCCACAGGAAATCACCCTGAAACAGGCGGTGTTAGCTTTATGTGAAAAGGCAGAAGAACTCGCCCGCAATGGTGCAGTATTGTTAGTACTATCCGATCGCAATATTGCACCAGAAAGAGTACCCATCCCTGCGCCAATGGCTGTCGGTGCTATCCAACACTGCCTGGTTGAGAAAAACCTGCGCTGTGATACCAACTTGATTGTAGAAACTGCCAGTGCGCGTGATCCGCATCATTTTGCGGTATTGATGGGTTTTGGCGCTACCGCTGTTTACCCTTATTTGGCCTATGAAACACTGGGAAAAATGGTGGATGATGGCACAATTAATGCGCCATATGCCCGCGTGATGCTTAATTATCGCAATGGCATCAATAAAGGGCTGTATAAGATTATGTCCAAAATGGGCATCTCCACTATTTCCTCTTATCGCTGCTCTAAGTTGTTCGAAGCCGTTGGTTTGCACCTGGATGTGACAGATATCTGCTTCAATGGTGTTGTCAGCCGTATTGGAGGAGCAGATTTCAGCGATTTTGAACAAGATCTGCGTAATCTTGCCAAACGGGCATGGTTGCATCGCCACTCCATCGATCAAGGGGGACTGCTAAAATATGTCCATAATGGGGAGTATCACGCTTATAACCCTGATGTCGTCAAAACATTGCAGACCGCTGTTCACAGTGGCAACTACAGTGATTACCTGAAATATTCCGAACTGGTCAATGGACGCCCCATCACCACCTTGCGGGATCTGCTTGCCCTAGTGCCTAAAGGTGATCCCATCAATATTGCAGATGTTGAACCTGCAGAAGCACTGTTCAAACGTTTTGATACCGCAGCCATGTCAATTGGCGCACTCAGCCCAGAGGCCCATGAAGCGCTGGCAGAAGCGATGAATACGTTAGGGGGGTTTTCCAACTCTGGAGAAGGTGGCGAAGATCCCGTTCGTTATCGTACCAAGAAAGTTTCCCGCATCAAGCAAGTTGCTTCCGGCAGATTTGGCGTTACACCAGCGTACTTAGCCAGTGCCGATGTGATCCAGATAAAAGTCGCCCAAGGCGCAAAACCAGGAGAAGGCGGTCAATTACCGGGAGATAAGGTAACGCCTTATATTGCCAAATTGCGCTACTCCGTTCCGGGCGTTACCCTCATTTCTCCACCACCACATCACGATATTTATTCAATCGAAGATCTGGCCCAATTGATTTTCGATCTTAAGCAGGTGAATCCGCAGGCGCTGATCTCCGTCAAACTGGTTTCAGAACCTGGCGTAGGAACCATTGCCACAGGTGTCGCCAAAGCCTATGCCGATCTGATTACCATCGCCGGTTATGACGGCGGAACAGGTGCCAGCCCGCTTTCTTCTGTCAAATACGCAGGTTGCCCGTGGGAATTGGGACTGGTGGAAACCCAACAAGCGCTGGTTGCCAATGGATTACGCCATAAAATCCGCCTTCAGGTGGATGGTGGTTTGAAAACGGGGATGGATATCATCAAAGCGGCTATTTTAGGCGCAGAAAGTTTCGGTTTTGGCACAGGCCCAATGGTTGCTCTCGGCTGTAAATATTTGCGCATCTGTCACTTAAATAACTGTGCCACTGGTGTCGCGACACAAGATGAAAAACTACGCCAATCCCATTATCACGGCTTGCCAGAAAGAGTTATTAACTATTTCCGCTTTATTGCGCAGGAAACACGTGAACTGATGGCGCAATTAGGAGTGAAAAAACTTACCGATTTGATTGGACGAACAGACTTGCTGGAAATACTTGAGGGAATTTCTGCCAAGCAAAGCAAGCTCAATCTCAAACCATTACTGGAAACCGTAGAACCTCATACCAGCAAAGCGCGGCATTGCACAGAAGGTAATCCTCCTTTTGACCAAGGTACACTGAATACATTGATCGTCGCCCAAGCTATGCCGTATGTAGAAAACGCGCAAAGCAAGACGTTCTATTTTGATATCCAAAATACCGATCGCTCTGTTGGCGCTTCCCTCTCCGGCGAGATTGCGGCTCGGTATGGCGATCAAGGGCGGGCTGCCGATCCAATCAAACTGCATTTCAATGGAACGGCCGGACAAAGTTTTGGCGTCTGGAATGCTGCCGGTGTCGAACTGACTTTAATTGGCGATGCCAATGATTATGTCGGTAAGGGTATGGCTGGCGGCTGTATTACCATCCTTCCTCCTGCCGGCTCAGCATTTAAAAGTAACGAAGCCACTATTATCGGCAATACCTGCCTTTATGGTGCAACAGGCGGGAAACTCTTTGCTGCCGGACGTGCCGGTGAACGCTTCGCAGTACGTAACTCAGGTGCCATCACCGTTATTGAGGGGATAGGCGACAATGGCTGTGAATACATGACTGGTGGGATCGTCTGTGTCCTGGGCAGCACTGGTGTAAATTTTGGTGCAGGTATGACCGGTGGATTTGCTTACGTCCTTGATGAATTTGATGACTTCCGCAAACGCGTCAATCCAGAACTGGTAGAAGTTCTCTCAATGGATACCCTTGCCATTCATACAGAACATCTGCGGGGATTAATCACCGAACATGTCCGTCTGACAAACTCACACCACGGTGAAAGCCTATTGGAAAATTGGTCTCAATGGGTCAATAAGTTTGCTTTGGTTAAACCGAAATCCAGTGATGTCAGTGCGTTGTTGGGGCACCGTAGCCGTTCTTCTGCCGAATTGCGGGTTCAGGCACAGTAAGGAGTTAATAATGAGTCAGAATGTTTATCAATTTATCGACTTACAACGTGTCGATCCACCTAAGAAATTATTGAAAATCAGAAAAATAGAATTTGTTGAGATTTATGAACCATTTTCTGAAATTCAAGCACAGGCACAAGCAGATCGCTGTCTCTCTTGTGGTAATCCATACTGTGAATGGAAATGTCCCGTACATAACTACATTCCAAATTGGCTGAAACTCGCCAATGAAGGACGCATCATCGAAGCAGCGGAATTATCACACCAGACCAACAGCTTGCCAGAAGTCTGTGGTCGGGTCTGTCCGCAAGATCGCCTGTGTGAAGGCGCCTGTACCCTGAATGACGACTTCGGTGCTGTCACTATCGGCAACATTGAACGCTATATTAATGACACGGCTATTGCGATGGGCTGGAAACCGGATATGTCGCATGTCATCCCAACCGGTAAACGTGTCGCCGTGGTTGGGGCAGGACCGGCAGGATTAGCTTGTGCAGATGTCCTGACGCGTAATGGCGTACAAGTGGTGGTCTACGATCGCCATCCTGAAATTGGTGGTTTGCTCACATTTGGTATTCCCGCCTTTAAACTAGAAAAAGAGGTGATAATTCGCCGCCGTGAAATATTTTCCGGGATGGGTATTGAGTTCCGTCTAAACACAGAGATAGGCCGGGACGTCACTCTGGCTGAACTCACCAAAGAATTTGATGCCGTATTTCTTGGGGTGGGTACCTATCAATCCATCCGTGGTGGGCTGGATAACGAAAACGCTGACGGAGTATATGATGCCTTGCCTTTCTTAATCGCCAACACCCGTCATTTGATGGGTTATCCTTCTCTACCTGAACAACCTTATGTTGATATGAAAGGTAAACGTGTTCTGGTACTGGGCGGCGGTGATACAGCAATGGACTGCGTCCGTACTTCGATTCGCCAGGGTGCAACCCATGTTATCTGTGCCTATCGGCGGGATGAAGAAAATATGCCCGGCTCCCGTCGTGAAGTAAAAAATGCTAAAGAAGAAGGTGTAGAGTTTCGTTTTAACCTGCAACCCATTAGCATTGAAATTAATGGTGCAGGACGGGTTTGTGGGGTCAAGGTGGTGAAAACACAACTAAGTGCCATAGATGAAAAAGGCCGTCGTCAGGCTGAGATTATTCAAGGTTCCGAATTTTTGATAGAAGCCGATGCAGTGATCATGGCATTTGGTTTCAAGCCTCACACCATGGGCTGGCTGGACGGACATCAAGTCAAACTCGATCAAAGAGGCCGCATTATCACGCCTGCATCCAGTAAACAGCCTTTCCAGACCAGTAATCCTAAAATATTCGCAGGTGGGGACGCTGTACGTGGTTCTGATTTAGTCGTGACTGCTATTGATGAAGGCCGAAAAGCCGCTTTTGGTATCCTCGATTATCTTGAAATCTAATATTCAACGCTTTTTTAATGACTTCTCCGACATTTTAGTCGGAGAAGCTCTCACAAAATAAAAATCCAATATTTTGATTTTCTTTTGCTACCAGATTAGTTGTATTTTTGGCACTTATGCAACTATTCTTATACTCTAAAGTTAAATATATCGATTTAATCTCCTGCTCATTATAGCAATACAGCAATAGTGCAATACCGTAATACGGCAATAAGGTTTATTTTTTTCGACAAGAAAATTACTTAGCAAAACTGATTAAATAGAAATGAAATAAAAGATCATTAAAGTGATAACAACAGGTAGAAATATATGCGCTTACTTATCCAGATACTCTGCTTTTCTTCTATAACCTTAGCAAGCTTACCCTCACTGGCCAGATTTTCTACTCCTGTCGAAATTATGCAGCAAATACAAGAAAGAGGAATAAATTCTGTTGTGGCAGAGATAAACGCAGAACACAATCAGGACAAAATTATCCAGAATATTGCAACCGGTGATAAACAATGGCTGCAAGTTGCCTTTAAGCTATCCCCTAATATCCACCCAGAATTTTCCCGGAAAATTACTAATGCTTTATCTATTGCTTTAATTGAAAATCCTGTAGAAGTATTGTCACTGACAAAATCACATCGCACTCTCTCATTCACTGATGTCTGCAATATACCTCCAACGATCAGAGGGCTCAGTCAACAGAGAGCATTTGCCAAGAAAATAATAGACAACCTAAGAGCGGCGGAAAAATCCAATAGGGGAGAAAACCGATACAATATCGAAACCTGTATATGGCAATTTGAGAAAATGCATAGCACTTACATGTAGTACTAAAAATAAAGGAGATCAACGTCTCCTCTATTTTCATCTCTAACGAACCCCTTCACCTTCCAGGCTGCGGCCGTGCTGACTGCAACTTGAAACGATTGGGTATAAGCTTTGAACAATTATTTCACGACGCGCAAGGTTGGGCGGCCTTTTGGCGGTTGAGGTGGTTCGTCATCTGGCGAATCATCATCGTAAGAAGCTTTTTTATTATGCTTATTCTTATGAATAAGCACCAGATTATCCGCTGCTGGCACATCTGTTCCTTCTGACTCGGTATTATCCGCGTCATAGGCAAATTCTGGCTCAAACATCATTCCTGCGCCATTTTCACGGGCATAAACCGCAATCACAGCCGCCATTGGAACAGTCACTTGACGACCAACACCACCAAATCGGGCATTAAACCTCACTTCATCGTTCGTCAATTGCAAATTGCCAACCGCTCTCGGCGAGATATTCAAAATAATTTGCCCATTTTGTGCATATTCCATCGGGACGTTAACACCATAACAGTTAACATCCACAACAATATGCGGGGTCATGTCATTATCCAGCAGCCATTCATAATGTGCCCGCAATAGATAGGGGCGGCGTGGAGACATTTGAGTCATCTCCATATATATTAACTCCGTGATTGTAAACGCATTTCACGTTCAGCTTCTGTCAACGAAGCCAAGAATGCGTCACGTTCAAATACACGCTGCATATAGACTTGAAGATCTTTGGCACCGGGTCCTAGTAGCTCAACCCCCAAGACAGGCAAACGCCACAGCAGTGGAGATAAATAACAATCCACCAAGCTGAACTCTTCACTCATGAAGAAAGGCATTTCTCTGAAAATTGGCCCAATTGCCAGCAGTTCTTCAGCAAGCTGTTTACGTGCAGCATTCGCTTCCTGAACACTTCCTTCCTGAATTTTGTACATCAGGGAATACCAGTCTTTTTCAATTCTATGCATCATCAGACGGCTGGAACCTCGTGCGACAGGATACACAGGCATGAGTGGTGGATGCGGGAAACGCTCATCCAGATATTCCATAATGATGCGAGAATCATACAGGGTCAGCTCACGATCAACGAGAGTAGGAACAGATTGATAAGGATTCAAATCAATCAAATCCTGAGGCAAATTACCCGCTTCAACGTGTTCAATCTCTACGCTGACCCCTTTCTCCGCCAGCACAATTCTCACTTGATGGCTAAAAATGTCGGTCGGGCCGGAAAACAGAGTCATTACCGAACGTTTGTTGGCAGCGACAGCCATGAAAACCTCCAAGTTTATCTAAAAAAAGGAACGAACAGCCCTTCAGTGAACAGCGGCTATTCTCGCTCATATTCTCATCCTGTTTCGCACTTATTATCCGAGGTTATCCCCTTTATCTTCTGGTAACGGCTTTATTGGCTGTAACGAGAAAATATCTTGGGATATTATATTTTACCTCTGCCAAATCGGGCAAACTCATGGATAAGGCAAAAAATTGTTACTAGTTTACCAGATTTTGCACATTTTGTGGGGAAGTACATTGAGAATTAATGATGAAATATTAGAGTCTGGGAATTAATTTCTCAAAAATGCTATTTTTTTGCTAAAAATAGCGAATTATCGAAGAGTGAAAAATCTGAAGGAATAAAAAACCCGCCATAAAAATGACGGGTTTTTAACTTTAACCCATTGCCACAGTTGTGGCAATAAATTAACGTTTGGAGAACTGTGGACGACGACGTGCTTTGCGCAGACCCACTTTTTTACGTTCAACTTCACGAGCATCGCGAGTAACGAAGCCAGCTTTGCGAAGTTCAGAACGCAGAGTCTCGTCATAAGCCATCAGTGCACGGGTGATACCGTGACGGATTGCGCCTGCCTGACCAGAAATACCACCACCTTTAACAGTGATGTACAGATCCAGTTTGTTCAGCATATCAACCAGCTCAAGTGGCTGACGAACAACCATACGTGCAGTTTCACGACCGAAGTAAACTTCGAGGCTGCGTTGGTTGATTACGATGTTACCGCTACCTGGCTTAATGAAGACACGAGCGGAAGAGCTTTTGCGGCGACCAGTGCCGTAGTATTGATTTTCAGCCATTGCCTATAATCCCGATTAAATGTCCAGAACTTGTGGTTGCTGTGCCGCGTGGTTGTGCTCACTGCCCGCGTAAACTTTCAGTTTACGGTACATTGCACGACCCAGTGGCCCTTTTGGCAGCATGCCTTTAACCGCGATTTCAATGACACGCTCAGGACGGCGGGCAATCATCTCTTCAAAGGTCGCTTGCTTGATACCACCGATGTGGCCAGTGTGGTGATAATAAATTTTGTCAGAACGTTTGTTGCCGGTTACAGCAACTTTTTCTGCGTTAACAATAATGATGTAATCACCAGTATCAACGTGCGGAGTGTATTCCGCTTTGTGCTTGCCGCGCAGGCGACGAGCTACTTCAGTTGCAAGACGGCCCAAAGTTTTGCCATCTGCGTCAACAACATACCAGTCGCGTTTTACGGTTTCTGGTTTAGCTGTAAAAGTTTTCATTAAAGCTTACCCAATTATAAGTTACACGTTGGTGAACACTCGATGTTCAGAAACTGTTTTTGAGGTTCACACGACTCATGTCCAGCAAACCTACCCCTTCGAATAGCCTATGCCGGCACTAATGCAAGTTTTTTGGGAAATAAAAAATCCTGCTGTAACGTGGGGTCGCAAGATTATAGAGAACTCATCATAAAAAATCGACCCCAAATTCAATAATTATCCCAAAGGACGAAGGAATCAGGGTAAATGTGGAAGTTTCAGGTATTCCTCACTTTGCATTTCCTGCAAGCGAGACAGGCAACGTTGATATTCAAACGTCAACAACTCACCCTGATAAATCTGTTCCACCGGCGCGTCGGCATTAATGATAAGTTTTACCTGGCGCTCATAGAATTCATCCACCAGTGCGATAAAACGTCGCGCAGCACTTTCATTCAATATTGTCATAATCGGCATATCGTGTAACAAAACAGAATGATAAAGTTTCGACAAAGCAATATAGTCCAGCTGGCTGCGTGGATCTTCACACAATGTCTTGAAATGGATTGCCAATACCCCATCAACACTACTGATGACAGGCATATTGCGATGATTGATCTCCAATATTGGATTTGGCTCCCCTTCTCGTCCGGCCAAACGCAGAAACATATGACGCATCTCCTGTCGATTCTCTTCTGACAATGGCGTCAAATAGAGATGAGCCTGTGTCAGTGTCCGTAGGCGATAATCGATACCGGCATCGACATTCATGACATCACAATATTTTTTGATCTGCTCAATGGCTGGCAGAAATCGTGCGCGCTGCAATCCATTTCGGTATAACTCATCAGGGGGGATATTGGATGTCGCCACCAAGGCAATTCCCCGTACAAACAACGCTTCCAGCAATGTACCAAGGAGCATAGCATCCGTAATATCGGACACAAAAAACTCATCAAAACAGAGTATATCCGTCTGTGCCTTGAAACCATCAGCAACTATCTCCAAAGGATCTTCATGGCCTTGTAACGTTGTTAACTCTTCATGTACCCGTAACATGAAACGGTGGAAATGGAGACGCAATTTTCGCTCAGTCGGTAAACTCTGGTAAAACATATCCATCAGCCATGTTTTGCCACGCCCGACACCGCCCCACATATAAAGCCCCTGAACAGGGCGGCATTGCGCAGAAGTTTGTCGACCAAACAACTTACCCAATATGCCTTTCAGTCCACTGGCTTGCGGAGTATGGTGCGGTTGAGCATTGATGAGAGCGCGATGAATAAGATCAAGGCGTTCAACAGTCTTGCGCTGTACTTCGTCAGGTTGATACTGATCATCAGACAGTGCTGATTGATAGAGCGATGAAGGTGTAATCGGTGACATGAAAATAACAATCCTTAAAGTTTTTTATTCTCAGTACGTATCGTAATTTACCAATAAAAACTATGCCAATTCCCACTGATGTGAATTGAGATATCTGCTTTTGGATAAGAATTTTTACCTACATGCGTTGGTAAAGCTGTATAAAATTAATATATTAACGCGATGCTCGACTTTTATGGTGAGTTGAAATGACATAGCCGCTCCTTTATAACTTTAAGTTGACAAACAAAGAGAAATAAAGGAACAAAAGGCTATGTCACAACAAGATTTTATCATTTGGGTGTTTTGTTGGGTAGAGGATAA
>NZ_NKHQ01000008.1:0-56342 GCF_014467265.1 Xenorhabdus sp. TS4 | reverse complement strand
CGAATTGCTAGAAAACTTCTTTCTCACACGTTGGGTATTTTTGCCAATTTTAAACAAGGTAAAAGTCAACGCGACTGGCTTCAACAAGCCAACGTTATAAGATGTTAAAGTCGAGCATCGCGTTATATTAGATTACAGATAAATGAATTAATTAATAATCAATATTCCACTCTGACTAAATTAACGGTTATAGTGGTCATCATGAACCAAGAACCTATCCCAATAGTTGTATATCCTTGCAAACAGAACTGCCTAATGGGATAAGGCTCTAAGAACATTGCAGAAACAATATTGCAGAATAACGATGTTACTAAAGGAGTTGCCATGACTTGGGAATATGCCCTGATCGGATTAATCATCGGTTTTATCGTCGGCGCGCTGGCTGTCCGCTTTGGCAGCTCAAAGCTACGCCAACAAAATGCCCTACAGGCTGAATTGGAGAAAAATCGGGCTGAATTGGAAGAATACCGCAAAGAGCTGGTCAGCCATTTCGCCCGTAGCGCTGAATTACTTGACAATATGGCACGCGATTACCGTCAGTTGTATCAGCACATGGCGAAAAGTTCCAATGAACTGATGCCCAACATGCCAGTACAGGATAATCCTTTCAATTATCGTCTAAGCGAATCCGAAACTGAGACAAATAAAGTGACTGCTAACACGCCTCCACGGGATTATTCTGAAGGTGCATCTGGCCTGTTCCGTCCGCTCCAAGATAAATAATTAATACACTTTGCCGTGGTAACAATCGCTACCACGGCTCCCTTTCGTGCCCTTCATCCAATGGAAAGATTTTTGTTTTTTATTTTTGATTTTTGATTTTTGATTCACGTAAATACCTGTAAAGAAACGCATTAAAACGACTTTATTAGTGAACTTTGCTGAATAATTGAGAGTCATAACAGCATTGAAACAATGATGCTTAAGGCCTATCTAATCCTCAGGAATAAGTGATTTCCAAGGTAGCAAAGCCTTGACAGGATAGATCTCTTAAGCACAATTTCCTTTTCTAGCTTAGGTATTAAGAGAACGTATTCATGAAAAGAAAAAATACATTGCTCAGCGCACTCGCTATTAGTATCGGACTATCTTTAGCTTCAGTTCCAATGGTAAGTAATGCAGCCCTACCTGCTGCTGCGGTCGCTCAAGAATCAGCCAGTCTCGCTCCCATGCTGGAAAAAGTGCTGCCTTCTGTTGTCACTGTTCATGTTTCAGGTACAGAAGTACAAAGCCAACAACTCCAGTTACCTGACGATTTCCAGTTCTTCTTCGGTCCTGCATTTCCTCCGCAAGAACCAAGAAAACGTCCATTCACGGGGTTAGGCTCTGGGGTAATTATTGATGCCAATAAAGGTTATGTATTGACCAATAGTCATGTCATTAATAATGCAAATAAAATACGCGTTCAATTAAATGATGGTCGTGAATACTCAGCAAAACTCCTTGGACGTGATCCACAAACCGACATTGCTCTTTTGCAATTGAAAGATGCCAAAAACCTGACTGCCATCAAGTTCGCTGACTCCGACCAACTGCGCGTCGGAGATTATGCTATTGCCATCGGTAACCCATTTGGCTTGGGGCAAACCGTCACATCCGGGATCATTTCTGCTCTTGGCCGCAGCGGCCTGAATCTGGAAGGTTTGGAAAACTTTATCCAGACCGATGCCCCTATTAACCGCGGTAACTCTGGTGGTGCATTGATTAATCTGAAAGGAGAACTGATCGGTATTAACACCGCCATCCTCGCACCAAGCGGTGGTAACGTCGGTATCGGTTTTGCCATCCCAAGTAATATGGCTAAGGCTCTTTCTGCCCAGCTTATTTCCCATGGAGAAATCAAACGCGGCATACTCGGTATCAAAGGAACCGAGATGACGGCAGACATCGCCAAAGCACTCAATGTTGAAGCACAACAAGGGACATTTGTCAGCGAAGTCCTGCCTAAATCGGCTGCGGCTAAAGCGGGTATCAAACCAGGGGATGTACTAATCTCCTTTGATGGCAAAAAAATTAATAGCTTTGCTGAGCTACGTGCGAAGGTTGGTACAACAGTTCCAGGTAAAGAAGTCACAATTGGTCTGCTGCGCAAAGGGAAGCCACTTGAAGTCACCGTTACACTGGATAACAGTGATGGAGAGCCAACGAAAGCAGAAAACTTGAGTATTGCCCTGCAAGGCGCAACCCTGAGTAATGCCGCCATAAAAAATACCCAAGGCATCAAAGTGGATTCGATTATTCCGAACTCACCTGCTGCAATATCGGGTTTGCAGAAGGATGACTTGATTGTTGGTGCCAATAATGTGCGTGTACGAAATATCAGTGAATTACGCAAGATCACTGAGGAGAAGCCGACCATTATCGCATTGAACGTCTTACGTGGTGACGATAATATTTATCTCTTACTGCGTAATTAATCTATACCCACGACAGACACAGTATAATACTGTGTCTGTCCGCTTCTATGCTATTCTTCTTTCAATCAATTACTACTCTGAATAATGTCATGCTGATCAAGTTATTACGCTCTATACTCATAGGCTTATTGATTGCCGCTATTTTGCTGGTCGCTATCCCCTCTCTGCGTCCTAGTGGCTTAAAAAATTTCCTGAGCGATAACAACAACAGCAGCGATACAGTATCCAGTTTCAGCAAAGCTGTCCGCCGGGCTGCTCCTGCGGTAGTCAATATTTACAGCAGCAGCATGGGCAGTTTTTCCCATGAAAGCCGGGAACTTCTTCCTTTAGGTTCCGGTGTCATTATGAGTGAACAAGGCTATATCCTCACTAATCGGCATGTTATCAATAAGGCAGCTTCCATTATTGTCGCCTTGCAAGATGGGCGCTTTTATGAAGCACTGTTAGTCGGCTCAGATAGCCCAACGGATCTGGCAGTTTTAAAAATCAACGCCACAAACCTGCCTGTGATCCCAATTAATCCTAAACGTGTGGCCCACGTAGGGGATATCGTGTTGGCTATCGGCAATCCGTACAATTTGGGACAAACCATCACACAAGGCATTATCAGTGCAACCGGGCGTGTCGGCCTTAGTCCAACGCGTCGCCAGAATTTCCTGCAAACAGATGCGTCAATTAACCAAGGCAACTCCGGTGGTGCTTTGGTCAATACGCTAGGAGAATTAGTTGGTATCAATACGTTAACGTTCGATAAGTCTGAGTTTGGTTCAACACCGGAAGGGCTGGGATTTGCCATTCCAACAAAACTGGCGACTACCATTATGCAGAAATTGATCCGTGATGGCCGAGTTATCAGGGGATATGTAGGCATCACCGCCAGAGAATTACCCTATATTCGCTCATCAGGCAGTAATATCAATCAAATTCAGGGGTTACGCGTTTTCCAGATCGCACCTAATGGTCCGGCTGAAAAAGCGGGGATCAAAGTGGGAGATATCATTACCAGCGTTAATCACCAGCCAGCCATCTCACCTGTGGAAACAATGGATAAAGTTGCGGAAATTCGTCCGGGCAGTGTTGTTCCTGTAACGGTGCTACGCGATGGAGCTTCCCTCACACTTAACGTCACAATCGATGAGTTTGATGGCTATTAATCTTTTCTCGCCAGCTATTTTCTCGTCCACTCACCCATAATGTGGGCAAGGTGGACGAGAAAGAATATTTAATTCCGTTTAGCCAGTTGTCTTAATGCGCTCAATATTTGCGCCAAGACCACGCAGCTTATCTTCAATATGTTCGTAACCACGGTCAATATGATAAATACGGTCTACGACTGTCGTTCCTTCGGCAATGCAACCAGCTAATACTAAACTCGCAGAAGCACGCAAATCAGTCGCCATAACCTGAGCACCAGATAGCTTTTCAACACCATGACACAACACTGTATTACTCTCAATTTCAGCCCGTGCGCCCATACGAATCAACTCAGGGATATGCATGAAGCGATTTTCAAAAATGGTTTCAGTGATCATACCTGCACCATCTGCAACCATATTCAATAGGCTAAATTGCGCCTGCATATCAGTTGGAAAGCCCGGATGAGGTGCCGTGCGGAATGTCACTGCTTTTGGCCGCTGACCATGCATATCAAGGCTAACCCAATCCTCTCCCACTTTGATATCCGCCCCAGCTTCACGCAACTTGGCTAAAACAGCATCTAAAGTATCAGGTTTCGCATGACGACAAACTACCTTACCACGTGAAACCGCCGCCGCGACCAAGAAGGTGCCAGTTTCGATACGATCAGGCAGTATACGATGAACACCACCACCCAAACGCTCAACTCCCTCAATCACAATGCGATCAGTACCTGCACCTTTGATTTTTGCTCCCAGCATATTGAGAAAATTAGCTGTATCTTCAATTTCAGGTTCACGCGCAGCGTTTTCAATGGTGGTTGTTCCTTCTGCCAATGTTGCCGCAGTCATGATCGTAACCGTTGCCCCAACACTGACTTTATCCATCACAATGCTGGCACCTTTCAAACGGCCATCCACAGTGGCTCTGACATATCCCTCATCCAGCACGATTTTCGCACCAAGCTGCTCCAGGCCAGAAATATGGAGATCAACAGGGCGAGCTCCAATAGCGCAGCCGCCTGGCAAAGAGACCTGCCCCTGACCGAAACGTGCCACCAACGGTCCCAATGCCCAGATGGACGCTCGCATGGTTTTAACCAGTTCATAAGGGGCACAATATTCATTGACTTCACTGGCATCAATAAAAACAGAACCATTACGTTCCACTTTTGTACCCAAACGATTAAGCAATTTGATCGTGGTATCAATATCTCTCAATTCAGGAACATTCTGTAATTCAACCGGTTCTTCTGCCAGTAACGCTGCGAACATAATTGGTAAGGCGGCATTTTTTGCCCCGGAAATAATCACCTCTCCCGACAGGCAGGTAGGCCCTTTCACGCGAAATTTATCCATCTGTCATGATTCTCTTATTTAATTCAAAGTGTGCTGTTCGCGGTGAGGCAAACAGCTTCAAAGTCCCTGAAGCTTACGGTCACGCTGCCATTGTGCCGGCGTATAGGCTTTGATTGACAACGCGTGAATGCGGTTATCAGCGATGTATTCCATCAAAGGAGCATAAACAGCCTGCTGTTGTTTAACCCGACTCAGGCCATCAAAAAATGCGCCAACAGCAATAACCTGAAAGTGGCTGCCGTCACCGCTGACGATAACTTCATCAAGTGCCAATTTTTCCATCAGCACTTTTTTGATTTCATTCGTATCCATAAATCTGCTCACACTCGTCGTTAGAAAATAGTGTCGTTAAATTAAAAAAATAATAGTAGATGCTTATCCTAATGGAATAAAGGCAACTCTTAAACCAAGAAAAACGCCCCTGTAAGTTGATAGCTTACAAGGGCGCTGATGATCAAAAAAAGGAATTACGTCTTCGGCTGGTTATCGTCAAGAAGGGCTTGCAGACCATACAACGTTATCAACGTACTCAGGCGTTCACCTACGCCTGAAAAAGTCAGTGTCCTGCCACGTTTCTGGCATTCCCCCTTTAATTGGACAAACAGGGCCAACCCCGTAGAATCCACACGGCTTAGTTGAGAGACATCAATATTGCCAATGTCCTCCAGAACGTGCTCTTTTTGTTGCCAAAGGGGTAACAAACTATCACGATCCAATGTGCCTTGCAGAAACAATGTATTACCGGCCTTTTCCCAGTTAACAGTTCCCTGATTGACATTTTCGTTAATCATCATATCGTTATCAAAAGTCGCTTTTTCCATATCACTTTTTCTTTTCTAAAGTGATTGGTGCTTTCGCGCTGATGGCTAACTGTTCAGTCAGGCCATCAATACCTTTCTGACGCAGGATATCCGCCCATTCGTTCTGCTTGGTCGTGATCATGCTCACACCTTCTGCGATCATATCGTAAGCTTGCCAATAACCTGTCTTACTGTTTTTACGCCATTGGAAATCTAAACGAACAGGCGGCTGTCCATTAGAATCGATGATCGTGACACGAATGGCCACTATCGTCTTATCACCCAACGGCTGTTCTGGTGCAATCTGATAAGCTTGTCCGTGATACATCGCCAAGGCCTGACCATATGCCTGCTCCAGATAGGATTCAAACGCCTTGAAATAAGCATCACGCTGCTCCGGTGTCGCTTGTTTGTAGTAAGGCCCCAGAACCAGTGCTCCTGCATATTTTATCTGCACATAAGGCAGTAATTCTTGACGCACAATCTGACGCAAGACTTCTGGATTGGCCTGAATCTGCGGTTGATCGTTCTTCAAACGGATAAACGTTTTTGCCGCTGCATCTTTCATCAATGCGTAGGGGTTGGTTTGATCTGTAGCGCTGGCCAATGGCGCAACCACCAGCAACGCAACCATAAGTAATCGCTTAAACATAAGTGTTATTTCTCCTAAGCAGTGGATTGCTGGTTAGTGTGCTTGTTCAGGTGCCGAAGCGGATTTTCCCTGACTTCCGCCACTACTCTTATACAAGAACTGACCAATCAAATCTTCAAGTACCATCGCAGGCTTGGTATCTTCAATACGATCGCCATCTTTCAACATGGCAGTGCCTAAATCAGGGTCATCAAACCCAATATTGAGAGAAATATATTGCTCTCCCAGTAACCCTGACGTTCGGATAGAAAGCGAACTGGTATTTGGAATATTGTCGTATTGCGTGAAAATATCCAATTCAACTTGTGGTGTATAGGTTTTGTGATCCAGCCAGATTTTCTCCACGCGGCCAACAACTACTCCGCCAACTTTCACCGGTGAACGTACTTTCAGGCCACCAATATTATCAAACGCGGCATATACACGATAAGTTGGCTGGCTGCCGAAAGATCGGATATCTGCAACTTTGAGGCATAAAAAAATGATTGCTGCCAACGCAATCAAGACAAAAATTCCCACCCAAATTTCATTTTTCTTGCTTCGCATCGACTTAGTTCCCAAACATCAGTGCTGTCAGCACAAAATCCAAACCCAATACCGCCAACGACGCATGAACTACTGTGCGCGTCGTTGCCCTGCTGATCCCTTCCGATGTTGGGATAGCGTCATAACCATTGAACAGTGCAATCCAAGTTACCGTAATAGCAAAAACGACACTCTTGAGAAAACAGTTGAGCAAATCTTTTTGCCATTCAACCGTAGATTGCATCGATGACCAGAAGAAGCCACCATCAATGCCTTTCCAATCAACACCCACTATTGCACCTCCCAAGATCCCCACAGCGACAAAGATTAGGGAGAGTAAGGGCATACTGATAAAACCAGCCCAAAAACGCGGGGCAATAACGCGGCGCAGCGGATCAACCGCCATCATTTCCAGACTGGAAATCTGTTCAGTGGCTTTCATCAAACCAATTTCTGCAGTCAAAGCTGAACCCGCTCGCCCGGCAAACAGTAGTGCAGTCACCACAGGCCCCAATTCACGCAGTAGTGATAACGCCACCATCATGCCAAGGCTGCCTTCCGCACTAAATGTGGTTAAAACCAAATAACCTTGCAAGGCCAACACCATACCAATAAACAGACCTGAAACCACAATGATCAGAAGAGATTGAACACCTACGCTATACAGTTGCTGACGCAATAGTGTCCATTGTTTGGCTGGCTCTGGCTTACCAATGATTGCAGTAAACAGCATAAAGCCCGCACGACCGAATGAAGCCGTAACCTCAATCGCACGCCGGCCCATTGCTGCTAATGCCCGTGTTAACATCAACATTCCATCATCCTAATAACTCAGTTTTGTAATCCCCAGCAGGGAAACGGAAAGGTACAGGCCCATCAGCAATACCATCAAGAAACTGCCGAACCCGTTGATCCTGATTCATTCTCAGTTGATCTGGAGTACCTTCTGCAATCACTTTCTTCTCAGCCACAATATAAGCATAATCGGCAATACTCAGTACTTCAGGCACATCGTGGGAAACCACGACACACGTAACACCAAGCGCATGATTCAGCTCATCGATCAGCTTCACCAAAACGCCCATCGTGATGGGATCTTGACCGACAAAAGGTTCATCAAACATGATCAAGTCGGGATCGAGTGCAATCGCCCTTGCTAATGCAGCTCGCCTTGCCATACCGCCAGAGAGTTCCGATGGCATCAAGTGCGCAGCGCCACGCAACCCTACCGCTTCCAGCTTCATCATCACGGTTGTGTGAATCAACGCTTCAGGCAGTTGGGTATGCTCACGCAGGGGAAAAGCCACATTGTCAAAAACATTCAGATCGGTGAACAAAGCACCTGACTGAAATAACATGCTCATTTTCTTACGGGCAGCATACAGACGTGGGCGGGATAATGCCGGAATATTATCGCCATCAAACCAAATTTCACCACGTTCAGGGCGAATTTGTCCCCCGATCAGACGCAGCAACGTGGTTTTTCCGATACCAGAAGGTCCCATAATGGCGGTAATTTTTCCTTTCGGAACGGTCAGATTAATATCAGCAAAAATCGGGCGTTGGCCCCGGGTGAAATGCATTCCACAGATCTCAATAAGATTTGCTGTTTGTTGACTCATTATTGATAGCCCCTAACCGTTAATAGAACTGTCTTCATGACTGTATTTAAATAATTAATAATGCATACTACAAAAAATTGCCCAATTTTGCGTTAGCAAAGTTGTGACAAATTTTACTTTTTATCGCTTGATCGTCAGAATGTATAAGTCTAGCTGAATAAACATTCCATGTTTAAAAATCAACCATTATTAGCATTATGCTCGGAATAAAACTTATTTAAGGGACACTCCATGTTTCTGACAATTGTACTGCTCATTACCGGGTTGATTTTACTGGTGTATGGTTCCGATAGATTAGTTTATGGTGCGGCCGTTTTTGCCCGTGCCATGAAAATTCCCCCTTTTATTGTCGGCCTGGTTATTATGGGAATAGGAACCTCGCTGCCAGAACTGATGGTCTCTGTCACAGCATTTTTAGACGGACAGCCAGACATGGCCATAGGCAATGCCATTGGCTCCAATATTACTAACCTGTTGCTCATTACGGGAGCTGCGGCTTTCATTCGGCCAATCAGGGTAAAATCAGAAATTTTGCGACAAGAAGTGCCCCTAATGTTGGCGATCACCGTATTTGCAGGGTATTTGCTGTCCAATGGATACCTGAGCCGGCTGGATGGTATTCTTTTAGTGCTTGCAGCCCTCTTCTTTATCTCTCTGATGATAAAGATGACCGCTTTCTCCCAACACAATAGGGTTGATAGCTATACCCAGGAACGAAATGCCGAATTGCCGGTCGAAGGCAACAAAGGAATTGCGCTTCTTTGGGTGGTTCTGGGGTTAATGATTCTTCCCATTTCTACCCGCATGGTGATTGATAATGCAACCGTTATTGCACGTATTTATGGTGTTAACGAACTGGTGATTGGCCTCACAATACTTGCCGTGGGAACCAGTTTGCCTGAGCTTGCCACCGCTATTGCTGCGGCCATAAAAGGTGAGAATGACATGGCAATGGGCAATATTGTTGGCTCAAACGTATTCAACGCCACCCTTGTTCTGGGTGTCCCTGCCATACTTTCCCCTAGTGCCTTTTCACCTCAAGCATTTTCCCGCGATTTTTGGGTCATGATGGCAGCGAGTATACTATTCACGGTATTTTGTCTGGGAAGAAAGCATCGATTGAACCGATTGAACGGCATCTTGCTACTGAGCTGTTTTATCACTTATTTTGTCGTACTTTTTGTTTCTAATTATTACGGTACTAAGTAATTGCCGATTGAATGGGAAAAGAGTGGGAAGTAAAAATGCCTAAAATCGATTTTCAGCAAGCAGGTAAGCAAGTATTACATATTGAACTTGAAGGGCTGGTTGGCCTGGAACAATACATTAATGACGATTTCAGCCAAGCCTGTGAACTAATGTTTAGTTGTGAAGGAAAAGTCATTGTGATGGGGATGGGTAAATCCGGTCATATTGGACGAAAAATCGCTGCGACATTTGCCAGCACCGGTACACCTTCGTTCTTTGTCCATCCTGGCGAAGCCAGCCATGGCGATCTCGGCATGGTAACAGCAAAAGACATCGTACTGGCGATTTCCAATTCCGGTGAATCAAATGAAATTCTGGCGTTAATTCCCGTACTCAAGCGACAAAAAGTCCCGCTCATCTGCATGACAAATAATCGCAACAGTAACATGGGCAAAGCCGCAGACATCCACTTGTGCATCAAAGTCCCACAGGAAGCCTGTCCATTGGGATTGGCCCCCACGACCAGCACCACCGCCACACTCGTCATGGGCGATGCATTAGCCCTTGCACTCTTGCAGGCCCGTGGCTTTACGGCTGAAGACTTCGCCCTTTCCCATCCTGGTGGAGCACTCGGACGCAAACTTCTGCTGCTGGTCAGTGATTTAATGACCACGGGTAATGACATTCCCCGTGTTCCCCGTACAGCGACTTTGCGTGAGGCTTTGGTGGAAATCACCCGCAAAAAATTGGGCATCACGGTTATTTGTGATGATAACATGCAGATCAGTGGTATCTTTACCGATGGCGATTTACGCCGTGTTTTCGACATGGGCATTGATTTAAACAATGCAAAAATCTCTGATGTCATGACTGCCGGTGGCATTCGTATTAAACCCAATGCACTGGCGGTTGATGCACTAAACCTGATGCAATCACGCCATATCACCTCACTATTGGTCACAGAAGGTGACAAATTACTTGGTGTACTACACATGCACGATCTTTTGCAGGCCGGTGTTGTGTAGACCGGTCTTCTATAAAGCAAGTAAACTGATACAAACAAGCATGATATAAATCTTAAGAGAATTTCTTAATGAGTCAAAAAGAGTACCTGGACACCTGTTATGGCCCAGTTAATCAAGTAATTATCGAAAAAGCCCGCCAAATCCGTTTGTTGATTTGTGATGTTGATGGCGTGATGTCTGATGGGCTTATCTACATGGGCAATGAAGGCGAAGAGCTGAAAGCCTTTAACGTTCGTGATGGTTATGGCATCCGTTGTTTAATCACCTCCGATATTGAGGTTGCCATCATCACTGGCCGCAAAGCAAAACTGCTGGAAAATCGGGCAGAAACCCTAGGTATTACACATCTTTACCAAGGACAAAACGATAAGGTTTTGGCGTATAAGGAACTGTTGGATAAACTAGCGTTGCAGCCAGAGCAAGTCGCCTATATTGGTGATGACCTTATTGACTGGCCTGTCATGGCACAAGTTGGATTATCTGTTGCAGTTGCTGATGCCCATCCTTTACTGTTGCCAAAAGCAGATTATGTGACTCAGATTGCCGGCGGTCGCGGTGCAGTCAGGGAACTTTGTGATTTGGTACTCTTCGCTCAGAATAAGCTCGAAGATGCCAAAGGATTATCCATATAAATTAAAATTGAAAAAAAGAATGAGCAAAATTCAATCCTGGCTGATCGCAATACTGGCACTGATCGCGCTTGCGCTGATTGGCTGGAATTTCTCGAATGTAAATGATAATACCTCATCAGCCATTGTGGATGATGGTTATCCGACTTATCAAACACAGGAAGCTATTACTTTTGTCTATGATCCGGAAGGTAAGCTGACTTACAAGCTGGTCGCTGACGATGTTAAAAACTATACGGAAACCAAGTTGACCTGGTTTACCAACCCCGTATTGATAACATTTGCCCCCAATGGCACCCCTGGCACCCCGATAGCAACATGGACAGTACGCGCCAACAAGGCCAAAATGACCCAAGATAAGATGCTCTATCTGTACGGGGATGTCCAAGTGGATAGCCTGAACGATGCGTCACAATTGCAGCGGATCACAACAGACAATGCGATCGTCAATCTGACAACCCAAGATGTCGCATCCGATGACCGAGTCACTCTTATTGGTGTCGGTCTGAAATCTGTTGGCATGAAAATGCGTGGCAATCTGCGAAACAAAACTGCTGAACTGATTGAAAAGGTGACCACTCAATATGAGATTCCACATGAACAACCTAATCCGTAATTCCATTATTGCCGGTACTCTTTTTGCCGTCAGCCTACCCGTACTGGCCTTAAAAGATGATACAAAAAAGCCCATTACCATCGATTCAGCAAGACAGTCGCTGGATTTAACGGGAAACATTGCCACATTTACGGATAATGTTAGCGTAAAACAAGGCTCGATCGACATTCATGCAGATAAGGTCGTTGTTACCCGCCCGGAAGGAAATTCTGACAAGACAGTTATTGAAGCATTCGGTAATCCTGCCACTTTTTACCAATTGCAAGATGATGGTAAGCCCATCAAAGGTCATGCATCAAAGATGCGCTATGAGATGGATAAAGAGCTGGTCACCCTGACAGGGAACGCCTATCTTGAACAGCTAGACAGTAATATCAAAGGCGATAAAATCACTTATCTCGTACCGACACAACAAATGGAAGCCTTTAGCGATAAAGGTAAACATGTCACTACCGTCTTGTTACCTGCCCAGCTACAAGAAAAAGGCCCAGGTGTTAACGGCGCTGACGCTCAGAAAAAGGGTAAATAACGACTGATGGCAATACTAAACGCAGAAAATCTGGCAAAAGCCTATAAAGGCCGTAAGGTCGTTGAGAACGTCAGCCTAAACGTGAAATCAGGGGAGATTGTTGGTTTACTTGGTCCCAATGGAGCAGGTAAAACCACTACTTTCTATATGGTGGTTGGCATTGTTCCACGTGATGCTGGTTCTATCACCATTGATGAAGAAGATATCAGCCTGCTGCCCCTGCATGAGCGTGCACGCCGTGGGATAGGTTACTTGCCTCAGGAAGCTTCTATCTTCCGTCGTTTGAGTGTATTCGACAATTTGATGGCGGTACTGGAGATTCGCAAAGACCTGACTCAAGAGCAGAGAAAAGCGCGTGCAGAAGAATTGATGGAAGAATTTCACATCGCTCACCTGCGTGATAACCTTGGGCAATCACTTTCCGGTGGTGAACGCCGTCGGGTGGAGATTGCCCGTGCATTGGCAGCCAATCCCAAATTCATTCTGTTAGATGAACCTTTTGCCGGTGTTGACCCCATTTCCGTACTGGATATTAAAAAGATCATTCAACATCTGCGGGATTACGGATTAGGAGTACTGATTACTGACCACAATGTGCGTGAAACACTGGATGTCTGTGAACGTGCCTACATCGTCAGCCAGGGTCATTTGATTGCCCACGGTACTCCGAATGACATCCTGAATAACGAGCAGGTCAAACGCGTCTATTTGGGTGAAGGTTTCCGCCTTTAACTTTTATCCTTCTGTCAGGCGCGATTCAAGGAACTATTCAAGCTAGGTTAAGGAGAAAGTGGTAACGCTATGAAGCAAAGTTTGCAACTCAGGCTCAGTCAGCAATTGACGATGACGCCACAACTCCAACAGGCCATCCGTTTGTTGCAACTATCTACGCTTGAGCTTCAGCAGGAGATTCAGCAAGCTTTGGAAACCAATCCGCTGCTTGAACAGGATGACCTGCATCAGGAAGTGGAGAATCAGGCACTTTCTGATACCAACACTGAAGTCATGGATACCCGTGAAGCACTTGAGCAGAGGGATATGCCTGAAGAGCTACCGTTAGATGCCAGTTGGGATGACATTTACACCGCTGGCACGCCTTCAGGAACTCACAGTGACTATAGCGCTGACGATTTCCCCATATATCAGGGAGAAACCACCCAAACTTTGCAAGACTATCTCATGTGGCAGGCAGGATTAACGCCATTTACCGAAACGGACGCTGCCATTGCCACTTCAATCATTGACGCCATTGATGACACCGGATATCTGACCATTTCTATCGAAGAGATCCTTGCCAGTATTGGTGATGATGAACTGACGTTGGCAGAAGTCGAAACCGTCCTCAAACGCATACAACATTTTGACCCAATCGGCGTTGCTGCCCGTGACTTACGCGAATGCTTGCTTATTCAGCTTTCCATGCTGCCGCCAGAGACACCTTATCTGAAGGATGCCAGACTTATTGTCAGCAACTATCTGGAACTACTGGGTAACCGAGACTTCCGTAATTTATTACGTCAGAGCAAATTAAAAGAGAGTACCCTGAAGGGGGCAATTGATATCATCCAATCACTGGAACCAAAACCTGGCCTGGTAGTCAATACGGGTGAATCCGAATATGTTGTTCCAGATGTCTTGGTACAGAGAGAAAATGGAAGCTGGCAAGTCAGGCTAAATACCGATAGTATCCCCCGTCTGCGCATCAACCAACACTACGCAGCACTGGGACAACGGGCCAACAATGAGAGTGACAGCCTGTTTATACGCAACAACTTGCAAGAGGCTAAATGGCTGCTCAAGAGCCTCGAAAGCCGTAATGAAACATTACTAAAAGTCGCCTGCTGTATTGTTGAACGGCAACAAGATTTTTTTGAATATGGTGAGGAACACATGAAACCACTGGTATTGGCTGATATCGCCTATCAGATTGACATGCATGAGTCCACCATTTCCCGCGTGACGACCCAGAAATACCTGTATAGCCCACGAGGGATCTTTGAACTTAAATATTTTTTCTCCAGTCACGTCAACACCGACAGTGGTGGTGAAGCCTCTTCTACCGCGATACGTGCCCTGGTGAAAAAACTGGTCGCGGCAGAAAATCCGGTCAAGCCACTGAGTGACAGTAAATTGACCAGCATACTTACTGCGCAAGGTATTCAAGTGGCTCGCCGGACTGTCGCAAAATATAGAGAGTCGTTATCCATCCCGCCTTCAAACCAACGTAAAAAATTGGTTTGAACAACACAGAGAAGGAAAACACTATGCAACTCAAAACCATGCAACTCAATGTTACAGGCCACAATATTGAAATCACCGATGCACTTCGCAACGTTGTGAACACCAAATGCGGCAAATTGAATCAATATTTCGATAAAATTAACCTCATTCAGGTCATCCTTCGAGTAGAAAAGGTGCAACGGATCGCCGAAGCTACAGTGTATGTTAATGGAGGTGAGTTGCATGCAACCTCAGAACATGAAGACATGTATGCGGCAATTGATGTACTGGTAGATAAGCTAGCGCGTCAATTGACCAAACACAAAAGTAAATTGAGACAACATTAATCGCTTTTAGGCAACGGGGCTGTCATAAAATTATCACTGTTCTATCTATAACACCGTCTATAACGCCCTATAGTGCTATGTACTTAGTGCGATCTGTAGATCGGTTTTAGAGCGCAGTGCATTAATACCGGATGCCTCATCAGGCATCTGGTATAACAAGGCCCTAAGTGAATAAAGAAATGAACAACGAAACAGATTTACCACTAAGCTCTGTGCTTTCACCCGCATGTACACGCAACAACGTACTTTGTTCGAGTAAAAAGCGCGCCTTAGAGATTATCAGTGAGCTGGCATCAAAACAGCTTGAAGTGCCGGAAAATACCGTATTTGAGGCTATTCTTTCGCGCGAAAAAGTAGGCACAACAGGAATTGGCAACGGGATTGCGATCCCTCACGGCAAATTGGATAAAGAGCGTTCGGATAATGCCGTTGGGGTATTTTTACACCTGGAACAACCCATTACCTTTGACGCCATCGATAATCAACCTGTTGACTTGCTGTTTGCTTTATTGGTGCCATCAGACCAGTGTCAAACCCATTTACACTCACTATCATTGATTGCAAAGCGCCTTGCAGATAAAAATCTCTGCCGTCGCCTGCGCTCAGCGCAGAGTGATGAAGAACTCTATAAAATTATTACTGAATAAATAGCGATTATAATTATAAACATTTAGGGGGAGTCACCTCATGGTGCTGATGATAGTCAGTGGTCGTTCAGGTTCTGGGAAATCCGTTGCTTTGCGTGCACTGGAAGATATGGGCTTCTATTGCGTGGATAACCTGCCCGTTGTGTTACTGCCAGAATTGGCAAACACACTGGCCGAACGTGATATCTCGGCTGCGGTTAGCATTGATGTCAGAAACATGCCGGAGTCGCCAGAAATTTTTGAAGCAGCGCTAACGCAATTGCCTGACAGTTTTTCACCACAGTTACTGTTTCTTGATGCGGATCGTAATACTCTGATCCGCCGCTACAGTGACACGCGCCGTCTGCATCCACTCTCCAGCAAGAACCTGTCACTGGAAAGTGCCATTGACCAAGAAAGCGATTTACTTGAACCCCTGCGCTCACGCGCTGACTTGATCATTGATACATCTGAAATGTCCGTTCATGAACTGGCGGAAATGCTCAGGACACGTCTATTAGGCAAACGGGAGCGAGAATTGACTATGGTGTTTGAATCCTTTGGATTCAAACATGGTATTCCTATCGACGCAGACTATGTTTTCGATGTGCGTTTCCTACCAAATCCGCATTGGGATCCGAAATTACGCCCAATGACCGGTTTGGATCGCCCTGTGGCAGCATTTTTGGATCGCCATACAGAAGTTCATAATTTTATTTATCAGACGCGTAGCTATCTTGAGCTTTGGCTACCCATGCTGGAAACC
The DNA here is from genome assembly GCF_014467265.1 of Xenorhabdus sp. TS4. NCBI lineage: Bacteria > Pseudomonadati > Pseudomonadota > Gammaproteobacteria > Enterobacterales > Morganellaceae > Xenorhabdus > Xenorhabdus sp. TS4. Next base: position 39,885 of record NZ_NKHQ01000008.1, on the reverse strand, counting down.
AATAACCGCAGCTATCTGACGGTCGCTATTGGTTGCACAGGCGGTAAACACCGCTCAGTCTATGTGGCAGAACAGTTGGCTGATTATTTTCGTTCCCGTGGCAAGAATGTGCAATCACGCCACCGCACACTGGAAAAACGTAAATAATATGAATAACACAAGCCATGACAGTCAGACAAAGACTTGAAATTAAAAATCGGCTCGGAATGCATGCCCGGCCTGCGATGAAACTGCATGATCTGGTACAACAGTTTCAATCAGAAGTGATTCTGCGTAACAGCAGTAACTTACAGGCCGAGGCCCGCAGCGTCATTGCCATGCTGATGCTGGACTCTGAACAAGGCAGCCATATTGACGTTGAAGTCAACGGACCGGATGAACAGCAAGCGCTGGCGGCCATTATCGAACTCTTCAATGCAGGATTTGACGAAGAGTAACACGTTCCTTCTAAAGATATTGTCTCGAATGGCTTCTTATTGTGGACAATAACTCCCACCTAACCAAAAATCTAACGACGCAACAGACGGATTTAACTTGAATCCTGATTTATTTCTTGATACAGAGCAGACAATTAGAGAGCGCTTCGGTGTGGTGTGCCATTGAACCTATTTTCAAGGTAAACGCAAAATCAGTGATTAAAACTAACTAAAGATAAAAAATCATTAATATAATCTGCTCATTAAACATTCACAATGCGTAAAAATAAAATATTATAATCATTAACTTAGTTAATTAATCTAACTATTTATAAATAGTGTGATACAGATAATAAATGTTAGCTTTCAATAAGTTAACCATGTGAAATTAAATTCAAAAAAACTTATTATTAAAACGCAATTATATGCGGAACAGTATACATACAGTCCCTACACTGGAGATTTACTTCATGCGTTTTAATAAAACTACACTGGCAATTTTTCTTGGTTTGAGTTTGTTTCAAGGTGTTGCCCAAGCAGCACCTGTGCTCTCTTTAGATAACACTCATGCAGAAAGCATCGCCGCAACCAATAACGCTTGGGTTGAAATCAATACCACGACTTTCGAAAATAATATTCACACCCTGCAAAAAAAACTGAATAAAGGCACCAAAATGTGTGCGATTTTGAAAGGCGATGCTTACGGTCATGGCATCGACCTGCTGATGCCATCCATCATCAAAACTGATGTGCCTTGTGTAGGTGTTACCAGTAATGAAGAAGCCCGCCTCGTGCGTGAAAGCGGCTTTAAAGGACAACTGATACGTGTCCGTACAGCTGACATCACTGAAATCGAAAGCACACTGGGCTATGACATGGAAGAGATAATCGGCGATCTAGATCATGCCCAAGCCATCAATACGCTGGCAAAAAAACACGGTAAAGAAATTCGTGTCCACCTGATGCTGAACACAGGTCTTATGAGCCGCAATGGATTGGAAATGAAGACTGAGCAGGGCAAACAAGACGCTCTGAAAATTACCCAGTTGCCTGACCTGAAACTGGTCGGCATGATGAGTCACCATGCATTCACTAATATGGATGCCATCCGTGACAGCATTAAGAACTTCAAAGAACAAACTTCTTGGTTGATCAAAACGGCAAATCTGAACAGAGACGAAATCACTCTGCACGCATCAAGCTCTTTTGCCTCACTTAGCATTCCTGAAGCCCAATTCGACATGGCTCGCGTTGGCAGTGCGCTGTACGGCATCCTGACCACCAGCCACCCAGAATTCAAGCCATTGATTCAAATGAAAACTCGTGTTGCTTCTGTTAAAACATATCCTAAAGGTAATGGAGTCGGTTATGACAACACCTATATTCTGAAACGCGATTCCAAGCTCGCTAACTTGCCAGTAGGTTTCTCTGATGGCTTTAGCTCTGCCATGTCAAACAAAGCTTATGTCCTGATCAACGGTCACCGTGTACCCGTTGTCGGTAGCGTTTCTATGAACACCGTGATGGTCGATGTGACTGATTTACCAGAAGTAAAAAGTGGCGATGAAGTGGTCATTTTCGGTAAACAAGGTAACGACGAAATCACCCAGTCTGATATTCAGAAATGGGGGGGAATGCATGTTGTTGAGCTTTCTTCCATTTGGGGTGAAACCAACCCACGTATCGTAACCACCGGCTTATAATTTGCGGTTCAAATGATAGCAGACTGTTCTTTTCCTCCATTGTGGATAAGCCTTGTTTCATTAGCAAGGCAAAACAGTTCGTGATCATGATCTCTTTATTTTCGCGGCAGAACAGCCTAATATCATTTCAATTACTTTGAAAATAACACCCCCCTCCTTGCGATGTGGGGTGTTATTTTGTATTGAGCTTAATTTGGAGTGTGGTATGAAAAAACCTAAAATCATTATCAATGAATTAGATGCTGAACGTTTAGATTCTCTGTTGGAACAACCTGCTTTTGCTAATACCAGTATCGCAGATGCCTTGAATGAAGAGCTGGATAGAGCCGAAATAGTGGCTCCGGTAGATATCCCAGCCGATGTTGTCACCATGAACAGTGAAGTTCGTTTTATTGATCTGGGCAGTGATGAAGAGCGTGTTCGTACACTGGTCTACCCTGCTGCCCTGCAAGACAGCACCAAACATCTGTCCGTCATGGCGCCTTTGGGTGCTGCTCTTCTGGGTTTACGGGTGAATGATGAAATAACATGGAAGTTGCCAAACGGTGAAACAACCCGAATAAAAGTATTAGAAATACTTTATCAGCCAGAAGCCGCAGGCGAATATCACCGTTAATTTCCAGCCAGCTCAGTGACATTGAACTGGCTGCTGTTAATTGAGTATCCCTACTGACCGGCGATACTCATTTCCGGCAACAACACCGAACCGCACTGAATATTGCTACGTGTTTCGATATCATTACCAATTGTCACCATATTTGCCCACATATCTTTCAAATTGCCCGCGATAGTGATCTCACTGACAGGATATTGGATCTCGCCATTCTCAACCCAAAAGCCGGATGCGCCGCGAGAATAATCACCGGTCACCGCGCTAACGCCCTGCCCCATCAACTCAGTGACGATCAGGCCAGTGCCCATTTCACGCAACAAGCCAGCAAAGTCCAGGCCTTGGCCTGCAATACGCCAGTTATGAATTCCACCGGCATGACCCGTGTTCACCATTCCCAACTTACGGGCAGAATAGGAAGTCAGCAACCAAGTCTGCAAAACACCATCTTTAACAATATCACGTGTTGTTGTACGCACACCTTCACTGTCAAATGGCGTTGAAGCCAACCCACGCAATAAATGCGGCTGTTCTTCAATCGTCAGCCATGAAGGCAAGATCGGTTTGCCCAGGCTATCCAACAAGAAAGAAGATTTACGATAAATGCTGCTACCGCTGATCGCGCCAACCAAATGACCGAACAACCCCGTCGCCACCTCTGCAGCAAAGATAACCGGCGCTTTCATGGTTGATAATTTACGCGCGCCCAGACGAGAAAGCGTCCGGCGAGCACACTCCTGCCCTACCCACTCAGGCGATTTCAACTCGTCTAAATGGCGGCTCACGGTATAGGCATAATCGCGTTCCATGTTGCCATCTTGCTCGGCAATCACACAGCTTGACATAGAATGACGGCTGGAGCAGTAGCTTTGCAGCATCCCATGACTATTACCAAATACCCGAATACCATAATGGCTGTTGAAACTACCGCCTTCAGTATTAGTAATACGCTCATCTGCCTGCAATGACGCTTGTTCAGCGCGGGCTGCCAATTCAATGGCCTTATCCGCATCCAGATCAGCGGGATGGAAAAGATCCAACTCAGGAGCTTCAAATGCTAATAACGCTTTATCGGCCGGGCCGGCATAAGGATCAGGCGAAGTATAACGCGCAATATCAATAGCGGCCTGCACAGTACAGGCAATCGCCTCAGGGCTGAGATCCGTTGAAGAAGCGCTGCCTTTGCGCTGTTGGTGATAAACTGTGATCCCCAATGCACCATCGCTATTAAACTCAACATTTTCGACTTCACTAAAACGGGTGCTGACGCTAATCCCCGTGGTCTTATTGACCGCAACTTCCGCAGCATCACAACCGGCTTTTGCTAATTCCAGCGCATGGGCAACCGCATCTTCCAGCAGCTTACGCTGCTCCGCGATTTGTTGATTGGTAACTATCATTAATTAACCATAATCCAATGAATTAAAAAGAGAATTCGTCATAAAAAATGCCCGCTTCCGGCTTATGGCACGAATGCCGAGTGGTAATCAGGCAATTTTCCCAGTTACAATACACAATATTAGGATGTTAACACCCACCGGACGATAGGTCATGCTCCAAAACGTACCTTATCCGGCCTTTTTAGAAGGAAAACAATTATGGCAAAGCAGCCTGAAGATTGGCTCGACAATTATCCTGCTGAAGAGGAAGAAGAAGAAGAGATAATCTGGGTCAGTAAAAGTGAAATCAAGCGGGATGCTGAAATCCTGAAAAAGTTGGGAACGGAACTGGTTGAACTGAGTAAAAGCCAACTGGAGCGAATTCCACTGGATGAAGATTTGCGGGCAGCTATTGAGTTGGCCCAGAAAATCAAACGTGAAGGACGTCGCCGTCAATTGCAGCTCATTGGCAAACTGTTGCGTGCCCGCGATCCTGAGCCAATCACCACTGCGTTGGATAAACTGAAAAACCGTCACAACCAGCAAGTCGTTGTTTTACACAAGCTGGAAGAACTGCGTGACAAATTGCTTGAAAATGATGATGCCTTTGAAGAAGTCATCGCACTGTATCCACATACTGATCGCCAGCAACTTCGCTCATTGGTTCGTAATGCGAAAAAGGAGAAGGCAACTAACAAGCCACCTAAATCCTACCGTCAAATTTTCCAATATTTGAAAGAGTTATCGGAATCCGCTTAGTCCATCTTCACCGCCATTTCGTCAAGAATTGGCGGTATATTTCCTTCCATCCCCTTATCTTCGTGACATTAACTGAATTAAGTTAACAAATTTGATAAAATGTTATAAAGCAGAAGCGCTATTATCTAAAGCTGATGCCCTAATATTGATCCGTGAAAGAACTTTGATTGATGAGAAATTTTTGTCTAAAACACCCAATTTAAAACTCATCAGTCAGACAGGAAAGGTGGCTTACAATATCGATCTGGAATTGTGCAAACAACGGGGCATCGCTGTTGTTGAAGGTAGTGGCTCACCCATTGCCGCAGCAGAATTAACCTGGCTGTTAATTCAAAGTGCTATACGCCGGTTTGTGCCGTCTGTAGAAATGATGAAAAAAGGTCACTGGCAAACTGAATGGCGATATGGGATACCAATCACCCTTTGTTAAAACGAAATAACGTACTTTGCAGCCCACATATCGGTTATGTTACTAAAAGCTGTTATGGCATTTATTTCGAAAGTTCATTTAAAAACATTGAGCGATATTTTTCTGGCGATAAGAGCCATGTGATTAATACATGTGATTAAGAAGTAAAAAACCGCCTGCATCATCGCAAGCGGCTTAAGAATACCAACAGAAGAGAAAACTCAATCTAACACATTAAACCGCAATTCCCCTTCCAGCTCCTCTTCGGCTTCTTCTAACAACAATATTAATGCCGCAAAGAACGTCCTTTTTTGCGGGGTTAAGTGGATAAAATTAATCTCAACGGGTAACTGAATATAGCCAGTCACTGCATCCCACAGTGCGTCTAAGTTGGCACCAAAATCATCGCCAAGATCGAAGCGCTGTTCGAATTCATCATAGAAAGCGCTCAAATCAGGGAGTTGGTTAAAGTCGAATTCCACCTTTTTCATGTCATTACTCCAGTCGGGTAAAACTGTTGTAGTGATCAACCGTCAGATAAATAAGGCCATCATTAGAATAAAGCAACCTGTCACTTCCTCTGTGCCCACACCGATAATTTACATCCGCTTCAAACCAGTGGCGGCCGGATTTTGTCGGTAATTCATTCTCACGGTTGGAAAATTTATCACCACCAATCGCCCTGCCCGGCAATACTTCACATAAATTACCTGCACGAGCGTTCCAGCCAAGGCGACGGGCCTGTTTCTTCGTAATGTAATAGTCTGGCAATGTGTGATGCTGGCGCAGGTAGTCCGCAACACGGTTTTGTTCAGTCAGAACATCAATCTGTTCTTTCTCTGAGTTGGCAAAGGCGGTATATATGACAGCCAGAGCCAATAGTACCGCCGCCAGGATGCTCTTTTTCATGATGACCTCAAGCTATGTGTTCTATTGCTCAAGAAATTATCAGGCTGTTCCACCTACGGTCAGGTTATCCAGTTTCAAAGTTGGTTGCCCAACACCCACTGGTACACTTTGGCCTTCCTTACCGCAGACACCCACACCTTTGTCGAGAGCCAAATCATTTCCAACCATTGAAATTTGCTGCATGGCTTCAATACCAGAACCAATCAAGGTCGCACCTTTTACTGGCTTGGTGATTTTGCCGTTTTCAATCAAATAGGCTTCCGAGGTTGAGAAAACAAATTTACCCGATGTGATATCTACCTGACCGCCCCCGAAATTGGGTGCATACAGCCCGCGATCCACACTGGCGATAATTTCTTCTGGTGTAGAATTTCCCGCCAGCATGTAAGTATTGGTCATACGTGGCATTGGCAAATGTGCATAGGACTCACGGCGACCGTTGCCCGTCGGAGCCACACCCATCAAGCGAGCGTTGAGTTTATCCTGCATGTAGCCTTTCAAAATGCCATTTTCGATAAGCACATTGTATTGCCCCGGAACACCTTCATCATCAATAGCCAGTGAACCACGACGCCCTTCAAGTGTGCCGTCATCCACTACGGTACAAAGCGCTGAAGCCACTTTTTGCCCAACCTGTCCAGAGAAAACAGAAGTCCCACGGCGGTTAAAGTCTCCTTCCAGACCGTGTCCCACCGCTTCATGTAGTAGAACCCCCGGCCATCCAGCACCCAATACGACAGGCATAGTGCCCGCAGGCGCTGCAACCGCTGACAAGTTGATCAGTGCCATGCGAACCGCTTCACGAGCAAACTGCTCTGCCAGAATCTGACCATCTTCGGTACGCAGGAAATATTCGTAACCATAACGCGCTCCACCACCACTGCCGCCACGCTCACGCTTACCATCTTCTTCCACCAATACACTGACAGAAAGGCGTACCAATGGGCGAATGTCTGCTGCCAATGTACCGTCTGTCGCCGCCACCAGCACTTGTTCATAGACACCTGTCAGGCTGGCATTCACTTCTTGTACACGGGGATCTTCCGCCCGTGCAATTTGATCAACACGATGCAACAAAGCAATTTTTTCTTCCCGACTCATGCTCTGCAAAGGATCAGCTGCCGGATAAAGTGCCTTATGCGTCACAGCACCTAACGTATGCGAGATACCATTACCCGCTTCCCGTACGATACTGCGCGCAGCCTGAGCGCTTTGCTGTAACGCATTCAATGTGATTTGATCTGCATAAGCAAAACCTGTTTTTTCTCCACTGATCGCGCGAACTCCCACACCTTGATCGATATTATAGGAGCCATCTTTGATGATGCGGTCTTCCAATACCCATGTTTCATGATAACTGGCTTGGAAATAGAGATCGGCATAGTCCAGACGACGCTCCGACAATTGACCCAGTACCGAAAATAAGTCTTGATGATTCAAATTATTCGCAGCCAGTAAATGTTCACTGACATAAGTTAAACTCATATTGATTACTCTTTTATCTTAATTTGTATTCTTTTTTATCAAAGAAGTCAGTTGTGGACGGAAGCGATTGTGTTTCACCACTTTTATCTGCTCACGCATGTGAGCCAAACTATCCCGACGGATATTAAGCTGTAATGCGCTGACAGTCAGAGGATTTTTCTTGATAATTTCGCCCCAGCCATTTACCGCCATTGTGTGTCCCCATGTCCTGCGAGTACCATGCACACCAACCTGTGCCGGTGCCAAAATAATACATTGATTCTCGATAGCACGGGCTCTCAGCAAGGGTTCCCAATGCGCCTTACCCGTCAAGCGGGTGAAAGCAGCAGGGACGGAGATAAGCTCTGCGCCCTGTTCACGCAATGCCTGAAAAAGTCCAGGAAAACGCAGATCATAACAGATAGTCATCCCCAGGCGACCAACAGGTGTATCAACAACAGTTATATGTTCCCCACGCTGGTAAATCGTGGATTCATTATAGGCACCGTGTTCATCGTTGATATTGACATCAAACATGTGGATTTTGTCGTAACGTGCCTGGATTTCGCCTTGATCATCAAACAGCAAACTACTGCTAGTGATACGAGTGGGATCTTCCCGACTGATCAACGGCATAGAGCCAATCAACAGCCAAACACCGTAACGTTGTGCTATTTCACTCACCGCCTGTTGCAATGGTCCACTACCCTGCGTTTCTGCATGTGCGCGGTAGGTATCGGCATCAGCGAATAACAGCGCATTTTCTGGTGTTAGAACCAGTTTTACTGTCTCTGGTAATTGCTTAATCTGCTGTTCAATTTGCGCTAAATTGTGTTTGACATTCGTTCCACTGCATAATTGTAAAAGTGCAACATTGGCGTTTTTCATGGCCCTTTATTCTCCTTAAGCTGACGTATAACTTCATCAATTTTAGGCTGTTCGAGGCTGCCCGTTAACCGATAGCGAATCACCGATATCTTGCTCCAAAGGGGCCTCAGTACTTTTGTTGCGGCAAAAATTGCCGCGCCAGCCACAGGATTGACGGCAAAGGCCGTTGCGACTCCCACCGTTGTCGAAATTTCTGGCGTAATGACCAGTGCCATATTGATCTGGCGATGAACTAAATCTGTCCGCCCTGTAGCATTGATGTCCGCTGCCAATCCATCAATAAGAAAGTTATCGGTATACACGACCCCATTTTTTACCGTTGCGTCACCACGAATGGAATCAAAGTTGAAATCATCACTGAATGTGTCACTAAAATCCAACTGTAATTTACGCAACAACGCATCAAAACTGATAAGTCTGAATAATTGCCCAGCCCTGCCACCGCCCAATTTGGCGATGGCACCTTTTTTCATGTCTCCAATCAGCGTGCCGTTCAGCGTTTTGAGATCTGGCTGCCACGGGACATTTTGCCATTTCAAATTGAAATCAAATTTGAAAGGCGCATCCACAATCGGAACGATAAAGCCCAAATAAGCGGCCATATCATCGAATTTTTCTCCCGATAACTGTCCCTTGATATGGCTATAACTGCCGGTATGGTTTTCATACCAACGCCCAGATAATGTCAGATTTCCAGCACTGTTTTCCATTTGCCCATTGGTCAAAATCAGAGAATCGCCTTCTGGCCTGATCGATCCAGATACTTTGCCGAGTTTTAATCCAGCAACCCAGCACTCTGCGCATTTGACATCCAATGCAGGCCAATTGTTCAAAGCATAATGGGGCACTGGCACCTTATCTGACATTAGCCTTTTGTCATCAACCGACAAATCTGTCGCAAACAGAGGATCGTAATAAAGATAATTGATTGATGCCCGCATCGGTTTATGCTTTTCAATCAGAAGGTTGCCATTAATCTCTTTCCCCTGTGCATTCACGGTTACTTCACCGTTTTGTTGCATAACATTGAATGTGAGTTGATTCCAACGCTGTCCGGCAAGATCCAATGCAGGCAATGAAATTGCAAATAAGCTTGGCCACAGCGAACCATTATCTTTCGAGGGCTTCCAATGCAGAAGTTCAAGCAGCGCCAATAACTTTTCACCATCAATGGCAGGCAAGTTTAAGGCCAACAATGATTTTTTCGGCAGAGCAGGAATACCCATATTATCGGTCTGCAAAATACCTCGCTGCAATTTGGCATGAGCTTCTTCCAGCCTCCACTGGGTATTGAAAGCATATCGCTTGCCCATTAATCCTTTGATCTGGAGTTGGTTCATATCACCTTCAGCATGGAGATTAATCTTATTCCATTCCCGCAGAGATTTTGTGTCCAATATGGGTAATTTACTGTACAAATGTGACAAATCTGCATTAACTGCAATACGATATTTAACATCACTCTTTGTCTCACCAGAAGGTAGAGTTACATTGACGTCCCCCTGCCAATTCAGCGTTCCAGATAGTTGGTTGCGAATCTCCGTCGGAAGTTCCGGTAATGTCTTCGCCGCCCAATGTGAATCCAGTTTCACATCAACCTGATAATGTTTTGGTAAATCCTGGGTAGAAAACTTCAGAGACAAGGGATTTCCTAGCCAATTAGCAGATAATGTCTCACTTTTTAAGTTACCATTGTCAAAGCGAAATTTGCCATTGAGATGCGCCATTTCGCTATTTAATGGTTTGATGAACAGATGGGTATCTTTCAGCACCACTTCTCCGCTTGCCACAACTTTCCCATGCTGCAAGGGAATATCCATATGGAGTTTTCCATCCACCCTGCCATTAAGTTGTAAGTTATCTAGTGCGCTGCCAATCGTATCTGCCATCGGGCTGTGGTTGAAATAATCGTGGATACTCTTTCCGTCTCCAGAGAGTGCCGCATCAATAAACAGCTTGTGCTTACCGTAATCTGGGATCACTGCTGAGACGTCAGTCGCCTCCACTTTTCCCAAATGCGTTTTCGGTGCCAGCATCCACAATCCGTTATTCTGGAAATTCAGATCGATATTCAAATCAAACAAAGCCGGCCAATCGGGTTGATATTGAAAGGTGGCATGGCGCAGCGGTACAAATACCTGAAATTGACCATTGTTCTGTCTAAACGGGAAATCATGAGGATCACCCTGAAAAATCAGGGTCGCATTATCGACCTTTCCCTTAATCAAGGAAGCGGTCAAATAGTTTGTCAGAGATTCCCCCATCAGTGGCGTGGGGAAATAACGCCATGCTTCACCCAGGTCATTGGCGCGAATTCCCGCTAACATGGCCAAAACAGGTGGTTTGTTGTGAGGTTTTAGGTAATGGAAATTTCCATTGAGCCACAGCGACTTGGCCTGCAAATCCAACCCCTGACTCCAGACTTTCATGCCATTTTGATCATTTTCCCAAGATACCTGCCCTTCGCTGCTGGTAATCTCAAGCGGAGCCTGAAACATATTGCCATAATCAATGGTGCTGTTTTTCAGTGCAAGATTGAGCTTTCCCCGCTGCTTATTTCCCTCTAACCTGCCACTGAAATGGTTAATTGAAGGCAGTTCCTTCCAACGTAACCAGCTTACATCCCGCCATTTCAGGCGAATTCCCATATCATCGGGAAGCGCTGGTGTGATATCGAGAGCAAAATCGTCAATCACCCCCTTCGGCTGCCGATGCTGCCAATCCTTAACAATATCCGGTGTCACAAAAGAGAGTATCGGTAATATCCCGTTTAAATATTCAAGCTGGATATTTTCAGCACGAATACGCCAGTGATCATTACCCTGATATTGCTGTGACTGCTTAACATACAGTGTCGCGAGCTTCCCTTCAGGCCACTGTTGCTCGTCAGTTTTCAGGCGTGCCAGATTTGGGACTTCAAACAACCACCCTTCACCCTGGCGACGCATTTGCACAAGGAAGTCATGCACGTCAAGCTGATGTTTTTCATTTTCGACATGCCAATTAGCTCCACCGTGCCTAAACTGCAAACGTCCACTATCAACTCGCCCATTCTGCAAGGTAATCCAACTGGCTAAACTGAAATGGGCATTATCCAACCCTGTGTTATCCCTCAACCAATGGCTTAACCACAGTCGCATGTCGATGTCATCGGCCTGCAAATAAATTGTGCCATTATCCAGAACCCCATCACTATCTTTCAGGTCAAGCTTCACCTGAACAATACCTTCTTGCCCATTGATCGAAGAGAGGCTTACGCTGCCTTGTGCCCGATGGCGATTATCTTTATTCAACCAGGTTAGCTGCGGTAATAGCAAATCCGCTTTTTCACCCGATGGCGTCAAAAAGGTCAATCGGCTGTCATGCAAATCAAAATGATTGAATTGTTCAAGAAACAAGGCAGAGAGGCTATCCGGCTGAGAAAACCTGTTTTCGCCCTCTGCTCCAAACAGAGACTTATCGTAATTTACCTGAAGCTGGTAAAAGGACAGATCACGAAAATGCCAGCGCCGTTGTAACAGTGAACGCCAGACATCCAAAGAAAGTATGACCTTTTTAGCATGAATATCGGCATCTGCCGTTTTCGCGCTGATATCACGGATTTCCAGACTAGGACCAAAAGGTTCCCAATGACCTTTTATGTAACCAATATTGACAGGAATGTTTGTCACGTCAGCAATTTTTTCGACTAATTGCTGACGATATTCATTGATGTGTGGCAGGAAGAAACGCAACCCGCTGACAAGCAAAGCCACAATGATAATGACTATTGCGGCTGTCGCTAATAGTATCCCCGGCAGTCGCTTCACGCATTTCTCCTTGGTTGCCAGCGCTATTTCTTTGCAAACCGTCTTCTACAGACTACAGATAAGCCCTCACAAACTAACGGCTTGTATTACATCATAATGACGTCAAATTGCTCCTGGCTGTAACGCTGTTCTGTCTGCACTTTGACCTGTTTACCCACAAAAATTTCCACCTCGGCCAATGCGTGAGACTCATCCCCTTTCAGGGATTCACTTACGGCTGGAGAGGCATAAACCAGAAAACGATCAGCATTAATTGCGCGATTGACCCGAACAATTTCACGCAAGATTTCATAACAGACGGTTTCGACGGATTTTACCGTTCCACGTCCCTGACAGGTTGGACAATTATCACACAAGATATGTTCGATACTTTCCCGTGTACGCTTGCGCGTCATCTCAACCAAACCCAATTGTGAAAAACCATTGATGGTGGTTTTCACCCTATCTTTGTTTAATGCCTGTTCCAGGGAAGCTAATACACGGCGACGGTGTTCTTCATTACCCATATCAATAAAATCAATGATAATGATACCGCCCAAATTACGGAGCCTTAATTGTCGGGCGATCGCCTGTGTTGCTTCAATATTAGTATTAAAGATAGTCTCTTCTAAATTGCGATGCCCAACAAAAGCACCGGTATTAATATCAATTGTTGTCATGGCTTCTGTCTGATCAATGATCAGATAGCCACCAGACTTTAATTCCACCTTACGTTCCAGCGCCCGTTGAATTTCATTTTCCACATCGTACAGATCAAATATCGGTTGATTTCCCTGATAATGTTCCAGTTTAGCGTTCATTTCAGGAATATATTCATCAATAAATTCCTGCAATTGGAGAAATGTTTGGCGGGAATCGACCCGGATGCGATCAAGGGAAGCACCAACAAAATCACGTAAAACACGCTGCGCCAGCGCTAATTCACCATAGACCTTGTTTTTGGTGATATTGCGTTTCTTACGTTCAATCACTTTACTCCACAGGCGCTTCAAAAATTCGGCATCCTGTGCCAGTTCTTCTTTTCCCACGCCTTCAGCGGCCGTGCGGATAATAAAACCCCCATACTCATCACAGTACCCCATGACGATGCTTTTTAGGCGCTCACGTTCTTCTTCACTCTCTATGCGCTGTGAAACACCAACATGCGATGCGCCAGGCATAAACACCAAATAACGTGACGGTAAAGTAATATCCGTTGTCAAACGGGCACCTTTTGTCCCCAGAGGATCTTTCACTACCTGAACAAGTAAATCCTGCCCCTGACGCACCAATTCAGCAATGTCCCTGACATGGAAATTCTTCCGCTCTTCGCCGGCAATACACTCAGTATGAGGCACGATATCCGAAGCATGCAAAAAAGCCGCTTTTTCCAGCCCAATATCGACAAAAGCCGCTTGCATACCCGGTAAAACCCGGCTCACACGCCCTTTGTAAATGTTTCCGACAATGCCCCTTTTGGCTTCCCGCTCAATATGAATTTCTTGTAAGATACCGCCATCAATATAAGCAACCCGCGTTTCGGATGGTGTTATATTGACTAATAACTCTGCTGTCATGAATAGTCCTTCCCATCAGCTAACGCTAAAAATCGTGTGATTAATTCATACGTTTCCACCAGTGGTAAGCCGACAACAGCGTGGTAACTGCCATTAATTTTTCTGACAAAACAACCGCCTTTACCTTGAATGCCATAAGCACCGGCTTTATCCATTGGCTCCCCAGTTGCAATATATTCCTGTATTTCCCGTTGGGACAACTGGCGGAATATCACATCTGTAATGACTATCTCACTCAAGGTATGTTGATTGTTCGATAAAGCAACAGCCGTCATGACCTGATGGCACTGACCAGACAAACTGTTAAGCATTTCCACAGCGTGTTGCTGATTTCGCGGTTTTTCCAAAATTCGGTTGTTCAATACAACAAGGGTATCAGCCCCCAGAACGGGGTAATCGTGTGATGCAATGGCTACACCAGCCTGTGCTTTCTCTCTGGCTAATCGAGTAACATATTGCTGAGGAGACTCTCCTTCACGCCATTTTTCTTCGACCTGAGGTGCCAGGATTTCAAAATTAAAATCCAATAATTCCACCAGCTCATGCCGTCTTGGGGAGCCAGAAGCTAAATAAATGGTTTTCATCGCGAATAATCCTTAGGAGTCTATCCCATCAGCTATTTTTTGTTATATACCTTTGCTTTTTAAATACACAAACCCACTTTAACGGACTGAAAATTGACGACGGATTTTCCGCATTAATAAGAATAGCCAAGGCCAGAGAATACCATTGACCACCCCATTCCAGAATACTTCTGGATGAAAGAGTGTCTTGAGTAACAGGGTATGGATCAGAAAAACGCAGAGGTTCATCAATGTCGAAAGTCCGACCACAACCAGAGCTTGCTGCCAAAGCGCCATATTGCGGATAAGCTGGAATTTGAATGCGACCAGAAAACTGATAATGCTAAATGCCAGAGCATATGCTCCCAAAATACTTCCGTGCAACAGATCAGTAATAATCCCCAAGACAAAGCCAGTACCAACGCTGACACGATGGGGAAGCGCAAGCAACCAATAAACTAAACACAGCATCAGTAAGGTTGGCCGAAACATAAAAAACTGCTCCGGCCACGGCATAATTTGTAGCACTATTGCAATCAGGAAAGATAACCAAATAACCCAGAGTCCTTGGCTATGGTATTGACTCATTGACGATTTCCTGTAGCTGGTAATGTCGGTTTTTCCGCTGACACTTCTGCCGATTTTGGTGCCAGCAACTGCGGCGACTCATTTGATGGATTTGGCAACACTTGCGGTAACATCTGCATCAAACGCTCATTGGCAGCGCGGTATACTTCCGAAGGTGGCAATGGTTCAGAGGGATCGTTATCAACTCCCCACAATAGGAGTAAATAGCGCAAGCGCCGCAGTTCAGCCAATGGACGGGCACGAATTACCGCATGAGCCCGCTGGTTATCAATTTTGACAGAAGAGACTACAGCCACAGGATAACCTTCAGGAAAACGCCCTCCCAACCCCGATGTCACCAATACATCACCTACGCGAATGTCTGTATCACTTGGTAAAGGTTCCAGCAGGAGATCATCCGTACACCCTGCTCCACCCGCGATAACACGAGTGTCATTACGCAGTACCTGCACAGGAATTGCATGAGAGGGATCGCAAATCAACAATATCCGGCTGCTCAACTGGCTCACGGCAGTTACTTGACCCACGACACCTCGATCACTGATAACCGGCTGCCCTTCGTACACGCCATCCTTCGCCCCTTTATCAATGACAATTTGATCGCGGTATGGGTCCATCCCCCCGGAAATCACCTGCGATACCATCATATGTTCATCATGACGCAGCGGCGATCCCAGCAATTCACGTAAACGGGAATTTTCTTGTTTCAGTTGCCCCAACAGCAGCAATTTGCTGTCCTGTAAACGCAATTCATTACGCAGGGTTCTATTTTCCAGCTCCAGATGATTGCGGCTAACAAAAGATTCTGAGATGCTGTCCAAAAACTGACGCGGCCCGTTGGCAAGAAAATAAAAAGGACTCACAGCCGTATCCATGTAGCTACGGACTTTATTGAAAATACCAAGGCGACTGTCTACCACCATCAAAATAATGGCAATAATGATAGCAAAAAAGAGTCGTAGTTGCAGAGAAGGCCCTCTGCTAAAAATCGGCTTCATAAATGGCGTATTGTCGAGCTGTGTTGTCTCATAAATGATAAAACTCCGGCACAATCAGCAAGGAGGCCCCAATAAAACACGTCCACCTCCCAGCTCGCAGAATGACTTTTAGTCTTCGCTGAACAGATCGCCACCATGCATGTCGATCATCTCCAGTGCCTTGCCACCACCACGGGCAACACAGGTCAGTGGATCTTCAGCAACAATGACAGGAATACCGGTTTCTTCCATCAGCAGACGATCAAGATTACGCAGCAAAGCACCACCGCCAGTCAACACCATGCCTCGTTCAGAAATATCGGAGGCCAATTCTGGTGGGCACTGTTCCAGAGCGACCATCACTGCACTCACAATACCCGTTAATGGTTCTTGCAGAGCTTCAAGAATTTCATTGGAATTCAAAGTAAAGCTGCGCGGTACACCTTCGGCCAGGTTACGACCACGCACTTCGATTTCACGTACTTCATCCGTTGGATAGGCAGAACCAATTTCATGTTTGATGCGCTCTGCCGTTGCTTCCCCAATCAGGGAACCATAATTGCGGCGAACATAGTTAATGATGGCTTCATCAAAACGGTCACCACCAATACGTACAGAAGAAGAATAAACAACCCCATTAAGGGAAATAACAGCAACTTCAGTGGTTCCCCCACCAATATCAACGACCATTGAACCCGTTGCTTCGGAAACCGGCAAACCAGCACCGATAGCAGCCGCCATAGGTTCTTCAATTAAAAATACCTCCCGCGCTCCTGCACTTTGGGCGGATTCACGGATAGCACGACGCTCAACTTGCGTCGCACCCACAGGCACACAAACCAACACGCGCGGACTTGGACGCATGAAACTGTTATTGTGAACCTGCTTGATAAAATGCTGTAGCATCTTTTCGGTAACATAAAAATCAGCAATGACCCCATCCTTCATGGGACGGATAGCGGCAATATTACCCGGAGTACGTCCCAGCATCTGTTTTGCTTCCAGCCCTACTGCTGCAACGCTTTTTGGTGAACCGGCTCTGTCCTGGCGAATAGCAACAACAGAAGGTTGATCCAATACTATTCCTTGGCCTTTGACATAAATAAGGGTATTGGCAGTACCCAAGTCAATGGACAAATCGTTGGAAAACATGCCACGAAATTTCTTTAACATAACGAAAGGATAATCCTGCAAGCTGGGGACGGAGATTGTCCGTCTACTCTACCAACCACATGAAGCAGCGACAAGGCGCATAATTAACTACTTTTACTACTTCAATAAAAGTGGCCACGTTATTCACATCAGAAATACGATATTCTACGTTACTTTTCTCTAACGGAGCAGAAAAAAACTGCATAAAAATGGGTTAATTCAGCGAATACACCAAAAAACAACATGACAAAGAAAGTCCCAAGATGAAATAGTTCATTAATTATAAAAACAATAGATGAATTTGGTGAAATATCACAACATTGTTGCCCTCCCATTTCAGTACATCAGGTTTTATCTATATAGGTTTTATCTATATTGTAGTAACGCAAAATTGTAATGATGCAAAATTGTGGTAATACCAGAATCGTGGTAATGCTAAACAGGTAATAATGTCAGATAGATACCTATCAAGAGAGGATAATCATGAAAGCTTTATTACTGGAACAACACGAAACATTATCTGCATCTATTCAAGATATTGATGTATCTCAATTACCATCGGGTAATGTGGTCGTTGATATCCATTGGTCAACACTCAATTACAAAGATGCCCTTGCCATCACCGGCAAAGGGAAAATTATCCGCCAATTTCCGATGGTGCCAGGGATCGATTTTTCTGGTGTTGTCCATCATTCCGAAGATCCCCGTTTTCACGTCGGACAACATGTTTTGCTGACTGGCTGGGGTGTGGGAGAAACGCACTGGGGTGGGCTGGCAGAACAAGCGAGAGTCTCTGGTGAATGGCTAACACCCTTACCGCACGCATTAAGTATCCGACAAGCAATGATCATCGGCACAGCGGGTTTTACTGCCATGTTATGTGTCATGGCGTTAGAACAAGGGGGCATCACACCAGAAAGCGGAGAAATCGCCGTGACGGGAGCCAGTGGTGGTGTTGGCAGTACGGCGATCACCTTACTGTCACAACTGGGTTATTCCGTCACTGCAATTAGCAGCAAACCCGACAGTCAAGATTACCTGATCTCGCTGGGAGCGAAAGCGGTATTGCCCGCCAGTGACTTCAACCAGCCATCACGTCCATTAGAAAAACAGCGCTGGGCCGGTGTGATAGACACCGTTGGTGGCACAGTATTGGCTACCTTGCTGGCACAAATGCGTTACAACGGTACAGTAGCCGCCTGTGGCATGGCAAGTGACAGTCAACTACTCACCAGCGTAATGCCGTTTATTCTGCGTAATGTTCGTTTACAGGGTGTGGAATCTGTCACTGTTCCTGCTTTGAAACGTCCTGCCATTTGGCAGCGTTTGCAAGCGCTACTACCAGATTCCTTTTATCAGCAAGCAGCTAATGAAATTACATTAGACCAGGTGCTCGAACACGCCAATAAGTTGATAAACAATCAAATTACGGGCAGAACGGTCGTGAAAGTGCGCTGATAAGACCAGTATTTAGCTGCTAAATGCCACGATATGTTTATAATGTCGGGCTTTATCGTCAAATTTACAATTCTAGCTATCAGAAAGAGATGACAAACCGTTGACATCGAGTTATCTTGGTCGATTGTTGACAGATTGCCGGAGATACCCGCACAATGGCAGACAAGTTTCGCATTTTACTCTTGAATGGCCCTAACCTGAACCTGTTGGGAACACGAGAGCCAGAGACCTACGGCAAGTTAACGCTTGATGACATCGTTAACAAACTGTCACAAGAAGCTCAGCAATCGGGGGCTGAATTATCCCATCTGCAATCCAACGCAGAATCTGAACTGATTGAGAGAATTCATTCTGCACGGGGCAATACAGATTTTATTTTAATCAACCCTGCGGCATACACGCATACCAGCGTGGCATTGCGCGACGCACTTCTGGCGGTAGGTATCCCATTTATTGAGATTCACCTTTCCAACGTGCATGCCCGCGAACCATTCCGCCATCACTCATATCTTTCAGATATTGCAGTCGGCGTCATCTGCGGATTGGGGGCGAATGGTTATAGTTTCGCATTACAGGCAGCGGTCAACCGCTTGTCAACATCCAACTAATTGACTTAAAAGTACGGAACCACACTCATGGATATTCGTAAGATAAAAAAATTGATCGAGCTGGTTGAAGAATCTGGCATTTCTGAACTGGAAATTTCTGAAGGTGAGGAGTCAGTACGCATCAGCCGGGCAACAACAGCCACGACAATACCTGTGACTCAGCAATATATTTCTGCTCCTTTTCAACAGCCAGTACAGGCCGCTGCACCAGTAGCAGCGCCAGTCGCCGCTGACAAACCTGCTGAAATCAGCGGTCACACGGTTCGCTCTCCGATGGTTGGTACGTTCTACCGTTCCCCAAGCCCAGATGCGAAACCTTTCATTGAAGTCGGCCAACATGTTAATCAGGGTGAAACCCTGTGCATCGTTGAAGCGATGAAAATGATGAACCAGATCGAAGCTGACAAAACTGGCGTAGTGAAAGCGATTTTGGTTCAAGACGGTCAACCTGTTGAATTCGACGAGCCACTGGTCGTCATCGAATAACGAGGCGCACCCCATGCTTGAAAAAATTGTCATTGCTAACCGCGGTGAAATTGCACTGCGTATCCTGAGAGCCTGTAAGGAACTAGGGATCAAAACCGTAGCTGTGCACTCTGCGGCAGATCGTGACCTGAAGCACGTCCTGCTGGCGGATGAAACCGTCTGCATCGGTCCGGCCGCCTCAGCAAAAAGTTACCTGAATATTCCTGCCATTATCTCTGCGGCGGAAATCACTTGCGCACAGGCAATCCATCCGGGTTATGGCTTCCTGTCTGAAAACGCCGACTTTGCCGAGCAGGTCGAGCGTTCTGGCTTTATTTTCATTGGCCCGAAAGCGGACACCATCCGTTTGATGGGGGATAAGGTTTCCGCTATCAACGCCATGAAAAAAGCGGGCGTACCTTGCGTTCCTGGCTCTGATGGCCCATTGGGTGACGATGCCGAGAAAAACAAAACCATTGCAAATCGCATCGGTTATCCGGTGATCATCAAGGCATCGGGTGGTGGTGGCGGTCGTGGTATGCGCGTCGTACGCAGCGACAAAGATCTGGAACAATCCATCGCCATGACCCGTGCAGAAGCCAAGGCAGCTTTCAACAACGACATGGTATATATGGAGAAATTCCTTGAAAACCCACGTCACGTTGAAATTCAGGTCTTAGCTGATGGTCAGGGCAATGCGCTCTATCTGGCTGAACGTGACTGCTCCATGCAGCGCCGCCACCAGAAAGTGGTGGAAGAAGCGCCAGCTCCCGGTATTCCACCAGAACTGCGCCGCAGCATTGGTGAACGTTGTGCCAATGCCTGTATCGAAATAGGCTATCGCGGAGCGGGTACATTTGAGTTCCTGTACGAAAACGGCGAATTCTACTTTATTGAAATGAATACCCGTATTCAGGTTGAACATCCAGTGACTGAAATGATCACTGGCGTTGACTTGATTAAGGAACAGCTGCGTATCGCCTCTGGTTTGCCACTGTCCATCAAACAAGAAGATGTCGAAATCAAAGGTCATGCGATCGAATGCCGTATCAATGCAGAAGATCCGAAAACCTTCCTGCCAAGTCCGGGCAAGATCACCCATTTCCACTCACCAGGTGGATTTGGTGTGCGTTGGGAATCCCACATCTATGCGGGATATACCGTACCGCCTTACTATGACTCCATGATCGGTAAGCTGATCACTTACGGCGAAACCCGTGAAGAGGCAATTGCACGTATGAAGAACGCACTGGCCGAATTGATCATTGATGGCATCAAGACCAATATCGATCTACAACTGGCAATTATGAATGACGAGAACTTCCAGAAAGGCGGAACCAATATCCACTATCTGGAAAAGAAATTGGGCTTACATGATAAGTAAGGTTTCTTTGACGCTTATTTAGCGTTTGTTGCTTTGAATAAAATCCCATCTTTTATAGGTGGGATTTTTTATAGTTCCATGTAAATTACCCGGAGAACAGATGGACGGACGATTTGTTCAATCCCACAAAGAAGCACGTTGGGCAGTATTCCTGACGCTAGCTTATCTTGTTGGTTGGCTACTGTGTGCGTATTTACCCAGTGATGCCATTGGCTTAACTGGACTACCTCGCTGGTTTGAACTGGCTTGCCTGCTGCTACCTGCCTTATTTATCATCCTTTGCTACTTGATGGTGAAATTTATATTCAAAGATATTCCACTGGAGGATAGTGATGCAAAGTGAAGTCATTCTGCCTCTCGTGGGATATCTGGCATTAGTGTTCATACTCTCAATCTATGCTTATCGCCGCCGACAAACAGGTGAATTCCTCAGTGAGTATTTTCTTGGCAACCGCTCAATGGGGGGATTTGTACTGGCAATGACCATTACCGCAACCTATATCAGTGCCAGTTCCTTTATTGGTGGCCCTGGCGCCGCTTATAAGTATGGTATCGGTTGGGTGTTATTATCACTGATCCAATTGCCCGCGATATGGCTCTCGCTTAGCGTACTGGGGAAAAAATTTGCTATCCTAGCCCGCCGTTACAATGCAGTCACCCTCAATGACATGCTATATGCACGCTATCAGAGCCGCTTTCTGGTCTGGTTTGCCAGTATAAGCTTGCTGGTCGCCTTTATCGGGGCCATGACAGTACAATTCATTGGCGGTGCTCGTTTACTGGAAACAGCCGCCGGTATCCCTTACGATACGGGATTATTGATTTTTGGCGTTTCCATTGCCCTCTACACCGCATTTGGCGGTTTTAGGGCCAGTGTCCTCAATGATGCCTTACAAGGATTGGTGATGCTGCTGGGAACGGCGTTATTACTGGCAGGCATTATCTATAAAGCTGGCGGATTATCAGCAGCAGTGACGACACTGCGCACTATTGACCCAAACCTGGTTTCTCCTTATGGCGTCGATAATATCCTCACAGGGCCATTTATGGCGTCTTTCTGGGTACTGGTTTGCTTTGGTGTCGTTGGGCTGCCACACACCGCAGTGCGCTGTATCTCTTATAAAGACAGTAAGGCCGTTCACCGTGGTATTGTGCTTGGCACGATCGTGATGGCATTCCTGATGTTCGGTATGCACCTTGCCGGTGCCCTTGGCCGAGCCATCATTCCTGATCTGACGATCCCCGATCAAGTGATCCCAACCTTAATGATCACGGTACTGCCTCCTGTTGCTGCCGGCATTTTTCTGGCTGCACCAATGGCTGCGATTATGTCCACCATCAATGCCCAACTGCTACAATCTTCGGCCACTATCGTCAAAGATCTCTATTTAAACCTGTTTCCACACCAGATCAGCCAGGAGAAAAAACTGTCACGCATCTCCAGTTATTCCACTCTATTTCTAGGGGCATTACTGCTGCTGGCAGCCTGGCGCCCACCAGAGATGATTATCTGGCTGAACTTGCTGGCATTTGGTGGACTGCAAGCCGTTTTCCTCTGGCCACTGGTTCTGGGATTATATTGGGAAAAAGCCAATGCCCAAGGAGCGATCAGCTCAATGCTGACAGGGGCAGCAAGTTATACTTTGCTGGCAACTTTCAACATTCAGCTTCTTGGTTTTCATCCTATCGTGCCATCGCTATTACTGAGTTTACTGGCATTTTGGATAGGAAATAAATTCGGCGTGGCTTGCTCTAAACGATTACATTTCACACAATAACGTGATTTACAAAACGAGAATTTTTTATGCCTTGGATACAATTAAGATTAAACACCACGGGACAACAAGCGGAAGCGTTAGGCGATGAGCTTATGGAAAGTGGCGCAGTATCAGTCACCTTTCAGGATAGCCATGATACGCCTATTTTTGAGCCTCTGCCGGGCGAGACGCGTTTATGGGGTGATACCGATGTTATCGGCCTGTATGACGCTGAAATGGATATGAAAGCGGTTGTTAGCCAATTGGAACAACTTCCACAACTAGGCAAAGGTTTTATTCACAAAATTGAACAACTGGAAGATAAAGATTGGGAGCGAGAATGGATGGATAACTTCCACCCTATGCGCTTCGGTAAACGTCTGTGGATCTGCCCTAGCTGGCGCGAAGTGCCCGAACCAGACGCCGTTAATGTTATGCTTGACCCTGGTCTGGCCTTCGGGACAGGTACTCACCCAACTACCTCCCTTTGCCTGCAATGGCTGGATGGCCTTGACCTGACAGGTAAAACCGTAATCGATTTTGGTTGTGGCTCAGGCATATTGGCTATCGCAGCCCTGAAACTAGGCGCGAAACACGCCATCGGTATTGATATTGACCCACAAGCTATTCAAGCCAGCCGGGATAACGCCGAACGCAACGGTGTATCTGACCAATTAACCCTCTACCTGTCTAAAGATCAACCTAAAGACTTCGAATGCGATATCGTGATTGCCAATATTCTGGCGGGTCCTCTGCGCGAACTTGCCCCTGTCATCGGCTCACTGCCTAAATCTGGTGGATTATTGGGCTTGTCCGGTGTTCTGGCCAGTCAGGCTGAAGGGGTAGCCCAAGCCTATGACAATGAATTCATTATCGATCCAATAGCTGAACAAGAAGAATGGTGTCGCATCACAGGGATTAAAAAATAATCAACCAATGCCTATTGAAAAGCGAGATTATCCACTAAAATGATCACCCAGGAGGTCAATTAGTGGTAATCCGCTCTCTTTATGATTAGAAATATCAGTAATAACAAATTTCAGCAATAACATGTAACCATCTGTTATTTAACAGTAATTAACCAAATTTAAAAAAATCAACTGGAAAAAATCCGTTATAAATGTCGATTCGCTCAAAGTTTGGCCTTTCATATCTTGTGAAAAATGCGTAATATACGCGCCCTTAGTCACAGTTGACCACTCTTTCTTCGTCTATGCGTATCGGACAATACCAGTTGAAAAACTGTCTTATTGCAGCCCCTATGGCAGGCATAACAGATCGCCCATTTCGATCTCTTTGCTACCAGATGGGAGCAGGAATGACAGTCTCAGAAATGCTTTCTTCCAATCCCCAGGTTTGGAAGACGGATAAATCTCGGCTGCGTATGGTTCATAGCGATGAACCCGGAGTGCGTTCTGTACAAATAGCCGGCAGTGATCCCGATGAAATGGCGGCGGCAGCGAAAATTAACGTCGCTAATGGCGCTCAGATCATCGATATCAATATGGGGTGCCCAGCTAAGAAGGTGAATCGTAAGCTGGCAGGCTCTGCATTACTGCGTTATCCAGAACTGGTTGAAAAAATCCTTTCTGCGGTAGTCAATGCAGTTGATGTGCCTGTCACTTTGAAGATCCGCACAGGATGGTCACCGGAAGAACGTAACTGTGTAGAAATTGCCCAATTGGCCGAACGTTGTGGTATTCAGGCTCTTACGATACATGGCAGGACACGAGCTTGCCTGTTTAATGGTGAGGCCGAGTACGACAATATTCGGACAGTTAAGCAGACTGTTGCCATTCCAATTATTGCCAATGGCGACATTACTGACCCGCTAAAAGCCAGAGCAGTGCTTGAATACACCGGGGCTGATGCCCTGATGATAGGCCGTGCTGCTCAGGGAAGACCCTGGATCTTTCGGGAAATCCAGCATTATCTGGAAACAGGAGAATTGCTGCCACCGATGCCTCTTGGCGAAGTGCAGTGCTTCATGAGCGAGCATGTACGAGAACTGCATGATTTTTACGGTCAAGGCAAAGGAGTTCGTATTGCACGCAAGCATGTATCTTGGTATCTCAAGGAACATGCCCCTGATGACCAGTTTCGGCGCACATTCAACGCCATAGAGGATGCCAGCGAACAGCTGGAGGCGTTGAAGGCATACTTCGAAAATTTTTGCGTAAATAAAGAAAAGAGCTGACAGAACTATGTTCGAACAACGCGTAAATTCTGATGTACTAACCGTTGCTACTGTAAATTCACAAGATCAGGTAACTCAAAAACCTCTGCGTGATTCAGTTAAACAAGCACTGAAGAACTATTTTGCTCAACTGAACGGTCAAGATGTTAATGACCTGTATGAGCTGGTACTGGCTGAAGTAGAACAGCCACTGTTGGACATGGTGATGCAATACACCCGTGGCAACCAGACTCGCGCAGCGCTGATGATGGGAATCAACCGTGGTACTCTGCGTAAGAAACTGAAAAAATACGGCATGAACTGATCCTAGTCTTAGATCATGTTGTTATAAAAGCACTTTCTCTTTTAGGGGAAGTGCTTTTTTTGTTTTTGTTTATACAAATGTTTATACATGGTTCACTGAACGAATCTATAAGCGCTGTATAAGATGAGAACATCAATAATGTTGATATGAAGCGCTATTGGTGAAACTCGTTGCTAGTGATTAGGTCAGTACATTTGACTCGGGCAACCTTGTGAAGAAATTTCGATGGGTTTCGTCAAAAGTTATTGGAGTGTCAGAAGAGAATGTTATTACAGTGAGAAGATACCCCGTTACAGCTATCTTCCCGATGACTTTCAAATGGAACTGATTATTTTTATGATTTATCCCGAACCTTGCGCTCAATAAGCTGCCCGTACATATCAAAATACCGACTAGGCCAGATTTCAGAGGGATGTATTTCGAGATAGTTAGCAATTATCCATTCGCCTTTAGGCCACGGTCTGCTGAGCGTATTTGCTAGTGTAGATGAACTGAGGCCAGATTCACGAGAAACAGCCGCTAAGGTTGTACCGCGTTTACGTAATGCAGCGATGATATCAGCTTGATGCCAGTCGTTTTTGGTATTGAACATTCCTGCTATCCCTTCCATTAATTAATATTGATGGTGGCGATTCAAGACAGGGTTCGCAGTACCGGGAGTCATCGTCCGGCGAGACCGAAGCCTCCCCTGTCTGAACCGCCATTGAAAGGACGATAGCAGACACACTGGTAGAAAATTCCTACCAGTGGATGACTCTTTACAAGGCTGCGAAACCTTGACCATCGGATTTTGCCAATGGCGGGGCTACTTTAACTGATTGGTTTATCGGACTCAATAAGCGAATCAGTATAAACACTTAACTTTTTGCGTTATGTTCTGTCCGGATGAGATCTGATACCCTTGCTACTCTGGATTCAAGCAAATATGACAGTCAGCTCAGTGCCATTATGAGAAATTGTGATGAAACTTGTAGAGAAGTGAATGAGAAAAAAGCAACCCTATTACTTTTTCATATCCAAATATTTATTTAATGTAGAATTACATAACCAAGTTAGGTTAGGAGATTGTTTTATTACAATTTCGCTGTCACTACAAAAATACATATGTTACCAACGTTAAAGGCATGGAGGCCGTGTGCCAGTATCAGAGAAGTTAAAAAAAGTGATTTGGTCTAAAGCTGCAGGTAAGTGCTCTATTTGCAGAGAAGACTTATTGCTAAATGATGAAGCCAAAGAACTGACCCATTTAGTTGGCGAAGTTGCACATATAGTTGCAGAAAAAAAAGACGGCCCACGAGGAATATCCGATCTTACCCTATCAGCAAGAAATTCTGAAAGAAACTTGCTTCTGCTCTGTCTTATGCATCACAAGGTAATTGATGATAACCCAAGTTCTTACCCTGTTGATAGATTACTAGAAATAAAAAAATCACATGAAAATTGGATTTCTGAAAATCTGGCCAGTAATCCTGTATGGGATACCAAGCTCCACCAGATGTATTACATAAACGTACCACGACTTTCTTTGTTATGTTCTAGATATGGGTATTCGCTAGATCTTTCGCGCTATGGCCGAATTAAAGCATTACATGAGTTAGGCTGGGAGCTAAATGGCCTAATGGGTGGCTTTAGTAAACTTTTAAGCATGGTGGAATTAAAAGCTGTGCCAATTGAGACTGCACTCACGCAGCCTTCCCTTATAAAAGGAATGTACATAAGTTTTGACCGCCGTTTCAGGACAAAAAACATACACATGCCCAACTGCTTATCCGATTACACAACAATATTTAAAAGCGACTTGAAAAAAGATCCCCATATTTACACTAAGATTGGAGACTACAAAGTGGTTGCTTTTATTGATAAGCGTTGGGTGACTACTAGCACTGCATTCTGCCAGTTTCGCCCTAGCTCTGGCCAAAATGATTTTGCAGGCATTGCATTCGTTAATAGCGTAGATATAACAGCAAAGATAGTAAATATTACTCCATATGTGGTTGGCATGCCGAGCAACGAATTTATCGAAGCTTTCTATGCAAGACTCTAACAAAGAGTAGCTAGAGACAAGTATTCGATTCGCTCTAATTCTCACAAAGCACGAGTTAAAGCCCACCTATCTCTCAGTAAGACTGCCATAAATAAACATCCCCGCCACAATCAGCGGGGTATTAATATGAAATCATCCGCTTCGCATCGTTCAGCTTAATTTTATGCGTCGCAAGCGACGGGTAATTAAACCCTCGAGATTAAATCTCCCTCATTATAGGAGATTGGTTATAATTATCTCACAGTGGAACAAAGACCGCATCATCGGCTAAAGAGGAATATAAATTGATTCCTTATGCCAATTTAGACGGTACGTGGGCAGCTATATACAAAACAATAGAGCAACTGCTGTTTGATAGAGAAAAAATGTAACAAGTAGCCGCGAAGAGTGTATTACGTTGTGTTTAATGAAGTCCCTAAGATAGACGTAAATGTCTGCTCCTCGCTCAAGCTGACTGTCAGATTTAGTCGCTCTTTTCTACAGAACACGCGGTCAGATAAAGTAGCGACTAACCCCAAAAAGGTGTGTGATATCTAACCTTCTGAACATTTGATTTCATTAATTCCTATACTGCTCAGGAATTAAAAAATCAATTAGTTATCTAAACCCCATCAAAGATATCCAGTCTTTGCTGCTGTTCTTCATTTAATATAAACGCAAAGTCTTCATGCTCATTCTGCCATGTACCAAAGCTCATCAGAAACGCAATAGCAGGGTCGATTTTATTCGCTGATTTCTTCTTATTCGGTTTGATATTAGCGTTCGCGTCGGTTGCCATCACCACATTGGACATTGCCCATGCCAGCACCGGATCGCCGTTGTGACGAATAACTTTACGGTTAACGAACACTTCGGCAGATTTAGCCACAGGGCTAAAGCGCATATAAGTTTGCGGGAACGGCTCAACATCCAGCCCCGCGCCCTGCAATTGGGTGCGTAGGTGCGTGGCGTTCCATGTGTCAAAGCCCACCAGCCTGATATCAAAGTGCTGGCTGTCTTTGAGAATATCATCACGGATACGGTCATAATCAATGCAGTCGCCTTGCGTGGTGCATATCCAGCCTGCTTGCGCCCATTGACGATAAACAGCCCGATTCTTATTGGCCGGATTCTGCAACTGGGCTTCGGGTAGGTAATGACGAGTCAGTAATAACAGTTCATTATCCACAGGAAAGGTGTAACACACACTGGTGATATCGCCCGTTGACGATAAATCCAGTCCGGCGTAGCACTCCAGTCCTTTCAGGTCGCTTTCATTATAATCAGTCTGACAGGCTTTCCAAGCGCCCTCACCCATCCACGGCGTTTCCCCCTGACACCAGATATTAAAGCGCTTGGTTAACATCTCTGTCCATTGCGAGGGTATGCCACGGGCTTTTTGGATGGTGTCATGCAATGAGGCAGTGTCTACGGAAATATTCAGATTGGGATTGGCCTTCACCCAAAGCCGCTCATCATCAATCTCGTTCTCGTCGTCCAGCTCGTAGATCAGGGCAAACAGGGATTCATTTTGTTCTTCGTCATCCAATATCTGACAGCAATAATCATAGTGCTGTTTACAGGCTGAGATAACGTTACTGCCTGCTGTCGTAATGGCAAACAGAATGCCTTCGGGGCGTGCGCCCATGCCTAATTCAAGGGCAGAGTACACCGCGTTATCGGGGTGCAAATGGTACTCATCGACAATGGCAAGGCTGGGGTTTGTCCCTTCAATGGTGGCGGCTTTGGCTGCCAGTGGCTTTAACAGGCTATTGGTTTTCTGGTAGGTCACTTTATGTTGCTGGATAGATAGCCGCTTTTTCAGCGGCTTTGATAACAAACTCATCTGGCGGGCATCATCAAACACGATACGCGCCTGATCACGGCTCACGGCGGCAGTGTAAATATCCTGCTGGCCTGACTCCATCACTAAGAACCAATTCGCCAATATCGCGGCAACGGTGGATTTCGCATTTTTACGTGGCACCTGAATATAAGCGCTGCGGTACTTCCTGCGGCCAGTAGCCTTTACCTTGAAGCCGAACAGGTTAGCAAAAGCGAATTGCTGCCACGGCTCAAGGATTATCGGTTTACCGCGTAAATGGCCTTTGACATGTGGACAGAGACGGGAGAAGGCAATAAAACGCGCCACAACCTCAGAATCAAACGTATAAAGCGGGTGATTCAGGTCGTTATAGTAGCGTTTCACTGCTTGTTTTAGTCGGTTACAGGCCAAAATTTTACCGTTTTGGATATCAAAAGCATACTGCTCCCATGCATTCATAAGCGGTCTAACTCGTCTTCTTCCTCCGTTTCTATCGGATTTTTACGCCGTGAAACCGGATCAAAGCCAAGCAACGACGACATTTTTATCATGATTTTTTCGGCATCAGCCTTGGCGCTCAATGAGGGATTACGGCTTTCACTGCCCTGACTGTTGACGATGCTAAATCCCCTAATATCAAGGTCTGCCACGGCTTTTCGGTAAATGGCATAGTTCACGCAGTAGAGTTCTAAATTGTTCCAGTCAGCGGCATTCAGGTCTTCCCGCTCACTTAAAATTTTACCTTTGGCCTTCCATTGACTGCCGGCGATATCATTTAAATAAGTGGGCGGTTTGGGTGCTCTTGCCATAATGTTCTCTGTTCCTTGTGATTTATTTTCAAAAAAATTGCCGTGCGTAAAAATTAGAGGAGGGGGTCGGTTCCGCTGAGAAGCGCGTTTGTCATTTTTGATACCCCCACCCACTATTTCATTTGTTATTATTCTGCGACTAACCAACTGCGACGCTTTGCCGCTTCTGCTGCCCGTTCCTGATAGATACCCTGTTTGCGCTTCGCTTTGGTGATAGGATCTGTCTGGACGGTCTTGCGGTTGTGGCAGGGCTGGCATAACGATTGATGGTTGGATGCAGGCCAGAACAACACATCAGCTTCACCCTGTATCGGGACAATGTGATCCACAATCGTTGCAGAGGCATAGATATCTTGCTGTAGGCAGTGGACACATAACGGATTCGCTTTCAGATATTGCAGCCGGTAGCGTCCCCATCGGTTACTGTAGCCTCGTTGGGTTCGGGTTCCCCGTTGTTTGTCCTGCTGCCGTCTGGCTTCCCGTTGGTGTTGTTCACAGCGGCCTGACTTCACACGCTCACGGCAATTAGGATAGCTACAGCGCTTTAAAGGTTGCCACGGCATCAGTAAACTCCCACATCACGATAGACAGACCACAATGATTTAATGGTGAAAGGCACCTCTTTAAGATCGGCATCCGTTGCCATCTCCCGATTCTCATACAGCAAACCGATATAAAGCAGACAGCCCACCTTAATAGCAGGGGTAAAAGCCAACCCGTTATCAAACCGTTTGCCGATATGTTGCTGGCTAACTTCCAGCGCGGCTTCGGCATAGCCCATTAACAAGATATCATCAAGCGTGTCGCTTTCATCCAGCCGGCAATGCTGTTTGATTTCATTTAAAGGGATTTCAGCCATTAGAAAACACCGCCTTTACAAAGCAACTCTAAGCGGGTGTGTTTCGCATCAGGGATAACCGCCACAATGTCAAAAGCGGTTCCTCTGGTGTTAGCCCCGTCATAGAGAATAATATTAGCGGTGGTCACGTCATCACGGTGACGCATCCAGATACGCACAGTGGCCTCAGAGAACACGGCACCGGATGCCAAACGCTCACGCCCGCTAATCTCCCTCACTTCTGCCCAGACGGTGGCGGCATCCACCCACTTGTCAATAACCTGCCCTGACGGGGCGCGTGACTGCTCGGATTTCTGGATAGTCACCCGATGCCTCAATCTGCCTGCCCTCATTTCTTACCCTCCGGTTGTTTCTTGATTTCTACCGTTTGCTTCCATGCCTGACTAAATTCATCTCCACCTTTACGGGGAGAGAGTCCCTCACGTTCACGGGCTTCATTCGGGCACATGACCCCCGACTTAATCGCTGTCTCATAGCTCTGGAAGCGTTCTTTCGGATTGGCTCGCAGCAGGTCGGCGGTATCAAATTCGACTTGGTAGCGGATGCCGCTTTTTGGTGACGCCACCAGCAAAGCCGATTTGATTTGTTGCTCAAAGTTGGC
Organism: Xenorhabdus sp. TS4; assembly: GCF_014467265.1. Classification (NCBI taxonomy): domain Bacteria; kingdom Pseudomonadati; phylum Pseudomonadota; class Gammaproteobacteria; order Enterobacterales; family Morganellaceae; genus Xenorhabdus; species Xenorhabdus sp. TS4. The sequence goes on along the minus strand of NZ_NKHQ01000008.1, from coordinate 8,413 downwards.
AAGCCACGGGCGCATGGTCATGGTCAGAAAGGCGCGGGACGCTTCGCTAAAGTTACTGTAGGTACTGTTCGAATACTCTTGCAGAAAGATCGGGCTGACGTTGAACATACGGGCGATATCGTCAATCGTGAAGCGACGGGAAGCCAACCACTCGGCATCTTGGTTACTCATGCCTAATTGCTGGTAGTCCATCCCGCCTTCAAGGATAGGTGTTTTGCCTGCATTACGTGCGCCTTTATAACGTTCGAGCGCTTCCAGTGCCTTAGCGCCCTTGGCGCCATCCAGCCAGTCAGCGGATTTAATTACCCCTGCCGCCATCATGCCGTCTTTCATGATGCTGGTGCCGTGGCGTTGTTGTGCCAGTCCCAGACCTAAAGTTTCACGGCAGATGGTGACAGGCGAGCGTCCAAGAAAGCCGTCTTCGGTGGCATAGCGTAAATGCAGGATTTCTTCCTGTAGGCAAGTTTTCACCTTGCCGCTATAAGGTTCGGTGATGGTGTAGGCGAACCGATGATCGGATAACCGTTGCGGTACAACCGCCGACGGCGAATAAGGGTGTAGAGATTGCGGCTGACCGTCCCGTCCCCAGACGATTACCGCATAAGCATTACCATTGAGTAAGCAATGACGCATCAGGGTTCGCTTAAACTGAAACGGGGTCTGGCAGTCATTCGGGCACTCATTCAGCAAATAATCTACGGGGTGATCACTGAGCCATTCGCGGGATTCTTTGCCGTTCTGGTGCTGAACCCGATACAGGTAACAAGGCATAGTCGCCACCGCCTCACTGATCACCGTAACGGCATTCATTACCGCAGGTAAGCCCTCCGCCGTAGACGGTGAAACATGCTCGCCCGATTTGGTGTTAGACGCGCCCGCCAGAAAAAGAAATTCATCCATGCTCATACTGCGGGTTTCCGTGTCTTTTCGCTTAAAAGGCCACATAATCACACCTCGGACAGTTGCAGCCAGTAATGACGCAAATCAGCATCACAGGGCTTAACCCCATTCGGCGAACGCTTGGCAATCTCCACCCCGCTTTCAGGGTAGGCGGGTAAGCTGGTGATAGTGATTTCCCGCAGTTCGGCCTCTAAAACGGTTCTCAGATACGGCTCTTGTCCAACATCCCACTGATCTTTCAGCGCCCTGAATCCAAAGGACATACCGGAAATATCACCCCGTTCAACCAAAGTCAGTACATCACGCCCCAACTGCGTATCAGGCGGGGTTAACTCGAAGCGTAATCCGGTGGCATCTTTGGTCAACTGCAACGTACCGGACGTGGTGCGGCCTAACAGGTTCATATGATCATGTTCATACAGTGCCCTGACATCAGCCCCCGAAGTTAAACTGGCGCTAAAAGCATTTGGGGCAAACTGTTCCACAAATTCATCCCATAAAACATGGGAGCGGCTGTTCCACTTAATCACATAGCCCACCAGCTTTTTATCAGCAGCAGACAGAGACGCGGTGCGAATTTCAAAATCGTTATTCATCCTATGGACTCCCAAAAAGGGACTTTCGCCCCTTTCGCTTATTTCGACGCGGTTTTAACTTCAAGGATCTTTATTGCGTTGGAGTTCACCAGACCGCCACCCAGATACTTATCGGTGTGTACCTTATAAAATCCCGGCTCAGTGATATTGTCAGGGCGGGTACGGATGCCCGTTTGATGGTCAACGATGAAGTAACCGCGTTTGAAGTCACCCAGACCGATCACCTCATCCGGCATAAATTCGAGGTAATGGACAGGCAAGCCCAACAACATATCGGGATCACCCGCTTGCAGACGCTCACGCCAGATATAATCGCCATTGCCATTTTTCAGCTTCTGTACTTGGGCGGCAGTATTGGAGTTCATCACCCATACAGAATTCTTGCGGTATTTATTCTTAAGCAGGAACTTAAGATCAATCAGGCTATCAGCCTCAAGCGTGGTAGCTTCCAGTTTTTGCAATGTGCCAAAATCACGCACCTTGTCGGCTTGGGTGTCACGGGGATAGGACAGGAAGCCTTTCGCTTTCTTGCTACCGTCACCACTCACGAGATCCGTTTCTTCGGTATCCACGAACGTATCGGCAATCTCTGAGGTCAGCCAGCCCAGAACATCTACATCGCTAAAATCGATAATCTCTTGGGTGGTCTTGGGATAAGCGTAAATAGGGAACAGCTTGATGCTCACTTCTTCCATCTTCGGTGTGGTTGTCTCGCCACGTGCCTTGCCTTCTTCGCCGTGTGCCACCGCCGCACCACCGACCGAAACTAATTGCTTATATTCGTTGCTGCGTGTGGTTTTAATCGTACAGATTTGGCGCATGACAGATTCATCAGCCAATTGCTGCATGATCTGCTTATTCAGTTCAGGGATAACGGTATAGCCGCCCTCTGACGGAACGCCCGTAGACAAAGTGCGGGTTTCTCCGGTCAGAATATAGTGACGCAATTCGTCATTACTGAGGTTCTTGCTGGTCGGCTGGGTTTTACCTGCCTGACTGCGTTCTTCGTCAGATAATGCCTCATAACGGGTAATTTCCGCACTGAGCGCATCAGACTGATTGCGCAGCTCGTCGAACTGTTTGGTTTCATCGGCAGTCAGAGAGCGCTTTTCGTTTTCGGCTTTGGTAAGCAGCGAGCGCATTTGGTTGGTTAAATCGGTTTTTTGCTGACGTAATTCGAGTAGTTTTTTCATGGTGTTTTTCAGAATAGTTATTTTTTCAGTAAATAACTTTTAACATCATGAAAATAATAAGGAAGAATTATGATTCTGTTGAGCAAGCATACAAATATAGAAATGGCGATGTAAATCGCCATTCTAATAATAAAAATCATTCTTTCACTTTTATTGTGTAGGTTTTATTAAATTTACCTACTTTTGTAAACATATTGCCATAAACACCACCAGATATTTTTATAGTTATTTCTCCAGCATGTATAGGCATTCCTTGAATTTGAATACGGCTATAGTCTTTTTCTGTTGCTGGCAGAACAGGGGTTGTATAATCGCTAGGATTCCATGTTAGACCTGAGTTTGAAGGTGTTATTTTGGCTGAAAAACCCATATCTATAACACCCGGTATGTTTATTATTTCATTATATGGAACTCCTACCTGAGCATCTTTTAAATAGTTTCCATTAGGATAAATGGAAACAGTTTGTCTTGTACAAGCAGAAACAAGTAAGATGGATATAATGAAAAAAATATTTCTCATTTTTATTTTATTGGTTTAAAAACCAACCCTCCAAATGTATGTTTTAAAAAATAATTTAAATTATTATTAGGTTTAACTCGCTCACTAATCCCTCCCCAAGTAAACATATTTAAATTAACTATTTCATTTTCACTATCTAGGTTTATTGACTTTCCTTTTGAGCTAACTTCACCTTCCCATACAATCCAATGATTTTTACCTGAAGTTTCACCAGCTGATCCGTTTAGCATTCCAACCGAGATTAAACTTACAACAATATACTCTTTTCTTATATAATCGTTTAAAGTTATTATGTCATTGATATTACTATGGGAAAAAATACTTATATTATCAAAAATTTTCTCATAACCTGCTTTCTCAAACCATTCGGTTAATTTCCCCCACATTGTAACTCCCGCTGTTTCAGCTTCAACTTGATTATAGCTAAAAATAGCATTTTCTGAGTCTCTTAAGCTCGCTAATGTTATCCAATCTAAACCTGAAATTGTTGGTGCTCCATTATTATAGAAAGAACCGCTAGGGTGGCGGCAACCATCACCCGGTTTAATTTCTAATCTACCTATTTTAGTCTTGCCATATTTCCATAGCTCACGGGCAGATTGCTCATAAATATCTGGCCTATCCTTCTGTAAGCAATAAAAAAATGCCGCTGGGCCACATAAACTAGCCCATCCTTGCCTTGGATAAGTTTTTTTTGCAATTCTATCCTGAATTTCCGATTCAATTTTACTTTTTTCAAATGGATCTTTTTCGTGACCAACTGGATATTCTTTTGCAATAAATACTCTTTCAGGGATAGTAATTTTTAATTCAATCGTATTATCGCCATCGCTGACGGGTTTTGTTTCAGCCGTACTTTCAAAATAGCAGGCATTTTCTCGTTTGTTATCCGAACAGGCTTTACCTGCTACAAATTCACCCAGCGTATACATTTTTTTAAAAGGGGCTTGCAATGCCTGAATCGTATTTGAACCGTGTTTACGGTAAAGCATAATTTGCATAATATAAATTACAGAAAGATCATCATCTGTTTCCTGAGTAATATGTTTTTGAGTTTCATAATTACTCTGCAATTGCGCTTTTTCAACATCCAGTAATATATGATGATTTCCTTCTGCATCTTGACGAAAAATAATTAAATCGTAAAACAATTTTTCAGCAGGTACATTCGATTTAATTTGAGTGTAAACGCTATAAGTTGGCATGGTATTAATCCTTTAAAATATGAAATTCAAGATTCTTTTTGTCATCAGTGAGATGCCATTGAGTATAACCTTGTTTATCAGTCTTGCCTTCCTTTACCTGACCATCCGGCAGGCAAACACGATACTTATGTTCGGCTAAAAGATTGCCGTTATCATCCGTAAAACGATAGCGGACGTGATGTTTAGAGGGTTTTGAGGATGTTTCTTCAACCAATGGCTGTTTAAGCGGCTTCACACTCGTGAACCCAGACAATAACGGCCTGCCTTCTTCACGCCCGGCTAATTGGGTAATACTGTAACCCGAAGTCCCCGCGGCAATATGGTTACATGATATCGATTTGTAATCGAGCATCACCACTTCATGGGGGATTGCACCGTTATCATTAATGGAATGGGGATAATTATAGGCAAGATCAACAATCGTTGCGCCTGTTAGTTTAATTTCGTAAAAGAGTTCCAGTTGTCCCATTGGGCTTGTCCGGTAGTGCATAAAGCGTGCTTCCAGCAATTCGTTTCCGTCGATTGCCATTGCTAACAGCGGTGAGGATTTATCAATGGGTTTGGTAAAGCTGACCGGGTGATGATGCGCATTCTGGTCGCGGCTCACTGAATGGCTGACACTCAGTACCTGTATTTCGTCTTCCCGGCCTGTCTGATAGCGATTTCCGATGGATTCGGGCGTTGAACATCCCGCTGAAATTAATCCCTGTTTCTTGCCTTTTAGTGATAAGTAGATAACGTGTGACATCTTGTCTCCTGTGATCTGACTTCCGATAAATATCGAATGAATGAAACAGGATACAACAGAATTGTTTATAGATTCTAGTGTGAGCAAAAATCCATCAATGAAATTGTGATTAACATCTATTATTAAACAAAATCAGACAATTACATCATTTAAATTTCAGGTAGTACCAAAAAATAAAACTGATGCACTGCGTATGCTTTCTCTGATTTGTCTGGCTTTTATTTACCTGCCAAAGGTAGTCCCCTGAAAATCTTTTTACTCCCTTCAACTGTGCACCCTATCCAAAAATCAGTTAATAAATTGAAAATAAATGATTTTTTACGGTGGAGACGGTATCCATCTACTATCCGTACTATGCTCCTTTAATTATTCAGAAAAATGAACAGGGTGAATAGTTGGTGCATAGTTAAAAAATAACTATTAACCCTGTTTTTATATTTAAATTCAATTAATTATGATTATTGGTGCATAGGTTGCACAGTTAAGCATAAAAAGTTTATATAGGCAGGTTATTTGTCAGTTTGTTCAGGAACAGCCGGAAGCCATTCATTCGCCTCATCCGTTAAATCCACATTGTAATAATAGCCCTTTTTGGTTTTGAATTTCCGGTAATCCTTCTTATATTCCTGCATCACTTTCGGCAGGGAATCCCCGAATTTCGTTAATGTGAGTGGCCTGTCAAACCCATAGGCTTCCATAAACGACAAGTAGGCATGGTAAAGGTAGATTCTGAGCGCTCTGGGATGAATGTTTTTATTCCCCATCTTCATGCCTAACTCTTTCCCCAATGAGACCAAATAAGCACAGAAATTGTACAGCGGGTCGGAGTTACTTTTCACCAAGAGTGCTTCGTTAGAATCGCGTTGCGCCTGTAGCAGCTTTTTAGCCTTATTCTGGTCGGCAAATTTGTTCAATAAATGACGGATAATCACAGGCAGTTCCCGGCTGATTTTCTCCGATAATTCCGGGTCTTTTTCTGATTCTTTGACCGGAATATTAAACGGGAATATCACCCGCCGCCGTGCAATCCCGCCATTACGTTCTGTAAAGCTCATCGGTTCGTTATTGGTGGCTAATACCACGGCTTTAATAATGGTGGAAAATTGTTTTTCATATTTCCCGTCAACTTCAATCAGATCGCCGCCTGTAATTGCCTTGATGCCTGCGCCCTCACCGACATATTTAACCTGATCAGGCAATGTAATCAGGCTCTTCCCGACAAACTGATAACGCCCTCTGGCTTCATCCAGTGCTCTCATATTGCCACTGGCGGTATTGTGTTCGCCCGCTAATAAAGTGGCGATATACGTAAAAATACTTTTGCCGCTACCACCTTCGCCTGTCACTTCAATAAATAGCTGCCAGTCATAACGGTTTGCCAGGATCATAAATAAACCCGCATTGATACGCGCCATTTTTTCATCATTATTTCCAGCCGCATGAGACAGCCATTGATAGAAATGTGGGGCATGTTGCCGGATATTTTCCCCGGCTACCGATTCTGTGAATGCTATCCCATTATGGTTCATGAGCCAATGCTCAGGGGCGTGGGGTTTAAACGCCTGTACAGATAAATCATACATACCATTACTGAATCCGATTAACTCCCGTTTCGGTTCACCAATGACAGGAATTTGTAATTTCATCGCACTGATCGCGTTATTAATGCCGTTCGGGCTGTAAGGTGTTTCGTGCTGGTCGAAGATTGCCACCATTGCGCGGCGCAGTTCGCTATCCGGCACGCTTTCCCATGTTGCACCGTTATAACGATAGGCCATTTCACTTTCAGGATTGACCGCTATTTTTCCGTAATACTCAACCAACAGTGCCCCGCGCTGGCTGGCTGCCATTTGTGCCAGATTGTTATTGGTCTTCTTTGGCTTCGTTTCGTGAATAACCACCGCTTCTGCTTCCATGAGTTTTTTCTCCCCAACCTGATATAATCCGTTACTGAATGCCTGCTTTGCTGCCTTAATGCCGTGATGCTGGCGATAATCGTCCCAATCAGATTTTAATTCCGTAGGCGGTAGTGTTACCCAGCCGTTAATCGCTATAGCGGTCTTTTCTGCCGCTATCTTGCCGACATTCTTTTTTAGCCTACCGTTTTTGTCCTGTTCGCCTTGCTCATGCCAGTCATTATCAGCGGCAAGAATAATTTTTGCGTCTGGCCACTGCGCTCTGACCAGCCCGGCAACCGTGAGTAAATTACTTTCATCAATGGCCGCCAGTACCATGCCCTCATGTAACTGACTGACAGTTAACGCCGTTGCATAACCCTCAGCAATGATAAAGGTATCGGGCGTTCCGGTAATCTCTGACACGGGAATAAAACTGCCTTTCTTCTGAGTCCCTGAAACAAGTCGTTTTTCACCGTTTGGCTTGATGGTCTGCGCACCCGTGATTGTGCCGTCCAGCATCTGAGTCACCAGCAATAAAGCACCATCTTTCAATAACCGTTGATTGGGGCATTGCAGCCCCTTTTTCACCAGATATTGAGATTCGCCCGTAATAGCTGTAGCGAGCATTGTTGCGATGCGTTCAGCAATAGATTTCACTGTTCGTGGTTGTGCTTTGGTGGGCTTTGGTTCAGGTAAAGGCATTACCAACACATTCGCCACCAGCTTAGCCGCTGCAAAGACCGTGATCCCTTTGGTTCTTGCCACCAAATCCAGCCCATCACCGTAACTCGGCTCATCACACTGGCGACAATGCCAATCGCCATGATGGTTATCATCCATAAAGTGAAAACGGTCTGTGCCGCCGCAGATTGGGCAAGCGCCGTGTTTGCCTTTTGCCGGAATATCAACACCACAAGCAGGCAACAGGCTTTGCCAACGATTGATGGCTGATGTCTTCACTGTTCGAATAACATCTAATGGGCGGCTTTTCTGATTATTATTTCCCTGACTCATGATCACTCGTCCTCACCATTAACCGCTGCATAAAGCGAATAGTAGACTTCCTGATTAATATCACAGGCCAGTGAAAGCAAATCGTGTAACTCTTCCGAACAGTGTTGGCTGGCCTGTTCAAGAATAACCTCATATAAAGAGGTACATAATCCCGCACGAAATGAAGCCTGACCTAATGGGTCGGATTTCCTGTATACAATGCAATTTAATAATTTAACGCGATGCTCGACTTTAACATCTTATAACGTTGGCTTGTTGAAGCCAGTCGCGTTGACTTTTACCTTGTTTAAAATTGGCAAAAATACCCAACGTGTGAGAAAGAAGTTTTCTAGCAATTCG
>NZ_NKHQ01000079.1:0-91108 GCF_014467265.1 Xenorhabdus sp. TS4 | reverse complement strand
CGACCCTCACGGAATATACCCAGGCACTGACGGAACCGCCGATATTGATAACCGCAGATGACCGGACAACAACCGCAGGCTACACCGTAGAAAATCTGGCGCCGGTCAGTAACCCTGCCGATTTGGCCTATATTATCTACACCTCCGGCACCACCGGACAACCCAAAGGCGTCATGATTGAGCATAAAAATGTGGCCCATCTGGTTGCAGCACAGGCAGAACTGTTTGATATCACAAAGCGAAAAAAAGCCTTAATGTTTGCGGCATATGTTTTCGATGGTTCGGTTTTCGAACTATTTTCCAGTTTACTTCATGGCTTGACGGTTTACCTGTGCAGTGAAACCGAGCGTAATGCTCCCGCGGTTGCACACCTGATTCAGCGTGAAGGCATTGAAATCGCTGCGTTACCGCCAGCCATGCTGAAGCTATTAATTGGTACGGCATTACCCTCTTTGCAGTTATTGGTGACGGCAGGTGAATCACCGTCCTCAGACTTTCTTGATTATTTCAGCCATCACAGCAATGTATTCAACTCCTATGGCCCAACCGAAGTCACCGTTTGTGCCAGCGGCAAGCACTACCAACATGGGGAGATTGCCAGCAATATTGGTAAGGCCATCAATAACGCTCGTCTGTACGTTCTTGATAGTGACGCTAACTTATCCCCTATCGGTACGCCGGGTGAGTTGTATATCGGTGGCGCCGGATTGGCACGGGGGTATTTAAACCGGCCTGAACTCACTGCCGAGCGTTTTGTGCCGAATCCCTTTGCCACCGCAGAAGACCAAGCCAAAGGTTATACCCGCCTGTACAAAACCGGCGACTTAGTCCGCTGGCTGCCGAATGGGGAGCTGGAATATCTGGGACGCAATGACTTTCAGGTTAAAATCCGTGGCTACCGTATTGAGCTGGGAGAAATCGAAAACGTCCTGACTTCACACCCCCAAGTCAAACAGGCGGTGGTGATTGACCACGAGCATGAAGGCAATAAGGTGCTGGTCGCGTATCTGGTCACCGATGGTGTGTTGTCCGATGACGCCCTGATAAGATATTTATCGTCCCGCTTGCCGGAATATATGTTACCCGCCAACTTTATCCGCATTGAATCCGTACCGTTAACCCTTAACGGCAAGCGGGATCGCCACGCTCTGCCGACGCCGATATGGGATAATCGGGACAATTATATTGCGCCCCGCAATGTGTTAGAAACCCAGTTATGTGCCATTTGGCAGGAAGTATTAGGTTTGAAACGGGTAGGTATTGAAGATAACTTCTTCCGCATTGGTGGTAATTCCCTAATGGCGATTAAATTAACTACAGCAATGCGTAATGAAATAAACGTTGATATTCCTTTAAATATTTTATTTAGCTACAAATGTATTTCCTTGTTATCCCAATGGTTGGAGTCAGGCAGCATTAAATCCAATTTACTTAATTTTTTAACACCAAAATCAACCGCAACCAGTAAACTGTTTATGATCCATGCAGTCAATTGCGGTAGTGAAGTATATGAACCTCTGGCAAATACCTTATCTGATATGTATAACTGCATCGGTATTGATAATTACAATCTTTCTACAGAGAATAAAATTGATTCATTACAACAGATAGCACAGATCTACATGAAATTAATCTTAACCGAAACCTCCATTGACAAACCTATTCGTATTTTAGGCTGGTCATTAGGAGGACAGATAGCTATGGAGATTGCATTTCAATTGGAACAACTTGGTGCAAAAGAGATTCAATTATATTTATTAGATACCGTAATCAATAATAATCAGATAAAAGAACTTAGGGATAAACTAGATATATCAAATGCATATGGTAAAGTCATAAAAAAATTACAGGAAATGGGAGCAAATGAAAATTATATCAATAAGGTATTAGAAGCAATACCGTTTGAGTCTGGAATAGCAAACTGTAATTTAAGCGGTAATTTATCATATACAAACATCATTTTATTTAAAGCTGGTCAAGCAAATCCACATCATAAAGATGAAATAGGACTTACGATGAGTCAATTGATAACCAAAATACCAGATAACAACATCTCACAATGGGCAACCAATCCATTAGTAATTAAGTTGATTGATAATTGTTATCATGAAAATATTATTGAACATGTTTCCATTATTAGTACAGAAATAATTAACACATTGTCAATTAAAGACAATATATCAATATAGGTTAACTTAATTACAATTAACTTAGTGAGGCCAGTAGTGCTGGCCTCATATTTTCGACTGTAAGTACTTTTCCAGTCGCTATTAACGCTTCCTTCATTGCTAACAACTACGGTAACGTGTCCTTTCACAACAACACTCAGTATATGGTTGAAATTTGTTGGTCACAGATATGTTTCAAACAAAAAGAAAAATCCGTATAATCCAGCCCCTGCAAAGGATCCGTATAGAAAATCTACAACCGGTATAATCGGCAATGTGAGAAGTCGCAATGAATCAAAAAGATACGAGAAAAGAGACACTTGAATTCAACAAACTCCAGAAACGCCTGAGGAGAAACGTTGGTAATGCCATCATTGATTACAATATGATTGAAGACAATGATGTTGTAATGGCATGTATCAGTGGTGGCAAAGATTCATTCGCGATGTTAGATATCCTGTTGAATCTGCAAAAAGCGGCACCAATAAAATTCAAAGTAGTTGCAGTGAACCTTGATCAGAAACAGCCTGGTTTTCCTGAGCATATTTTACCCCAATATTTTGAAAGCCTGGATATTCCCTACTACATTGTCGATAAAGATACCTACTCAGTGGTTAAAGAAAAAATCCCTGAAGGCAAAACTACCTGTGGATTGTGTTCAAGACTACGTCGCGGCACTCTCTATTCTTTTGCAGAAAAAATCGGGGCAACAAAGATTGCACTTGGGCATCATCTTGATGACATCGTTGAAACGCTGTTTCTGAATATGTTCCATGGTGCCCGTATGAAAGCGATGCCACCCAAATTACGCTCTGACGATGGCCGTAATGTCGTCATAAGGCCGCTGGCATATTGCAGGGAGACAGACCTGATTCAGTATGCGGAAAGCAAAAAATTCCCAATCATTCCTTGCAATTTATGCGGTTCCCAGGAAAACCTACAGCGGCAAGCAATCAAAGCAATGCTGGTAGATTGGGATAAGAAAACACCAGGCAGAGTGGAAAATATTTTCAAGTCTATTCAAAATGTTAGCCCAAGCCAACTGGCAGACAAAACTATTTTCGACTTTGTCAACTTGCCATTACATCGTGAGGGGGAAAGGGAAGAGTATGCTTTTAACGAAGCAGTGGTATCGTCAACGAATATTGATGAATCAATGTTTATTGATGTGACAAACATTTAAAAATAAGCCGTTTTTGTCCAGGCTGCTCACACTCTGTCAAAAAATAGCCGATACTAAAACAAGTATCGGCATAATTAATGAGCAATCATTCTGTGCAAAACTAACTCAATATGAGAAAAACTACAATTATGGAGCACAACGTTCAACGTTCAACGTTGTATTCACCTGCGGAACCTATAATGCCTTAATTATAGGTATCAGTTATTGATTTATCTCAAACCCTATAGCCATTTGCTTCGCCTTAACCACCACGCAAAAGCCACCATCAATAATGACAATAAAAGAGTGAACAAACCGAATCCAAAGCGATACTCATTGCCTGGTATTCCCCCCAAGTTGACACCAAATAATCCCGTCAAAAAGGTAGTAGGCAAGAATACCATCGCCAATAGAGACATCATGTAAGTACGGCGGTTCATGGCATCCGCCATCATGGAAGTGATTTCATCGGCAAGAACTGCAGTTCGGGCAATACAACCATCAAGATCATCGATTCCCCTTCCCAATCGGTCAGCAATTTCCTGCATTAAACGGCGCTCTTCATCGTTCATCCAGGGTAATTTCTCACTGGCCAAACGGATAAAAATATCCCGCTGTGGTGCCATATATCGGCGCAGAACGATTAACTGTTTACGCAGTAATACTAATTCTCCACGACCAGGAACTTTCTGCTCCAAAATATCATCTTCAAACTCAATCAGGTTGTCATGTAGCTCTTCAATAAAGTCATTAGCTTCATCAGTAATGGCGCCCGCTATTTCTACCAACCAATTCCCCGTACTTTTCGCACCAACACCGTTATGCAGATCATCCAAAATTTGATCGATGGAATGAATTTTTCGATGTCGGCTGGAGATAATCATTTTGTCATTAATATAGATGCGAAACGAAACCAGATGATCGGGGCGCGCATTATTATTGCGGTTCACCGATCTCAAGGTAATCAAAGTGCCTTCACCTGTACGCAGTACCTTTGGCCGAATATTATCATTCACTAACCCCTCCTTTACCGGAAACGGCAGCAAGGTTGTATTCATGATCCATTGATGACTATCTGGATTTTTATAATCAAGATGTTGCCAAACTGGCTGCGCTGATGTTACGAGTGAATCTTCCCCAAATGCCGTAATACCGCCCTTGCCATTTAATTGACAGGCATAAATTGCATTTGAACCTTTAAATACCGAGCCATAGATCGTTTCCACATCTGCTCCTTGTTTGTACTTAAGTTTCGTGCTGATTTCTTCATGCTTAATTGTATATTTTGATGATATTTTTGCCTTATTTGTCTAATAATTACCCTAAAAATAAATTATAAGACATTGTTAATTAAAGGAAGGGAGAGTATTTCATGAATATTGCATCTATTTTTGTGGGCAAGATCCCACTATTCCTTTACACTGACGGCGTAGTTTACTTTATAGAGGGATTAAACCATGACACAAACAGTCAAGTTTCAAGGTGGTGATATCACCGTTAACGGAGATTTTCCACAAGCAGGTCAGACAGCAAAAGAATTCACGCTAGTCGCTAAAGATCTTGCTGATGTAACATTGAGCCACTACGCAGGTAAACGTAAAGTGCTTAATATTTTCCCAAGCATTGACACCGGTGTTTGTGCCACATCTGTCCGTAAATTCAACCAACTTGCCAGCGAATTAGATAATACTGTCGTACTGTGCATTTCAGCAGACTTGCCTTTTGCTCAGTCTCGTTTCTGTGGTTCTGAAGGTCTGTCTAATGTTGTCACGCTTTCTACACTGCGTGGCGGGAAATTTCAGGAAGATTACGGCGTTGCAATAAGCGAAGGTCCATTAGGTGGACTGACTGCTCGCGCTGTTATTATTTTGGATGAAAATAACCAAGTTATTTATAGCCAATTGGTCGATGAAATCACCAATGAACCTGATTATGACAGCGCATTAGCCGCATTGAAATAATTATTTTATAATTGCTTTTGTTTTTTAACACAGCAACGCATTTTTTAAGACTTAGTCTTTAAAGCTTATTTCCTGGCGACGATAAAATCACAATTAATTATTTTATCGTCGCCATCTTATTTTATATATAATATATTGTTAAACGCAGTAATATTTCAGTTATTATTCATCGTCTTCATGTTCAACTAAGTGTTTCTTACCACTCAGTCCATACTCGCGTAATTTATTAGCTATTGCCGTGTGAGAAACGCCAAGCCGTTTTGCCAGCTTACGCGTACTGGGATAATGACGATAAAGACGTGTCAACACAGAGCGTTCAAAACGCTTGCTGATTTCATCCAAAGAACCCACCAGAATATCTTCATTAAATGTTACTTCAGCCTCTGGTTCAGGTAGCCGGATATCCTGCGGGCTTAGCTTATTATTCTCAAGTTGAGTCAATGCCTGATATATCGCATTGCGAAGCTGTCTGACATTGCCTGGCCAATGATAACCACACAAAAATTGCTCTAAGTCAGCAGAGAACTTAGGTTTATGCAAGCCCTGTTCTTGCGCAAAACGTGTTACAAAATAGTCCGTCAATGGCATGATATCCGCCTGACGTTCCCGCAAAGGAGGTAATGTGATGGTTAAGACATTTAACCGATAATAGAGATCTTCACGGAACTCTCCTTTTTGTACCAACTCAATTAAGTTTTTCTGAGTGGCGCAAATGATTCGGACATTCACCTTAACTTCATTTTCTTCACCGACACGACGGAAAGTTCCATCATTCAAGAAACGAAGTAATTTTATCTGCATCTGCGGCGACATTTCACCAATTTCATCTAATAAAACCGTCCCACCGTTAGCTTGTTCAAAAAAACCTTTTTTACCTTCCAATGCATTGGGATAGGCTCCCGCCGCATAACCAAACAGCTCGCTTTCTACAACATCATCCGGCATGGAAGCACAATTTAATCCAAGAAAAGGCTGTTTTCCCCTTGCACTGCGCAAATGACAAGCTTTAGCAAATTCATCTTTTCCTGTTCCTGTCTCACCGACAAGCAACAAGGATGCATCAAGAATTGCCATTTTACGGGCCTGCTCAACGACATGAATCATTTTAGGGCTGACAGCAATAATCTGTTCAAAAGCGTCATCATCATTTACGGTTAATTTTTTGCGTGGTGATTCAGGATGGTGTTCACCAGAACGCAACATAATTACAGCTCCTACACACCTAACAACCTGATTTTCATCCGTTAATTGCATAGGAATAATATTCATTCCATAATCTTGCCCTTTAATGGATAGTTGTGCTGAATGTAGTTGATGATGCTCACTTTCAAGCCAGCTAAGGAAATTGTAATTGCTAATCAAATGACCAATGTTTTTTTGGCTAATTTTTTCTTTACTGACACCAAACAATGCCAAAGCTGCGGAGTTAGCCAGTTCAACACTGCCTTTCATATCAATAGAAAAGATAGGTTCAGGAACTGATTCCAACAGCATCCACATCGCCCTATGCTCTTTCTCTGACGGCATAAAGGCAACTGTTCTGACATCAATGACGCCATTGATACGGCGAATTTCTGCCATCAACTCACGGAAAATATTGAAATCAATTTGAGTGAAATTAAGGTAAATACGACGTGTAGGAGAAATTTCAATTCCTTTCAGGTCAATATTTCGTAAAACCAGTAAATCAAGTAATTCGCGGGTTAACCCAATTCGATCCTGACAAGTAACTTCCAATCGCATTTTTTTGACCTTATTTACACGATGTTCTTAACTGTCTGAAATGTTACCCGTTACTATCCAATAGATGAAGCCCTTGTCAGCAAAAGTTTACAAGAAAGTAAGATGTCACTCTGGTATGACAAACGCTATTAATTTGTTACTTTGCCGGTATCTGTATCTTTGGCTGTTCTTTTGTTTTTCATTGGTAACGTACTTTTAAGCTGAGTAAGTAATTGGTGACGAAAATCTCCTAACTTCGGTTTATCTCCATCAATCCATGGCAAAGGCCGACATAATTCCATTGCCTTGATGCCCAAACGGGCTGTAAGCAACCCTGCACCAATCCCTTGTGCAGCACGTGCAGAAAGACGAGCTGCAATGTCCTGTGACAACCAGTCCATACCCACTTCTCTGACTAATTCTGATGCTCCTGCAAAGGCAATATTCAGCAATACTAGCCGAAATAAGCGAATGCGGCTGAAATAACCTAACTCGATGCCATAAAGCACTGCAATACGATTAATGAGTCGAATGTTTCTCCACGCAATAAAAGCCATATCCACGATAGCCAATGGACTGACCGCGATCATCAAAACTGATTCCGCAGCTGAGCGGCTGATCTCTTGCCTGGCTTGTATATCCAAGACCGGCTGAACTAATTTACTGTACAGCATGACAATTTCACGATCATTGTGGGTTTCATGCACAGCAGCCTGCCAACGCTGTAATGCTGGATGTTGTTGATCAATTCCGGCCTGTTCTGCTAATTTTTCACAAAATTGTTTTCCCTTGCCGATGCCGTGGCTTTGCAATAGCGTTTTTGCAGTATCTCGCTCTTCTGTACGCTGCCGCAAATAGTAAAGGCGTCGCCATTCTTTGATCACACTGCCTATACCCGCCAACACAATCATGCTGCCTGCCGCTGCGATCCCCAGAGCAATCCAATCATGCTGCTGCCATGCCTGGTATATCCATTGAACACACTGTGCGGCAACACTCATCCCCAACAGCAGTACAGCACCGGAAAAAACTTTTCGCCAAAAACTGTGTTTCGGTTTCAGTGCTGCATTCACCGCACCTTCAAATTCGCTTTCCTTCTCTTCCACTTCTAGTTCTGACATAACCGGATAGAATTCTTTTTCCTGCTCAGTGAATTCTTTTTTTGCTTTTAGTGGTGGTTCGGACGCTGTTTGTACAAGATCGTCAAAATCCATTCGCGGTTTCAACGGTTCGGTCATGTTAGTTTGTCTCCCAATAAAAATTCCATCACGCTATCCATGCGAATATGGGGTAACGGTGTGTTAACATCGACGGGTTTTGGCCGGAAGGATTCGAAATTAAACCCCTGTTTTTGCCAGAATTCACTATTCGGCAAGCGCTGTGGCACTTCTCCCGGAAAAAATGTCAATAACTTATCATCTGACAAGCGATTGCCCTTGATGGCCGGGATTTTTTCACCTTTATGCATAACAATGCCGCTCTCTGTTGCTTGAACAGATGCAAGTCCCACACAATCCATGCTGATCCCTTCAAACGCTGCATTTTGCCACGCTTCCTGTACCAATTGTTGTAAGAGTGAAACGAGATTGGCATGTTGATCTGGCGTAATATGATCAGCTTTGCTGGCAGCAAACAGCAATTTATCGATGCAAGGCGAGAATAAACGACGAAACAGTGTTCGTTTACCATAATGAAAACTCTGCATAAGTTGTGTCAATGCAAGCCGCATATCATTGAATGCTTGCGGGCCACTATTCAATGGTTGCAAGCAATCCACCAAAACTATCTGCCGATCAAAACGCAGAAAATGCTCTTTATAAAACACTTTAACGATATGATCACAATAATAAGCAAAACGCTCGCGCAACATGCCTATGTTGGTGTGTTTATCCGCCCTTGCCAGTTGTGGTTCCCCGATCCTGTCAATATCTGGCCACGGGAAAAATTGCAGCGCGGGTGCTCCCGCCAGATCACCCGGCAAGATAAAACGGCCAGGTTGGATAAAGTAAAAACCCTGCTGCTTACATTGATGCAGGTAATCCGTATAAGCCTGAGCGATTTTGGCAAGTAAATTTTCATCAGCAGGCGCTAGTGGATCACATTGCTGACATAACGCTAACCATGACTTAGCCCAATTCGCCCTTTCCCCTTTCAGTAATCCGTGCATATGCCGTGACCACGCCAGGTAGTTTTGTTCCAGCATGGGTAAATCCAATAACCATTCGCCCGGATAATCGACAATTTCCAGATAAAGGGGGGTAGTTTCTTTGAGGTAACGAAACAGGGAATCTTCAGAACGATAACGCAATGCTAAGCGTATTTCACTCACGCCACGCGTTGGCGTCGGCCAGTGAGGAGGTGTGTCATATAATTCTGTTATATTTTCATCATAGGTAAAACGAGGCACCCCAAAATCTCGCTGTGGCACCCGCTTCACACCAAGCAAACGCCCATCGCGCACGGCAGAAAACAGCGGCAATCTGGCTCCACCGTGAATATGCAAAAGTTGGTTTACCAAGGAAGTAATAAATGCGGTTTTTCCACTGCGACTTAATCCTGTTACCGCCAGTCGCAAATGACGGTCCATTCCACGATTAACGAGAGCTGTTAGTTCGTTTTGCAACCGTTTCATGTTTCTCCTAAATGGGAATACCGTGAATCAGTCTCATCCGGCCTGTAACCTTGGCAAAATTTAATCTTATTTCCGCTGTTACAGACCAGATCCCATGCTATCCACTGCGCTCAGAGCTGGCGGAAACGGCTGCGCACATTGTAAGTATCAGAAGTCACATAGCGTTCCATTTGACGCAAACGTGCTTCGCTTGTCTTCAATTGGTAATCTATTTCGTCCAACATCTTCTGTGATGATGGCCCTCTATACTTTTCCTCTGCTGAATATCCCGCAGGTGCGGGATCCATGACAAAGGTTAAGATAATATAAGCCAATACCGTTATGCCAAATAGACCAAAGAACAGCGATAATACCGCGATAGTACGAATAAGCGGAGCAGGTACGTCAAAATAGTCTGCCAGCCCGGCACAAACTCCTTTAACTACCCCCTGCTCTGGCAGACGGTAAAATTTTCGACGGTATTGATTTGACATTATGACTGTCTCCAATTTGGATGCTCTGCGTCAAGGATATCTTCTAACGTTTTGATCCGTTCTTGCATACGCCTGGCATTCTCGGTCAACTGTTCTAAACGCTGAAT
Organism: Xenorhabdus sp. TS4; assembly: GCF_014467265.1. NCBI lineage: Bacteria > Pseudomonadati > Pseudomonadota > Gammaproteobacteria > Enterobacterales > Morganellaceae > Xenorhabdus > Xenorhabdus sp. TS4. The sequence continues at coordinate 80,883 of NZ_NKHQ01000079.1, read as the reverse complement.
TTCACTGTTCCCTAACTGATCCCGATTGCTGTTGCGGTTGCTGTAATGCAGCCACAACCAAATGGGTAAGACAAAAAGCACAAAAATGATCAGCGGGATACCAAGAAATATATAGCCCATTATCTTTCCTTAGTTATGTATGACATATGTCATCATTGAGAATCTTTGATATTCATTTTAGCTTTCAAGGCCGCTAATTGTGCACTGATTTCATCATCTGCCTTCAATTCTGCAAATTGCTGATCGAGTGATTTCTGTTTACCTAATCCAAAAGCTTCTGCTTCCGCTTCCATATGATCTATCCGGCGTTCAAACTGTTCGAAGCGCGCCATTGCCTCATCGATTTTACCACTATCCAACTGACGGCGTACCTGGCGCGAAGATGCTGCGGCCTGATGACGCAGTGCCAATGATTGTTGTCTCGCACGCGCTTCTGTCAATTTATTTTCCAGCTCAGTCACTTCGCCTTTGATGCGTTCCAGTGTCTCATCCAGAATGGACAATTCGTGTGTTAGCGTTTCAACTAAGCTACTGACTTTCTGTTTTTCAATTAACGCTGCACGCGCTAAATCTTCTTTACCCTTGCTTAGTGCCAATTCAGCTTTCTCTTGCCAGCCATCGATTTGGTTTTCACCCATGTTGATACGGCGCAAAAGCTGCTTTTTCTCTGCCAGGGTACGGGCAGAAGTCGAGCGGATTTCCACCAGTGTGTCTTCCATTTCCTGAATCATCAAGCGGATCATTTTCTGTGGATCTTCTGCTTTATCCAGCAGAGAAGAGATATTGGCATTCACGATATCAGCAAAACGAGAAAAAATCCCCATAGTCATAAACCTCTTTCATTAGAATGTATATATGTTATGCCTGTGTATTGTTAAATATGGATATAAGATACACGGTAAGGCACTTAACTAAATACAAGATACATGCCAACTTTTTTGTTTTTCTTATCCAATTGAAATTACTAATATAATTTTTTCTTTGCTTTTTTATTACAATTAGCTAACTTAGTCAAATTAACCAATTTTTGGCGAAAAATACCATGCCCCAGTTCATTGACAACCTATTAGGTGAAGCAAATTGTTTTATTGAAATTTTGGAACAAGTCTCCGCATTAGCGAAGTTGAACAAACCTGTTTTAGTTCTGGGAGAACGAGGAACAGGTAAGGAGTTAATTGCCCGACGTTTACACTATCTTTCTCCACGTTGGCAAGGCCCTTTCATTTCCCTGAACTGTGCAGCACTCAATGAAAATCTGCTTGACTCAGAACTATTTGGTCATGAGGCGGGTGCATTCACGGGTGCTCGTTCAAAACACCAAGGGCGCTTTGAGCGAGCCGACAGCGGAACCTTGTTTCTTGACGAACTCGCTACTGCCCCCATGCAAGTACAGGAGAAATTACTGCGTGTCATTGAATATGGTCACCTGGAGCGTGTTGGCGGTACTCAGTCATTACAAGTTGATGTACGCTTGATCTGTGCCACCAACGAAGATTTACCTGCCATGGCTGCCCGTGGGAAATTCAGGTCTGATTTGCTCGACAGACTCGCGTTCGACGTGGTTCATATCCCACCACTGCGCCAACGGCAACAGGATATTATGTTACTGGCACAGAATTTTGCGATTCAGATGTGCCGTGAGTTAGATCTGCCATTTTTCCCCGGATTTACTGACGAAGCCAAACAACAGTTACTTTCCTACCACTGGCCTGGAAATGTTCGCGAATTAAAAAATGTCATCGAACGCTCTATTTATCGGCATGGTAATAGTGAAAATGAATTAAACACGATCGTCATCAACCCCTTTTCACCATCACAGCAAACTGTTCTCCCATCCACTGAGAGTAAGATGATCAATGAATTCCTTCCCAAATTACCTCTCGATTTAAGACAGTGGCAAAACGACAGCGAAAAGAGTTTAATCATACAAGCTTTGACAGAAAGCCAATTTAATCAGAAAAAGGCCGCTGACAAACTTAATTTGACTTACCACCAGTTCCGCGGGTTAATCAAAAAATACGGTATTGATGTTAATGGCAAGGTAGAGTAGACAGATAAAGAAGATAGTAGAAAAAAAGTAGCCGGCACCCGAGCCGGCTAATAAAAATACTGGAAGCAATGTGAGCAATGTCGTGCCTTATTTGAGATACATACTTGCTATTACAAGGTGTCTCCCTGAAAGCACATGCGAATGATAATACTTATCAATTACACTTGTAAAGCATTTTATTGAGAATTTTTCTCATTATCGTGATCTGTCCGTTGTTTTTGAGCAGAAAGCGTTAATTAAGTTACAATGGCCAAACTCTTTTTTATGACTGGCATTTTATATGCGTTATTTGATTTACTGGATGATATTATTGATTTCCGCCCCTACTCTGGCGACCAGCAATGCTACTCCAGAAACTGCTGCGGAACCCATTCCAGAACCGACTAAAATGATTCCAGAATCGAGGCCAAACAGTACCTCGGAAAGTCTGCCTCATATATCGACATCCTTACGGCAGAACGGTTTTATTTATTGCGTTAATGGCAATTTGAATACGTTTAACCCGCAAATGGCTATCAGCGGCTTGACCGTGGATACGCTTGCTGCACAGATTTACAATCGCTTGCTGGGCGTTGATCCTCTTACCTATCGTCTGGTTCCTGAACTGGCTACTAATTGGAAAGTGCGGGATAACGGGGCAACTTATCGCCTTTACCTGCGTCATAATGTTGCTTTCCAATCAACCGATTGGTTTACACCAACCCGTGCAATGAACGCGGATGATGTTGTTTTCAGTTTCCGCCGTGTTTTCGATAAGACACATGATTATCATGATGTTAATGGTGGTCATTATCCCTATTTTGACAGTTTGCAATTTGGTGATTCAGTTAAGGATATTCGGAAAATCAACCAATATACTGTCGAATTTCGCCTTAATGCACCCGATGCTTCTTTTCTCTGGCACCTGGCAACCCACTATGCTCCTATATTGTCCCAGGAATATGCTGAAAAATTGCAGCAAACAAATAGACAGGGGCAAATAGATTGGAAACCTGTCGGAACCGGCCCCTTCATGCTGGAAGATTATCAGATGGACCAATTTATCCGCCTTGTCCGCCATGATAAGTATTGGAAAGGTAAACCGCGCATGGAACAGGTTGTGATAGACACTGGTGCGGGCGGCACTGGTCGGATCTCAAAATTGCTCACAAGTGAATGCGATGTACTGGCTTATCCCGATGCTAATCAGTGGAATATTTTGCACGAGGATCCAAATCTGCGTCAGACACTACGTTCAGGCATGAATATCGCTTATCTCGCTTTTAATACCAGTAAACCACCATTGGATCAGTTAGCCGTTCGTCAAGCCATTGCTTACGCCATCAATAACCAACGCCTGATGAAATCCATTTACTATGGTACGGCAGAGACGGCGGCCTCTATTTTACCTCGTGCATCATGGGCGTATGATAATCGTGCTGAAATCACCGAATACAATCCTGAAAAATCCCGCAAGATGTTAAATGAGCTGGGATTAAGTGGGTTGGAATTAACTTTATGGGTTCCAACGGCTTCACAATCCTATAACCCAAGCCCTCTGAAAATGGCGGAGCTGATTCAGGCCGATTTGGCACAAGTTGGTATTAAGATGTCTATCCGTCCCGTCGAAGGCCGTTTTCAGGAAAACCAACTCATGGATAAAACCCATGATATGACGCTGGCAGGCTGGTCTACTGATAGCAACGATCCTGATAGTTTTTTCCGCCCATTATTGAGTTGTGCCGCCATTGCGTCGCAAACGAATCTGAGCCGTTGGTGTAACTCAGCTTTTGATGATGCTCTTCATGAGGCCTTATTAAATCAACAACTTGCTTCACGCATCAAAAATTATCATGTTGCACAAGAAATCCTCGCGCAGCAACTGCCTGTATTGCCACTGGCTTATTCGATGCGTCTACAAATCTCTCGTTATAACATTCAAGGATTGGTGCTCAGCCCGTTTGGCAATAGTTCCTTTGACAAAGTCTACCGCGAACAGGAAGCCTCCGTTCCTGATGAAAATAAAAAGGGAAGCAAATGATTATTTATATCCTGCGTCGTTTATTGCTTCTGGTTGTGACGTTGTTTTTTCTATCATTAATCAGTTTCAGCCTGATGTATTTCACACCTCATGGTGCCTTGAGTGGCGCATCACTATCAGATGCCTATGTCTACTATTTCCGTAGCTTGCTCCAATGGGATTTTGGTATTTCCAGAATTAATGGGGAACGAATTATTGAACAACTGTATACTGTTCTCCCTGCCACGATGGAACTGTGTGTCCTCTCTTTTTCCATGGCATTGTTAATCGGTATTCCTCTTGGAATTATTGCTGGCGTCTGGTGCAACAAAAAAGTAGATATCATTATCAGTACATTCGCCCTATGTGGTTTTTCCATTCCGGTTTTCTGGCTGGCGTTACTGCTGACCCTGCTTTTTTCACTGTATTTGGGCTGGCTGCCTGTCTCAGGACGATTCGACTTACTCTATCGGATGGAGCCTGTCACGGGTTCTGCACTGATTGATGCCTGGCTGTCAAAGGCGCCTTACCGCAATGAAATGATCATGAGCGTTATTCTGCATATGGTTCTGCCCGTTATCACGCTGGCCGTTGCTCCTACTACTGAAGTTATCCGTTTGATGCGCAATAGTGCAGAAGAAGTTTCAGGCGAAAATTATATCAAATCAGCAGCAACACGCGGTTTATCACGGCTAACTATCATTCGTCGCCATTTATTGCATAATGCCTTGCCGCCCATCATCCCTAAGTTGGGGTTACAATTTTCAACCATGCTCACATTAGCTATGGTGACAGAGCAAGTCTTTAACTGGCCAGGTTTAGGGCGCTGGCTCATCAGCGCCATCCGCCAGCAGGATTATTCCGCAATCTCGGCGGGCGTCATGGTGGTAGGCACACTGGTTATTTCCGTTAATATTCTGACAGATATTATTGGCGCGATGGCTAATCCCCTGAAGCATAAGGAATGGTATGCCGTTAGATAATTTTTACCGAGAAAAGAAAATGCCGTCGCCATTGAGAGTTATCTGGCGGTTTTTCTATGCTGATATATTAGCAATGACAGGTTTTTATGGGGTGTTAATTTTAATTGCACTGTGCCTGTTGGGCGATCTTTTCGCCCCATATCGGCTTGACCAACAATTCATGTCCCAACTTATGCCACCTTCATGGTCGCATCACGGTAATGTCGCCTTTTTCCTTGGAACTGACGATCTCGGCCGTGATATTTTCAGCCGCCTATTGATTGGCACATCTTCCACATTTGGGGGAGCATTGGTGGTCACTGCGGCAGCAGCCATTGCAGGATTAATCATCGGTAACATTGCCGGCATGACTCATGGTTTGAGATCGGCGGTTATGAACCATATTCTTGATACCTTGCTCTCTATTCCTTCATTGCTACTGGCTATCATTGTTGTTGCTTTTGTTGGCGCCAGCCTGCACCATGCCATGATTGCCGTTTTTCTGGCATTGCTACCAAGAATAGTACGTACCGTTTATACTGCTGTGCATGACGAACTGGATAAAGAATACATTATTGCAGCGCGTCTGGATGGTGCTTCAAACTACCATATTTTACGTTATGCCGTTCTCCCTAATATCACTGCGGTGATAGTCAGTGAATTAACCCGTACCCTCTCTATCGCTATTCTTGATATTGCCGCACTGGGATTTCTCAATCTTGGTGCACAACTGCCATCCCCCGAATGGGGAGCTATGCTGGGAGATTCATTAGAATTGATCTATGCTGCCCCCTGGACTGTTATGTTACCCGGAGCAGCAATTATGCTCAGTGTCCTGCTGGTTAACTTACTGGGTGACGGTCTGCACCGCGCTATTAACGCAGGAGTCGAATGATGCCATTGCTTGATATTCGAAACCTTACCATTGAATTCATGACGGCAGAAGGTCCCGTCAAAGCTGTTGACCGAATGAGTATTTCACTGACAGAAGGTGAAATATTGGGTTTGGCTGGCGAATCAGGCTCCGGCAAGAGTTTGATTGCCAAAGCAATTTGTGGTGTCACAAAAGATAACCTGAAAGTCACCGCAGATCGTTTCCGTTTTAACGATATTGATTTATTGCGCCTGACACCACGGCAGCGCCGTAAGGTGATTGGTCACAATATTTCAATGATTTTTCAGGAGCCACAGTCATGTCTCGATCCATCCGAAAATATTGGTAAACAAATTATTCAATCTATTCCTGGATGGACTTATAAAGGCCGTTGGTGGCAGAGATTTAATTGGCGAAAACGTCGTGCAATTGAGTTGTTGCACCGTGTTGGTATTAAAGATCACTCTGACATCATGCACAGTTACCCTTATGAATTAACAGAAGGTGAATGTCAAAAAGTGATGATTGCCATTGCACTTGCCAACCAGCCACGATTGCTGATTGCCGATGAGCCAACCAATGCAATGGAACCAACGACACAGGCACAAATATTCCGTTTGCTGTCAAGCCTCAATCAGAACAACAACATGACTATCCTGTTAATCAGTCATGACCTGCAAATGATGAGTAAACTGGTCAAACGCATCAATGTGCTGTATTGCGGTCAGACAGTGGAAAGCGCTACACCGGATGAATTGCTGGTGAAACCTTACCATCCCTATACGCAAGCGCTGATCCGTTCAATTCCTGATTTTGGCAGTCCGTTACCACACAAAAGTCGGTTAAACACGCTGTCTGGAGTTATTCCATCACTGGAACATTTACCGGTAGGTTGCCGTTTGGGACCACGTTGCCCTTATGCACAAAAAACCTGTATTGCAACCCCACGGCTACGGGTGATTAAGGGCCATGCATTCGCCTGCCATTTCCCTTTGAATATGGAGGAACCGTAAGTGGTTGAGACATTGCTGGAAGTGAAAAACCTGACTAAAACATTTCGCTATCGAACCGGACTATTTCGCCGTCATCAACTCGACGCCGTAAAACCAGTGAGCTTTACCCTGCAACCAAAAAAAACCCTCGCTATCCTTGGAGCAAATGGTTCCGGTAAATCCACACTAGCTAGAATGTTATCAGGGGTTATTGAACCGACTTCAGGTGAAATTCTGATTAACGCTCATAAGCTGTCTTACGGGGATTATAGCTACCGTAGCCAGCGCATTCGCATGATTTTTCAAGATCCCAGCACATCACTGAATCCTCGTCAGCGCATTGGTCAGATTCTGGACATGCCGTTAATTTTGAATACGAAGTTATCTCCCTCCGAACGGGAAAAACGTATCAACCAAACATTGCGTCAAGTTGGTTTACTGCCAGATCACGCCAATTATTACCCACATATGCTCGCATCAGGGCAGAAACAGCGTGTGGCTTTGGCACGGGCTCTAATATTGCAACCACAAATCATTGTTGCAGACGAAGCCCTGGCGTCCCTTGATCTGTCAATGCGTTCTCAAATCATCAACTTGATGCTGGAATTACAGGAAAAACACGGTATTTCATATATTTATGTCACCCAGCATCTCGGTATGATGAAACATATCAGTGATCAAGTGCTGGTAATGCATCAAGGGGAAGTTGTCGAGCGTGGCAATACAGCGGAGGTTCTGGCTTCTCCGCTGCATGATATTACCCGCAAATTGATAGCCAGCCATTTTGGTGAAGCCCTGTCTGCTGAAGCATGGCGACAAGATATCACCTAATGCTTTTATTGGATGTATTTTAATCACTGATCGGAACAGAATGGGAAACTCACCACATTTTCCTCCGGCATGGTAGAATCATCCCCGTTTATTCACCATAAATACCGTAGTCATGGTTAGAGATTTATTATTTCTGTTTTTCCATGACTTTTGGTGTTTGATCACAAAGAACAATTTTGATCATAAAGAACAATAAGGATACTGCTATGGGTTTCATGACCGGCAAGCGCATTCTCATTACTGGCGTCGCCAGCAAACTGTCTATTGCTTATGGAATTGCCAAGGCAATGCACGATCAAGGAGCAGAGCTGGCTTTCACTTACCAAAATGACAAGTTGAAACCTCGTGTCGAAGAATTCGCCGCATCACTGAATTCAGATATCGTTCTGCCATGTGACGTGGCTGAGGATGAAAGTATCGACGCATTGTTCGTTGAATTAGGCAAAGTATGGCCTAAATTTGATGGTTTTGTTCACTCTATCGGTTATGCGCCAGCTGACCAGCTTGATGGTGATTATGTTAACGCTGTTAACCGTGAAGGTTTCAAAATTGCCCATGACATCAGCGCATACAGCTTTGTCGCAATGGCGAAAGTCTGCCGTAATATGCTGAATCCGGGTTCTGCCCTGCTCACCTTGAGTTATTTGGGTGCTGAGCGTGCAATTCCTAACTATAACGTCATGGGTCTGGCGAAAGCTTCTCTGGAAGCAAACGTGCGTTATATGGCAAATGCAATGGGTGCTGAAGGCGTCCGTGTTAACGGTATCTCTGCTGGCCCAATCCGTACTCTGGCAGCTTCTGGTATCAAAGACTTCCGGAAGATGCTGGCACACTGTGAAGCGGTTACACCTATTCGCCGCACTGTGACAACTGAGGATGTCGGTAATGCTGCTGCCTTCTTGTGTTCAGATCTGGCTGGCGGTATTAGCGGTGAGATCTTGCATGTTGATGGTGGCTTCAGCATTGCGGCCATGAACGAGTTAGAGTTAAAGTAATAGTATGTTAAAAACAGTTCCATCCATAAAATTATGGGTGGGACTGTTTTTTTATTAGTCTATTCTGACAGCATGAAATTGATGTTCTGGAGTAACTATCCTATCTTGTGCGGCAACAATCTGTAATTCATATTCCTCACTCTTTTGCGTTTCCAGCATCACTTCGTAGACCGCTGCTGCAACATGTTCTAAAGCAGCTTGTAATGCTTCATTTGTCAAAGAAGGGATTTTCAATAGATTGGCGAGAAACAAACCACTCGTTAAGTCACCAACACCAACTGGTTGACGTGCCCCTGTATCAATTAATGGACGGCTAACGTGCCAACTATGTTCTTTAGTTACCAAAAGCATTTCAAAACAATCAGCCTGATAACCTGCACGACTCAAATGCTTAACCAATACTAACTTGGGTCCTTTTTCACATAACTCACGCGCAGCAGATATCGCTTGTTCTACGCTACCAATTTTCCGCATCGTCAATGTTTCAAGTTCCAACAAATTAGGGGCAATAACATCACTGGCAGGTAGGGCTTTATCACATAAAAATTCAGCAACGCCTGGAGCAACTATACATCCTTTTTCTGGATGTCCCATGACAGGGTCACAGACATACCATGCATCAGGGTTGGCTTCTTTAACCTGCTTCACGATATCAAGGATATAATTTCCCTGCTCCGCAGAACCAATATAACCACTCAGGACTGCATCACAGGATGCGAGTTTATTAATTTCACCAATTCCCTGCACGATTTCAGTCAAATGTTCCGGCGGCATTACATAACCACGCCATTGAGGATACTGGGTATGGTTTGAAAATTGAACCGTATTTAATGCCCATACGTTCACCCCCATACGCCGCATCGGAAAAACAGCCGCACTGTTTCCGGCATGACCAAAGACAACATGAGACTGAATTGAAAGAACATTATTCATGATAAGACCTAATTTATTATTTTTAATTTATGAATAGATAATATTTATAATGACATCAGATACATTAAGGGCAACATTATCGTTGCCCTTAATAATATCAGTTAATTATTTCCAATTGATAAGGCAATAATGTTTCTTACCACGACGTAATAAGCTATAACGCCCAAATAAACAATCATTATCCGTAAATACATACATAGGTTCGGATTGTTTTTCACCATTGATGGAAACGGCATTAGAGCTAATCATGGTACGGGCCTGCCCACGAGAAGGAACAAATTCGGCGGTGACCAGTGCTTGTTGCAGATCCCCACCTTTTTCAAGTTCTATTGTCGGCATTCCATCTTGTGCCAATTGAGCGAAATCTTCTTCGGTCAAATCAGCAATCGCTCCTGAAAATAAACTCTCAGTGATACGTTTCGCTGCTGCAAGCCCTTCTTCGCCATGCACCAGACCAGTCACTTGTTCTGCCAGTACATATTGGGCACGTGGAGCTTTACCGCTGTTCTTATCTTCTTCTTCCAGCGCATTAATTTCTTCAATGCTCATGAAAGTAAAGAATTTCAGGAAACGGTAAACATCTGCATCTGCTGTGTTAATCCAGAACTGGTAAAATTTGTACGGACTAGTTTTCTTCGGATCCAACCAAACTGCCCCACCTTCAGTCTTACCAAATTTAGTTCCGTCTGACTTGGTGATCAGTGGTACGGTCACGCCAAACACTTGTTTCTGGCTTAAGCGACGAGTCAAATCAATACCTGAAGTAATGTTACCCCACTGGTCTGAGCCACCAATTTGTAATTCAACACCATATTTTCTATTCAAATTTGCAAAGTCATAAGACTGCAATAGGTTATAAGAAAACTCAGTGTACGAAATACCAACATCATCACGGTTAAGACGTTGTTTTACTGCTTCTTTGTTGATCATCTGGTTGACGGAGAAGTGCTTACCGATATCACGCAGGAAAGTCAGCACATCCATTTGACCAAACCAATCGTAGTTATTGGCTAATTCTGCACCATTTTCACCATCAAAGCTAAGGAACGGGGAAACCTGGTTACGAATTTTCTCAACCCACTCTTCGACCGTTGTTTCTGTGTTCAATTTGCGTTCAGTTGCTTTAAAACTTGGATCACCAATCAAACCTGTCGCCCCACCAACCAACGCAATAGGTTTATGCCCAGCAAGTTGGAATCGTTTTAAACACAGCAAGGGAACCAGATGGCCCAAGTGCAAGCTGTCAGCGGTAGGGTCGAAGCCACAATAGAGAGAAACCGAACCTTGCGCCAGTCTCTCAGCTAACGCCTCTTCATCCGTTACCTGGGCAACAAGGCCCCGCTCTTGCAGTTGTTTAATCAGGTTATTGCTAGACATTAATGACTCCATCAGTTTGTATACTTTGCTTATATTTCTATACTCTTCTTTCACGTTGCCGCCTTGTTAGCTACGCTGCAACTTGAAACCTATTGGGTATATAAGCATCTCGTGATAAATCAAGTGCTATAGCATAAAACGCCAGTCATATAAGTGCCAGTATTAAAAACAGTAATTATTTCCCCTACTTTGCAAATCACTGCCTGATTGGCTGTAATTTGCAATTTAAGGAGCCAAACGGTCAACATTCCACTTATCACCATCACGTTGATACAGGAAACGATCATGAAGACGATGGGCACCTCCCTGCCAAAATTCAACTGAATCAAATTTGACCTTAAATCCGCCCCAAAAACTTGGGAGAGGTACTTCACCATTTTGGAATTTCTGTTTCAGCTCCAAAAACTTCCCTTCCAAAATGCTTCTGGCTGAAACCTTTGAGGATTGCTGGGAAGCCCAAGCTGCAATTTGGCTATCCCTCGGACGGCTATGAAAATATTTTACAACCTCAACCGGAGATAAACGCTCAGCTCTGCCGAGAAAACTGACCTGTCGTTCCAATTGATACCAGGGAAAGTGGAGACTAATCCGGTTATTCTGGGCCAGATGTTTTGCCTTGCGACTGCCAAGATTGGTGTAGAATATCAAGTTATTAGTATCAAAATGTTTTAATAGAACGATGCGTTGATAAGGCTGCCCATATTCATCTACTGTAGCAATACACATTGCCGTCGGATCGCTGAGCTTCGCTTCACAAGCCTGCTTTAACCAACGTTCAAAAAGTTCAATCGGTTCTTCGGTAAGATCTTTTCGCCTTAACCCACCACGTATATATTCACGGCGCAGTTCTGCGATATCTGTTTCATTATTTTCTGACATTTCTAACTCTCGATTTATTAATGAGTATTAGCATATCATTGTTATCTGTTAGCTAACGGTCTTCTAATAATGATCATCTGTTAACTGACCATTATCCAACCAATTATCTGACAACTGGGTAAATTGCCCCTAAAATCGTTTCTCTATCCGCCCCTGTGACTGATGGTAAATTACCAGACAACCCAGACATTGTTCGGAATGACAGCCAGGCAAATGCCAGTGCTTCCATATCGTCACCACTCAAACCATATTTGTCTGTCGTAGCTACTTCAGTACCCGGCAATAAAACCGATAACCGATTCATCACGAGTGGATTACGCGCCCCGCCACCACATACCAAAAGACGGTCACACCCACCACTCAACATAATTTGCTGAGCAATGCTTACAGCCGTGAGTTCAGCCAATGTGGCTTGAACATCCACTGGTGCAACATCAGGGAAATCAGCCAACTGTTTCTCCAACCACGCCATATTAAAGTACTCACGCCCTGTGCTCTTCGGTGCAGTACGTGCGAAATAGGGATCAGAAAGCATTTTTTGGAGTAAAGATTCATTAACAGTACCTTCACTGGCCCACTGTGCATCTTTATCGTAAGGCAACTGCTTATGCCGCCATGTCCAAGCATCCATCAGCATATTGCCCGGTCCGGTATCATATCCTTTAACGGCTGAGTTAGGCAGAAGTGCTGAGATATTTGCTATTCCGCCAATGTTTAAAATAATCCGCCTTTCTGTCGGATGTCCCAATACAGCCATATGAAATGCGGGTACTAAAGGAGCTCCCTGCCCACCATAAGCCATGTCACGCCGTCTGAAATCACCGACCGTTGTAATATTGGTAAGTGCTGCTACACGGTTATTGTCACCGATTTGCATGGTAAAAGGTTTTTCACCATCCGGCTCATGCCATACGGTCTGCCCATGACATCCGATTGCTATAATATCATTTGCAGTCAGCCCTGCTTTATTCAGTAACCCTTGAACAGCTTCCGCAAAGAGAGTGCCAAGTTCATAGTCAAATCTTCCGACCATTGATAATGTCGTCTGCTGTCCTTGACAAATGGATAGCAATTTTTGCTTAAGCTCTTGCGGAAAAGGATGGCTATAACTCACTTGCTGAGTAACAATTTTATCACTAATCTCCGCCAAAATAACATCAACCCCATCCATGCTGGTGCCAGACATCACACCAATATAACGTCCTGACTTCATAAATACTCCTCTATTAAATAATGGATCACATTTAACATGTGGATTACATTTAATCTTGCGTAAACTATAAAACACATCTATTCGGACTATATATGTTTAATGATCATTATCAGAGATAAAATCTGAGTTTTGGAAAGCTCTTCACAAAACATGCTAAACTTTTGGTCAGGAATTATTCCTTTCAGAGTTCATCGTGAACATTTATTATATGTAAATATGCATTATTAGTAGCCGGCAAATTTATTAGTTCTGCTGCTAACAATAGTATCTACTACTGAGAATAGTAGCCGAACACTTGGTGATAAGTTTATTCTCAAGCTTCCCTATCGGGCATTAAAATTAGGAGTGATTATGTTAAAACGTTTCCTGGTTGGCGCAGTTGTAGTAACCACGTTGTCTGGCTGTGCAGACATGGGAGCACTTTCTAGTGATACTTACTCTATTGGTCAAGCCAAACAAGCTCAAACTGTGACTTATGGCACCATTCTATCTGTACGCCCCATCACGATTAAAGGCAAGCAAGCTGGTGATCCTAATATGTTAGGTCTCATTGGTGGTGCTGTTTTGGGAGGATTGCTAGGTAATACAGTTGGTGATGGTTCTGGTCAAAGGCTTGCCACAGCTGCAGGTGCTATTGCTGGCGGCCTGGCTGGTCAAAGAATCGAAGGTGCTTTAGACCAAACGAAAGGTATTGAGCTAGAAATTCGTATGGACAGCGGAAAAAATATCATCATAGTACAAAAGTTAGACAGCACCGTATTCAGCAGAGGGCAACGTGTCAGGATCGCAAACAGCGGAGATTCTTTGACTGTATCACCACTCTAAAATGTTTAAATAACGCAAGACAAAAAATCGCGGTTTACCAGTAACAAGATCTGGGCCGCGATTTTATTATTATAGATTAATTTTTATATTACCTGTTTGTGCAATTGGTTAATATTTTTTTCAATTTTCTTTATTACAGAAGCAAGCAGAATTAACTCATCATGAGTAATTCCCTCCAAAATTTCTTTTCTTGTAGAACCAATAACACTATCCACTTCTCTAATAAAGTTTTCCGATTCTTTGGTTAATTTGATTCTTTTTGCACGTCGATCATTGGCACATGTATGGCGTGTAATCAGTTTCTTTTCTTCTAATTGATCAAGCGTTCTCACCAAAGATGGTTGCTCAATACCAATAGCTTTTGCGAGCTGTATCTGGGACTGCTCTGGTGGTAGTTGACTAATATTGTATAGAGTAACCCAATGCGTCTGAGTTAATTTCAACGGTTTCAAACGATGATCAATTAAAGCGCGCCAGATACGGACTAAACGTGCCAGATCTGATCCCAATGTCAATTCCAATTACCCCTCCTTATAATTAGAGACTCATATAACATCAATGAATTATCCAATCAGTTTATTCATATGAATAATGGATACGCACTCTATATCATGCTTACATTAGCAGAGTCAGCAATTTCGCTAATTACCTAATTAGTATCGCGTTGGCTTGTTACTTAAAGTTGACATCTTCGTCGCCCTAAAGAGCGAAATTGTACGGCGCACCGAATAAAATCGCGCATTAATCCACCAACGATATAAACTGTATAAAATAATCCTTCAACTAAACTATTGTAAGTTTAAATATCAACAAAAAAAGTACAATCCCCCAAAATATATACATTTCAACTCGGTTAAAGTTCTATAAGAATAACCGCCATCCAAGTACTAATCTATATATTTTTACATTAATATCATTTTTCTCTTACAGAGATTGATAACATCAAAATAAATAACATAAAAAACAATAAGATAACAAAACAGTTTCTTTTTTGTTCAATAAATAATTCTTTAATAAGAAATTTTTACTGAAATGATTAAGATAGACAACAGAAGTGATATTTTGAAATGACTTATGTCAAATAAAAGAAATGTAATATAAATAATATATCATTTATGGCTAGTAATATTTCTTATTTTTGCGATCATCCTAAACTATAATTCATATAAATGATATTTTTTAGCCAATTCAGAGTGGAATTAAAATAAATCGGGTTGTCTTGGAATAATATTTCTTTCCTCTTCCTTTCTTCTCGGCTCTCTTAGTTTTCTCTGACGACATAACCGCAATATTTCTCTTTTTTCACTATCCGATAATTTCGTCCATATAAATCGCTCTTTCCTACTACGATAACATCCTCGGCAAAAACCACGGGGATCAGATTCACAAACTCCCCGACAAGGGTTTGGAATAGCAAAAAATTCTAATTGTTTAGCCATCTCATCCCCCTACATCCAGGCTTATCAAGCATTCCCATAATGAGGCCGTTTATTGACCAGTATAAACTTCGCCCTTGTCATTTCAAAATAAAATGGTAACAACTTAAAGGTAAACAAACCGGATAATTTGAATTATCTGATCTATACACGCTATAGTTAACCAATCATATGCAGATATGTGAGCCAAGTTTTTGTAATAAAGCTATGTTTCGCAATAAAACTATAAAGACCAAGAGGTAATCATGCGTTTACTCCACACTATGATCCGGGTTGGCAACATGCAGCGCTCAATTGATTTCTATACTCAGGTAATGGGTATGCGTTTACTTCGCACCAGCGAAAATCCAGAGTATAAGTATTCTCTCGCGTTTGTTGGTTATACCGATGAAAGTCAAGGCGCAGTCATTGAGCTAACCTATAATTGGGATGTTGAAAACTACGAAATGGGAACCGCATTTGGACATATCGCCTTAGGTGTTGATGATGTTGCAGCAACCTGTGAACACATCAAACTTGCAGGAGGGAAAGTAGTTCGCGAAGCAGGGCCAGTTAAAGGTGGAACAACCGTCATTGCATTCGTTGAAGATCCTGATGGCTATAAGATTGAACTCATCGAAAATTCAAGTGCCAGCAATGCATTAGGCAACTAACTCTATCAATAACTATCGAGTTATAGTTAGAAATTATTTAAATACCTAAATAAGGGCATCTTGCCCTTTAATTCCCCACCGAATAAGCATTACTTCTGCAAGACACACCAAATTTTGTCATAATGCCCACTATTCCAAAGTTAAAAAATAGAATCCTGAAGCTAAGAACTGAAAATCAGATGTCTAATCAAAATGATCAAAATATGCTAAGTGGGCGCTTTCGTGGCTACTATCCCGTTGTCATTGATGTCGAAACCGCTGGTTTTAATGCGCGTACAGACGCTTTGCTTGAAATTGCTGCAATTACTTTAAAAATGGATGAAGATGGTTGGCTAACACCTGCCAATACGCTACATTTTCATATCGAGCCTTTTGAAGGGGCTAATCTTGATCCTGCCGCTCTCGCTTTCACTGGCATTGATCCTACAAACCCCTTGCGAGGCGCTGTCAGTGAATATACTGCCTTGCACGCAATTTTTAAAATGATCCGCAAGGGCATGAAAGACACGAATTGTAACCGTGCAATTATGGTCGCCCATAATGCCAATTTTGATCACAGTTTTGTCATGGCTGCTGCTGAACGTGCTGGTTTGAAACGCAATCCATTCCATCCGTTCGCTACTTTTGATACCGCTGCACTCAGTGGCTTGGTTCTTGGCCAGACAATTCTTGCCAAAGCCTGCATCACAGCGGAAATTCCGTTTGACAGCAATCAGGCCCATAGCGCACTTTATGATACGGATCGAACTGCCCTGCTTTTCTGTGAACTGGTTAATCGCTGGAAACGTCTAGGTGGTTGGCCGCTACCATCTACTGATGCAGCCAGCTGCGAATCCTAAAAAAGCAAGCCCCATACCAATTAAAGTATGGGGCTATGAAAAGTAGCCATTATTCAGATGAATAACTGACCTTATTCCTGCTCACGATACTTGTCGGCAGTCTCTTTGATCAGTGTTTGTAGTTCACCGCGTTGATACATCTCAACAAGAATGTCACAACCTCCCACCAACTCACCATCAACCCAAAGTTGAGGAAAAGTCGGCCAATTAGCATACTTAGGTAATTGAGCTCGGATATCTGGATTTTGCAGAATATCCACATAAGCAAAACGTTCACCACAAGCTGATAAGGCCTGAACTGCCTGTGCAGAGAAACCGCAGCTTGGCAATTTTGGTGAACCTTTCATGTACAACAGAATTGGGTTTTCTCTGATCTGACGTTCGATTTTTTCAATGACTGCATCAGCCGTTGTATCAGTAACCGTGTTAGTGTTTATATTAGTCATTTTTGCTTCCTTAAAAACTGCAAGCGCTATTTATTAGCATAAGATAAAGATTGATTCAGAATACCACTTTCTACGCTAATTTTTCTACCGTGAACTTTATATGGCAAATTTTTGCCATGACTTGCAGTAAATGATCATTAAATATTTCCACTCCAACTGACTGTATTCAATCCATGTTAAGTTTAGTTCTGCACCAGTTCGCAGCGTGATAGCATCTTTTTCCCTGTTATTTAGCAGAAAAGTTGTTAAGATAATTATCAAAATAGTAACACGATAATAAGCTTAAATTTGCCCTGCCCATGGTTAGTGTCTAAGCCATGGTTTGCGGAGCCAAAAACCCGATATTAATAAAAAGGAGCATGCAATGTCTTTTGAATTACCAGCATTACCTTATGCCAAAGATGCCCTGGAACCACACATTTCTGCAGAAACCCTGGAATACCACTACGGCAAACATCACAACGCTTATGTTGTAAACCTGAATAATCTGATTAAAGATACTGAGTTTGCCGGAAAATCTCTGGAAGAGATTATCAAAACATCTGAAGGTGGTATCTTCAATAACGCAGCACAAGTTTGGAACCATACTTTCTACTGGCATAGCCTGTCACCAAATGGTGGTGGCGAACCAACCGGAAAAGTAGCAGACGCTATCAACAATGCTTTCGGCTCTTTTGCTGAGTTCAAACAGCAATTCACTGACGCAGCCCTGAAAAACTTTGGTTCTGGTTGGACTTGGTTAGTCAAGAAAGTTGATGGCACTCTGGCTATTGTTAACTCTTCTAATGCAGCAACCCCATTGACTGGCGAAGATAAGCCAGTACTGACCGTTGATGTTTGGGAGCACGCATATTACATTGATTACCGCAATGCACGCCCTCAATATTTAGAGCACTTCTGGGCTCTGGTCAACTGGAAATTTGTTGAAGAAAATCTGGCTTAATAAGATTCGTTCTTAATACTAGCTTGAAATAATAAGGGCAGGTTTTCCTTCATGCGCGGAATTTCGTATGCTGGAGAACCCCCCCTTTAAAGTAAGTGGGACTACAAATTCTTCTTTTAGATCTTGATCAGATCAGGCAGAGGCTCCCCAGAAAAACAATCATGATTAATGCACTACTGGCGGCCAATAATCCCAATTTCAGATCTGTATCCATAGAACATCCTCAATGTGAAAATTAAGACACTTCAACATCCTAAATTTTAAGCAGTTATTTGCCATATTATCTAAAAATCATACCGCAATATTTAATCCATACTCTTTATAGCATCGATTATTGCTTTCACTTTTGAGCTAGATCAGACAAAATTCAAGGTTTACCGCTAAATTATTGCCAACCATCACCCTGTATATAAATATATTGGTAAACGATTAACAAATAGCTATACCCGACAAGAAAGATAAAGGGTATATAAATTAGACCAGAAGGTCAGGAGTCCTTTTTTCATGGCAACGATTAAAGATGTGGCTAAACGCGCTGGTGTTTCGACTACAACCGTATCCCATGTGATCAATAAAACCCGTTTCGTCGCCGAAGATACAAAGGCCGCAGTTTGGGCCGCTATTAAAGAATTGAACTATTCTCCCAGTGCCGTTGCCCGCAGCTTGAAAGTTAACCACACCAAATCCATTGGATTGCTGGCAACATCAAGTGAAGCACCCTACTTTGCTGAGATTATAGAATCGGTTGAAAATAGCTGCTATAGCAAAGGTTATACATTGATTTTATGTAATTCTCATAACAACCTTGATAAACAGAAAGCTTACCTCGCGATGCTGGCACAAAAACGAGTAGATGGTTTGCTGGTAATGTGTTCAGAATATCCTGAGCAACTTTTGAACATGTTGGAAGGCTATCGTAATATTCCTATGGTAGTCATGGATTGGGGAGAATCCAGAGGCGATTTTACCGATGCAATTATTGATAATGCCTTTCATGGTGGTTACCTGGCTGGCCGTTATCTCATTGAACGTGGTCATCGTGATATTGCATCTATTCCTGGGCCATTGGCAAGAAATACTGGAGGAGGGCGCCACCAAGGTTTCCTTAAAGCACTAAAAGAAGCCAATATCGCTATTCGGGATGAGTGGATTGTACAAGGTGATTTTGAACCTGAGTCCGGTTATCAAGCTATGTACAAGATCCTGAATCAAAAACATCGTCCAACTGCTGTTTTTTGTGGTGGAGATGTCATGGCTATGGGAGCAATTTGTGCAGCCGATGAGTTGGGATTACGCGTTCCACAAGACATTTCAATCATCGGTTATGATAATATTCGCAATGCCCGCTATTTTACGCCAGCATTAACAACCATCCACCAACCCAAAGAGCGTTTAGGGCAAATGGCCTTTTCAATGTTACTGGACAGGATCGTCAATAAACGTGAGGATGCACAAACTATCGAAGTCCACCCACGCCTTGTTGAACGGCGCTCTGTTGCAGATGGACCTTTTATCGATTATCGCCGCTGACGGTTAATTTTCTTGCAGCCATTCGGCATTAAGCGTTTCGCTATCCCCCAGATAATCAAGTAACCAGCTTAATGCCGGTGAATGGCTTTTTTGCGACCATGTTAAGCAGCATGGGCTGTCAGGCAATGGTTGTTCAAGTTCAAGTGTAATCAACTTGCCTTTACGGATCAGCGGTTGCGCACGGTGTTTAGGCACCATACCTACACACAATCCATCCATCAAGCAACTTAATCCAACATCCCAATCAGGGACAATCAGTCTCCGCTGATTATCCAAAGCCCATGTATCACGCTTAGGCAAACTGCGTGAGGTGTCTTCAAGACATAAACTGGGATAAGGCCGCATTTGGTCATCATTCAATTTTCCCGATATTACTGCCAGTTCGTGTTCAGGACTGGCTACACACAACCAAGGCATGAACCCCATATCCCTGAAGCTATATCGCTCACCAACAGGGGCAGCACGTGTCGCTCCGATGGCGACATCCACCCGTCCATCCACCAAAGCATCCCACACGCCATTGAAAACTTCAGGATAGATAAGTAATTCAATATCTGGAAAATGGCGATAAAAATCCAAAATTAGCCGAAGCGTTCGCTCTGGTTTTACTACCTGATCAACCGCAATACTAAATTGTCCCCGCCAACCATTGGCAACCTGTTGGCACTGGTGCCGAGTGTGATTCATTTTTTTGATAACAGAACGCGCTTCTTTGACAAAAATTGCCCCCGCTTCCGTTAAATCAACATCACGATGACGACGTTCAAACAGAGGTACTGCCAGCCATTCTTCAAGCTGTTTTACCGTATAGCTGACAGCAGAAGGCACACGATGAAGTTCTGATGCAGCCGCGCTGAAACTTCCTGTTCTGGCAACAGCATCAACGACTTCCAGAGAGTATTCAGACCACATATATCTTCCTTTCAATTTTTTTCACAACATGGTGCAAATATTACCGTTTCACAAGTAAAAATCATGCTATATAAAATAAGCCAAATATTTCCTTATCCACTACAAAACCTGATTATTAACACAATGACAACAAATAAAAACTCCATTCCATTTATGTCTTATCTCGCGGGTTTAAGCATGTTAGGCTATCTGGCCATTGATATGTATCTGCCCGCTTTTGATACAATGAAAGCAGAATTAGGTACATCAACTAATGCTATTAGTGCGAGCCTTAGCATTTTTCTTGCCGGATTTGCTTTTGCACAACTTTTATGGGGTCAATTGTCTGACCGTTTAGGCAGAAAACCTGTTCTTATTATCGGCCTATCCCTGTTTTCCATTAGTTGTTTAGGTATGCTTTGGATAACGGGTCCGATCCAGTTATTGGTATTGAGATTTATGCAAGCGGTTGGCGTTTGTTCCGCTGCGGTGACTTGGCAGGCTTTAGTCGTCGACAGATATGATGCAGAGCGTACCAAACGTGTTTTTGCCATGATCATGCCTTTGGTTGCTCTTTCCCCTGCTCTTGCTCCTTTGTTGGGCGCATGGCTATTGACACATAATGGTTGGAGAGTCATTTTCCTTGTTTTAATGATCGTAACGATATTGCTGTTAATACCAACATTTTTTCTGACTAATAAGCGTACTAGTATCGAAACCCACGCTGATAAAAAGGCAGTTTCTTTCTTTACGTTATTAACTTCCCCAGTTTTTAACGGAAATGTATTGATCTATGCATCTTGCAGTGCCGGTTTTTTTGCCTGGCTAACGGGTTCACCAACAATTTTGAAAGATATGGGTTATGACCCTACCGATATTGGCTTAAGTTATATTCCCCAAACTCTGGCATTTATGATTGGCGGGTATGGTTGCCGTATCTTACTGGAAAAAGTAAAAAGTGAAACGGTATTCCCATTTCTGTTGGTGGGCTATGCTGTAAGCATGATCATTATTTGCTTGATTTCCATATTAAGTGAACCTTCATTTATAGCCATTCTTATTCCTTTTTGTGTGATGGCGGCAATGAATGGTGCATCCTATCCAATTGCAGTAGCAAATGCTCTGTCTGTTTATCCTCAGGATAGTGGTAAAGCGGCTGCATTACAAAATGCCCTGCAATTGGGCCTCTGTTTTGTTGCGAGTATGATCGTCTCTGTATTTATGGAATACCCTCTTTTATCGACGACAACAACAATGGCGCTTACGGTTGTTCCAATGTCTGTCGGTTATTGGCTGCAAAAACAAGGTGTTGAAAAAAACCACTAAACATGAATACAATAATTCTCCAAAAAAATAATAGTTAAGAACATTATTATCTAAAGGTTACACCATTATGTGACCTTTAGATGATTGTTTAAATACTATTTCACTCATATACTCATACGGATTCATTATTCTAAAAACTCGGAATTTGAGGTCTCTCAGAGCATTGACGCTCTATTTAATTTCAGGATGAATAGGCAATATGTGCTTTTCAATGCAATTTCTATATTATTTTCCAATAAACCTTCGGGGTTTTATATAATAAAAATCAGCTACAAAGTGACACCTCAAAATTCCATCACACAAATGTTGGAGAGTATATGAGTTCGTCTTTCGTTGAAGGTAAAAAAATAATCACTGATCCTTGGCATAGGATCGCCCATGAATTGCTTCAGGAAACTGATATTGATATCAATGGTAAGCGCCCTTTCGACATACGGATTAAAAATCCTGACTTCTATAAACGCGTATTGAAAAAAGGCTCCTTGGGTCTGGGTGAGAGTTATATGGATGGCTGGTGGGAATGTGATCGCCTTGATATTTTCTTTTACAAAGTATTACGGGCAGGTTTAGAACATCGTATTCCTAAAAATGTCAAGGATATCTTCAAGATAATTATCTCTCGTATATTTAATTTACAATCTCCCAAACGTGCCTGGATTGTAGGTGAGGAACATTATAATTTAGGCAATGACCTGTTTACCCGGATGCTTGATCCTCACATGCAATATTCTTGCGGTTATTGGAAAGATGCCAACACACTAGAAGAAGCACAATCCCATAAGCTGCGCCTGATTTGCGAAAAACTACAATTGTCCCCAGGCATGACTTTATTGGATATCGGTTGTGGATGGGGAGGTTTGGCTGCCTATGCGGCA
Source organism: Xenorhabdus sp. TS4 (assembly GCF_014467265.1). Classification (NCBI taxonomy): domain Bacteria; kingdom Pseudomonadati; phylum Pseudomonadota; class Gammaproteobacteria; order Enterobacterales; family Morganellaceae; genus Xenorhabdus; species Xenorhabdus sp. TS4. Next base: position 58,014 of record NZ_NKHQ01000079.1, on the reverse strand, counting down.
GAAAACTACGGTGTATCTGTTACAGGGGTAACGATTTCAGCCGAGCAACAGAAGTATGCACAGGAACACTGCAAGGATCTAAATGTAAAAATTATCCTTGAAGATTACCGAAACCTCGACCTTCAGTTTGATCGCGTTGTATCTGTCGGCATGTTTGAGCACGTAGGCCCTAAAAATTATGACAATTATTTCAATATAGTGAAAAAGAACTTAAAACCTGATGGTCTGTTCCTTCTCCATACCATCGGTTCCAATATTGATAAATTAGGTTCCGATGCATGGATCAGCAAATATATTTTTCCCAATGGCTGCTTACCATCGATCGCCAAAATTGCCAAAGCAACTACCGGAAAGTTTGTCATGGAAGATTGGCACAATTTTGGGGCTGATTATGACCGGACATTGATGGCATGGTATGAGCGATTTATCGCCAGTTGGCATGAAATAGAGCATAACTATAGCCCACGCTTCAAACGGATGTTCAGTTATTACCTGAACGCCTGTGCAGGTGCATTCCGTGCAAGAGATATACAGTTATGGCAGATAGTCTTTAGTCCGCGAGGCATTGAAAAAGGATTGAGAGTACCTAGATAGCTCCCCATAACGGAATGCTTGAAGCTACAGAAATCGTATTTCTGTAGCTTTCGTGTTTTATCGAATCTAGAAAGATTTTTTATTGCTCTTCAGTCTGTGACAATAATTTTTCTTGTTCTTTCTGAGACAGAATCCGTTCAACGGTATCTACAATCGCTTGGGTTTGTGGATCAATTTCAATATTAACCTTTTCACCGAGACGTTTTTTGCCCAAAGTTGTACGTTCCAATGTTTCTGGAATTAAATGAACACAGAAGCGATTATTGACTACATCTCCAATTGTTAGGCTAATTCCGTCAATACCAACAAATCCTTTATGCAGGATATATTTCATTAACTGTTTATCGTGAATTCGAAACCATATTTCATGGTTATTTTCAGAAGTGAAGATCTTGGCAATTTCTGCTGTTGTAATAACATGACCGGACATCAAATGCCCACCAATTTCATCACCAAATTTAGCAGCCCTTTCCAAATTAACTAAATCACCTACCCTAAGTTCGCCAAGGTTGGTCAGACGCAATGTTTCTTTCATTAAATCAAAACTGATTAAATCACCGTCGATCTTAGTTACAGTCAGACAACAACCGTTGTGGGAAACAGAAGCCCCCGTTTCAATTCCGCGTAATAATTCAGCCGGAAATTTAACAACATGGGTCCGAAAATGCATTTTTTCATCAATAGCAACTATCGGTGCTTTTCCCTGAACAATACCTGTAAACATGGGAACCTCTTTAATAATTTCATCTAGCGGATTAGTTTAACCCACTCACCACTTTTAAACATTACTTAAATACCATTTTGTTTAATACATTATTTTGGTTGAGTTTAGTTTCAGTTGAGTGTTGCTTCAATCATGTTGAGTATAAACATCGTGCAATGATTGGATTAATAAAATGAGTCCTATACAATATGACAGCTTATAAGCGATATATTTTCCATTAACATCGTTTGCTCGCAAAAATATTTCTTGTTTTTCTCGTTAATTTTCAATCAAAAAAGGTGTAGTACGTGCAGAAATATTTAAATGAAGCGCGTAGTTTGCTCGCTTTAGGGATCCCTGTCGTCATCGCACAGTTTTCACAAACTGCGATGGGTTTCGTCGATACCGTCATGGCTGGTAAAGCTGGTGCTATTGAAATGTCAGCGGTTGCTGTTGGTACATCAATCTGGCTGCCAACCATTCTGTTTGGCCAAGGTTTATTGCTCGCCTTGACACCAATCGTGGCACACATGAATGGATCTGGTCAGAGAAAAAATGTTGCAGGCCAAATTCAGCAAGGATTTTGGCTTGCAACTTTCCTCTCTATCTTGACCATCGCAATACTGTATAACAGCCGATTTGTTATAGAAGCACAACATAACGTCGATCCTGTATTGGCACAAAAAGCCACGGAATTTATCCATGCCATCATGTGGGGAGCGCCAGGTTATTTGTTTTATCAAGTTTTACGTGGTCAATGTGAAGGGTTATCGAAAACCAAACCAGCAATGGTCATAGGCCTTGCCGGACTACTGGTCAATATTCCCGTTAACTATATTTTTATTTACGGTAAATTTGGTGCGCCTGCATTAGGTGGTATCGGTTGTGGTGTTGCAACGGCAACCGTTTACTGGGTTATGTTCCTGTTGCTATTTGCCTATGTGAAGCACTCTCCTTCTCAAAAAGATATCCAAACATTCAACAAATTTGTGGGACCTGAATGGCATACGCAAAAACGTATTGCACTGCTTGGCCTGCCTATCGCTTTAGCGATGTTTTTTGAGGTTACTCTGTTTGCTGTCGTCTCGTTGTTGGTCTCTCCACTCGGTGTCGTGGCCGTTGCAGGGCACCAGATATCACTCAACTTCAGCTCCATGATGTTTATGTTTCCACTGTCATTGGGGATAGCGGCCACCATTCGCGTTGGCTATAACCTGGGCCAACAATCAACAGAAGGTGCTAAGGTATCCGCATATACGAGTATTATTGTTGGCTTAATTATTGCCTGTATGACAGCGACCTTCACGATACTGTTTAGCAAACACATTGCGTTTATGTACAACGATAACCCTGAGGTCGTTATTCTTGCCTCCCACTTAATGCTGTTTGCTGCTATTTACCAACTTTCTGATGCAATTCAGGTCATTGGATCAGGAGTATTGCGCGGGTACAAGGATACACGTTCTATTTTCTTTATCACTTTTATTGCTTATTGGCTCTTAGGACTACCTAGTGGCTATATTCTGGCATTGACTGATTATGTAACTAAGCCGATGGGACCACAGGGTTTCTGGATTGGGTTTATTATCGGTTTAACCGCATCAGCATTCATGATGGGTTACCGTATTTTATGGACACAAAAACAGCCAGCCCATTATGTTCTGAAACGTTCTACTCGTTAATTCAGTATATTAAGTTACCAACACAAGGGGAAAAAGCTGCGAATTCATGCTAAAAGATGTAAATGCGAGCAGTTGAACAAGAATTTGCATTTTTCCCCTTGCCAGAAGGCTCAGTGCTCGTTAATATTCGTCCCCGTTGTCAGCCACAGAAATTTAGATTGCGTCCGTAGCTCAGTTGGTTAGAGCACCACCTTGACATGGTGGGGGTCGGTGGTTCGAGTCCACTCGGACGCACCAAATATCCGGTTGACAGAAAATAGAATCTTGATGTGCGTCCGTAGCTCAGTTGGTTAGAGCACCACCTTGACATGGTGGGGGTCGGTGGTTCGAGTCCACTCGGACGCACCATATCTAATTCATCACTTCACACCTTTCTTATACTAGTTACCTTTTCCCAATTTTTTCATTCCAATATCCTCTTGTACTCATGAACTAGATTGTTGTCCAATCTACTTGTGTATTAAAAACTCAATTTTATTTTATTTGCGCAACAACTCTCTGATTTCTTTCATTATGAACCATGGCTATCTCCTCTTTTCTGTATGGAAATCCTTTCAAAAGCTATTTTTTGATTCATTTCACAGAAATTAGTCTCTATAATACGCCTATGTCATAAGTTGAATGGTTTCAGCTAATTAATTTACCGAATCCAGAAAAAATTACAGATGATTAGTCGAACTAAATCCGTATATCTGCACATACCGAACTTCACGCTGAAAAACCATTTGACTCTTACTACTATTCACTTTCTATTGCTATCCGTTTTTCACTATGTTGCGCAACTCAAAACACCTGATGATGCGGGCATAAATGTGAATGGCCAGCGATTCTCTCTTTTAATCCATTAAAATCAGTAGATAGATTGTCATGAAAAAAACCAAAATTGTTTGTACTATCGGGCCAAAAACAGAATCCGAAGAGAAATTGACCGAACTGCTTAATGCTGGTATGAATGTGATGCGCCTGAACTTTTCTCACGGTGACTACGAAGAGCATGGCCAACGCATTAAAAACATTCGCGCGGTCGTAGCAAAAACTGGCAAAAAAGCCGCCATCTTATTGGATACTAAGGGTCCTGAAATCCGTACCATGAAGCTGGAAGATGGCAATGACGTCTCCCTTACAGCGGGTCAAACCTTCACCTTTACAACAGATAAATCTGTTATTGGCAATCGAGAGTGTGTCGCTGTGACTTATGTCGGTCTGCCAGAAGATCTGAAACCAGGAAACACTATATTGGTTGATGATGGTTTGATCGCCATGACAGTTAAAGAAACTACCGCGACTGAAGTCATCTGTAAGGTATTGAATAACGGTGATTTGGGTGAAAACAAAGGCGTTAACCTGCCAAATGTTTCTATCAACTTGCCTGCACTGGCAGAAAAAGATAAACAGGATTTGATCTTCGGTTGTGAGCAAGGCGTGGATTTCGTTGCAGCATCTTTTATCCGTAAACGTTCAGATGTACTGGAGATCCGTGAGCACCTGAAAGCTCATGGTGGCGAACACATCCAAATCATTTCCAAAATCGAAAATCAGGAAGGCTTGAATAACTTCGATGAAATTCTCGAAGCGTCTGACGGCATCATGGTTGCTCGTGGCGATCTGGGTGTTGAAATCCCGGTAGAAGAAGTTATCTTCGCGCAAAAAATGATGATCGAAAAATGTAATGCAGCTCGTAAGGTTGTTATCACTGCCACCCAGATGCTGGATTCAATGATCAAAAACCCACGCCCTACCCGCGCTGAAGCCGGCGACGTTGCTAACGCTATTTTAGATGGTACCGATGCGGTAATGCTTTCTGGTGAAAGTGCGAAAGGAAAATACCCTGTTGAAGCTGTTTCCATCATGGCAACAATCTGTGAACGTACAGATCGCGTTATGGGCAGCAAAATTGAGCATACCAGAACTCAGAAGCTGCGTGTTACCGAAGCAGTGTGCCGTGGTGCGGTTGAAATTGCAGAAAAATTGGAAGCGCCATTAATTGTCGTGGCAACATATGGTGGTAAGTCTGCAAGATCTATCCGCAAATATTTCCCTAATGCCTCAATCCTTGCGTTGACAACGAATGAAATCACTGCTCGTCAATTGCTGTTGGTCAAAGGTGTTTCCACTCAGATTGTCAAAGAAATCGCCTCTACCGATGATTTTTATCGTATTGGTAAAGAAGCTGCATTGGCAAGTGGTATGGCACACAAAGGGGATATCGTTGTCATGGTTTCCGGTGCATTAGTGCCAAGTGGCACCACAAACACTTCCTCTGTTCACGTGCTATAAGCTTAATAAGCTAAACAACAGCGCTGTCTAAACTTGGGCAGTACCAGGATCATAAAGAAGCCCATATTTGTATTATGCAGATTGGGCTTTTTATATTTCTATAGCACACCATCATCATAGTGAACTTTACAAATTAATATTCTTCTTTCAAAATGCTGTTCAATACAAGAATATTTTACTATTTTCACTCAATTATGTTTATATCTGCTGATCTCTTATATAACAATAATTCATGTTGATTTAACAATATTGATTCAATTATCCTTTTATTATCAAAATAATTAAACAAATAAGTCACACTTTGTTTATGCTGAATTTTTTTCGTAGCAAAAATTTATTCTCTTTCTAAAATAGTTTGTGTAATACTTAGATGGCTACTTGGAGATTAACTTAATCTAGAGGGTAATGTGATGAATCGTACTAAAGTTGTATTTGGTGCAGTAATTCTGGCTTCTACTCTGTTAGCGGGTTGCTCAAGCGCAACTAAAGTTGAACAACTCGCCTCTCAGGTTCAAACACTCGGTTCTAAAGTTGACCAGTTGAGCAGTGATCTCAGTTCTATTCGTTCTGATGTACAATCAGCCAGAGACGAAGCTGCTCGCGCGAATCAGCGCCTTGATAACCAAGTTCGTTCATACAAGAAATAATCTTTATAGTAGGTAAAATTGTTGATAACAAATGGCGTACAGTGGTACGCCATTTCTATTTTTGCTTACCACCCTATATTTCTCAATTTCTTAGGTTTCAGGTTGATAAATTGGCCCAGGTTGATGTAATGGCGGTATCTTAGCTGGTTTAATTTCGGGGTCGGCCGTTTCTTCCCTATCTTCAATTGGCCTTAACATCGCCTTTTCCGCTTGGCTATTGGTAGCCAGCCCTGTATTCACCTGTACTGGCATTCCTGAACGACGAATAATGCCTTGATCAACACGGAATTCATCTGTTTCACGATTATTAATGAACTTCACTAAGCCTTCAGAACGTGGGATAGGCATTGTTTGTGGATCATCTGTCTCTTTATTAGAAAGCGGCTGATGAACTTCCACATAGCGCTTACCATCTGGCTCTGTGGCATATTTCACCGGCTCATTAATGACTTGGACACGCGTTCCTCGTGGAACAGTCTGAAACAGAGCTTCGATATCATCAGGTCGCAAACGAATACATCCTGAACTGACACGCATACCAATGCCAAAATTTGCATTTGTACCATGGATTAAATATTCGCCACGCCCAGCGGCCAAACGTAGGGCAAAATCCCCCATTGGATTATCTGGACCTGCGGGTATTACGGCAGGCAAAATAATTCCCCGACTAGCATAATCCTTACGAATATTAACGGTTGGTGTCCATGTCGGGTTCTTAATCAATTGGCTGACTGACGTTGTCATAGTCGGCGTGTTGCGCCCAAGTTGACCTATTCCAATAGGGTACACAACAACATAATTTTTCCCCTCAGGGTAATAATAGAGCCTAAGTTCGGCCAGATTGATAATAATTCCTTGACGAACAGTGTCTGGAAGCAGCATCTGTGATGGAATAATTAACTCCGTGCCAGATTTAGGTAAATAAGGGTCAACACCAGGATTTGCTTCCAACATCGCCAGTAATCCTATTTGGTATTTGGCTGCAATGGATTCTAACGGGCGCCCGTCATCGGGCACAATATAGGTAGAATTTTTGCCAATCAGACGGCTATTAGCAGGAGGCAATGGATACTCGATAGCATGGGCGATATTAGTCAATCCACTTAACGACAACATGCCAATCAAGAACATGCCGATAACAGTTAAAAATCGCTTCATACGTGCTTCCTGAAAATGATACTTGAATGTTTGTGGTTAATTAATAGCCTACTTTGCAAAACTATTCTATCTCATTCGTAGTAATCAAAGAGAGGGTTATATTATCCGGCTGTTCCCGCCAGCTATAATACTGACAGGAACAAAAAACAACAAAACAGGTAGGATAGCTAAGATAAAATGGCTGTTGTCAGACGAGATGTGCAACATAATTGTTGCTGATCATTGTAGATATCAATCTGCCAGACCTGGTGTGAACGGCCAAGATGGACAGGTTTACAAACCCCTTTAACCATACCTTCACGAACAGATTTAAGGTGGTTAGCATTAATCTCTACTCCCACCACTTTCTGTTCACCTTCCGAACAGAGATAACCTGCAATCGAGCCAAGTGTTTCAGCCAATACCACAGATGCTCCGCCATGCAAGATCCCGAACGGCTGTTTAGTTCGTTGATCGACTGGCATTGTTCCTTCGATAAAATCATCGCCAAGTTGGGTAAATTCGATCCCTACATGTTTTACCATACACTCACCATTAAATTGATTAAGTGTATTTACATCTATATTACGTTTCCAAATCACGGCATTATCTCCAATAAGGCTTGTAATGGATGTTTAAGTAATTTTCCTTCTATGCGCTTCACCTGACTGCGACACGAATACCCTGTACTCAGGCAATGTTCTAAGGATAGATTTTTCAGTGCCGGAGCCCATGAAAGCTTGTAGATGCCAATGGATCTCTCCAGATTTTTCTTTTCATGACCATATGTACCCGCCATGCCACAACAGCCGACACTGACATGATTCAATTGATGACCAAAATAGCAGAAGATATCAGCCCATTGTTTACCGCTATTAGGCAATGCTGTCACTTCGGTACAATGGCCAAGTAGATACCAGTTATGTCTGGATATTGAATTATAGTTTTTCTCTTGTGACATTTTTTCCGGCAGAATGCTGGTTAGCCATTCATGTACCAACTGAACTTTAAAATTCCCCCTCCGTTCACCAAGAATAGCGTTGTATTCATCTCGGTAGCACAGAACTAAAGCAGGATCGACACCTACCATAGGAATATTCAGGCGCGCTATCCGATTAAGGAAGTCAGCCGTTTTTCCCGCGGTTTTAGCAAATCGATTCAAGAACCCTTTGACATGCTGTGCTTTTCCATTAGGCGAAAATGGCAATAAGACCGGTTTATACCCCAGCTTTTCTGCCAGCAAGACAAAATCAGTGACCACTTTCGCATCGTAATAACTTGTAAAAGGGTCTTGGACAATAAGCACATGTTGGTCACGCTGTAGTAATGATAAGCCTTCCAACTGTTCCAGCGTTGTCCTTGCTGCATAATGACCAGCAAGTTGCTGCTGCAATGTCGGGTAGGAGAGTAACGGCAGATCAGCCATGCCAATGGTATGCTGGCTGATTCTTTGTACCCACGGTTGTTTCAGGAAAAAATTAAATACTCGCGGTGCTTTTGCCATCAATGGCGTACTGTGTTCAACATTAGCAACAATATGATCACGCAATGGGCGCAAGTAGCGGCTGTGATACAACGCTAAGAAGCGTGAACGAAACGAAGGAACGTCGATCTTGATCGGACATTGTGTTGAACAGGCTTTACAGGCTAAACAACCTGACATAGCTTCTTTAACTTCATGTGAAAAATCATATTCACCTCGCCACGCCCGCCAACTATGACGGGTTTTTTCAATCAATCCCCGCAAACTGGGGCGCGTTTGCTCCAGTCCATGCTCCAACAATTTGGGTTCAACCCCCTGCTCTGTCAAAAGCCGCAACCACTCTCTCACCAAGGTCGCCCTGCCTTTAGGGGAATGTATGCGATGCTGGCTGATTTTTATTGATGGACACATTGGGCTTCTGACATCGAAATTGAAGCATAACCCATTACCATTACATTCCATCGCTCCGCGGAATGCATTCCTGACATTGACAGGAATGATGCGGTCGTAAGTCCCACGCTTGGCTGCATCAACTTTCATCATTGGGGCATCGACTTCAATTGGTGGACAGATTTTCCCCGGATTTAGCCGATTGAGAGGATCAAACGCCGCTTTTATTCGGCGCAGTTCGTTATACAAGACCTCACCAAAAAAGGCAGGGCTATATTCTGCCCGAAAACCCTTTCCATGTTCTCCCCATAACAAACCGCCATATTTGGCCGTCAAATGAACAACTTCATCAGAAATCTGTTTCATCAAGATTTCTTGCTGAGGATCACACATATCCAACGCAGGACGCACGTGCAAAACACCGGCATCTACATGTCCAAACATACCGTAATTCAGTTTGTGATTATCCAAAAGCTGGCGAAATTCAGCAATATAATCGGCAAGATGTTGAGGAGGAACACAGGTATCTTCGACAAATGGAATGGGTTTAGCTGGACCTTTACTGTTGCCTAACAGTCCGACGGATTTTTTCCGCATGGCATAAATGCGCTCAATATCCCTCAAATCATGGCATATCTGATAGCCAATAATGCCCGCCTGATTTTTTTCCATCAATTCATCAAGGCGTAAGCAAAGCGCCTGCAACTGCTGATCAATTCTCTGTTCATCATTACCACTGAATTCGACAATATTCAGGCCTTGCATATCTTTATCAGGCACATCAGTAATCAATTCTTTCACTGAGTGCCAGATGATATCTTCACGCGCCAGATTGAGTACCTTAGAGTCTACCGTCTCAACTGAGAGCGCTTTGGCTTCTACCATAAAGGGGGCATTACGTAGGGCAGAATCAAAGGAATTATATTTGACATTCACCAGTCGTCTGACTTTAGGTAACGGCGTGATATCCAGTGTCGCCTCAGTAATGAAGGCCAGAGTACCTTCAGAACCCGTCAAAATACGGGTGAGATCAAAAGACTGCATATCGTCGCTGAATACATGGCGCAAATCATATCCCGTCAGGAATCGATTGAGTTTAGGGAATTTCTCAATGATTAATTTCCGTTGTTCACGGCAACGTTCCAATACCGTTTTATAAACACAACCAACGATACTCTCTTCTTGGGCAATCGATTCCGCCAATGCTGTGCTCATAGGACGGGTATCTAACATTTCCCCTCCCAATAAAACAGCACGTACACCCAGTACATGATCCGAGGTTTTGCCATAAACCAGCGATCCCTGACCGGAAGCATCCGTATTGATCATGCCGCCTAACGTAGCACGATTACTGGTTGAAAGTTCTGGAGAGAAAAAATAACCGAAAGGTTTTAGATATTGATTAAGCTGATCTTTGATAACACCGGCTTCTACCCTTACCCACCCTTGCTCTGTGTTGATTTCCAGAATGCGGTTCATATAACGGGACATGTCCACCACAATACCCTTGTTAAGTGATTGCCCATTCGTACCAGTTCCCCCGCCGCGTGGGGTAAATGTCAGCGCCTTAAAACGCCCCTCTTCTGCTATTCTTGTCAGCAGCACAACATCGGCGCTGGAACGGGGAAATACAACAGCTTGTGGTAACAGTTGATAAATACTATTATCTGTCGCCATAGTCAGCCTATCAGCATAGCTACTGGCGGTGTCTCCAGTAAAACCCGCTTCTTTCAGTGCAGTCAAATAGTTCTGTGCCAGTTCACTGACATAGGGGGCTTGTGATATACGTGGGATCATTGGCTAATTGCCCCTTATTCTAATAAATATCCACATTGCTTTATCTATATACTATCTTGGATAACGTAACTCAGACAATTTTCTGGTTTCTGAGCAGACAGGCTTTCAACCATATCACAATATTTATCGATTTTGAGCAACCAATGAAATAACGTTATATTTAATTACCGTTGTTACTGCCAACACTATTTAATTACCTGAGAAATGATTTCATGGAAAAATCACAATCATACCAAGATTTACCTAAGTTGTTATTCGCTCTACTCTTCATTTTATTACTCATTACCACCAGCTTTTGGGTCTTAAGTCCCTTTATTTTAGGATTTATTTGGTCAGGAATGGTGGTTATCGCAACTTGGCCATTATTGGAAAAATTACAACAACGATTATGGGGAAAACGCTGGATTGCGGTTTCTATCATGACGTTACTGTTAGTTTTATTATTTGTTATCCCTATTGCGTTACTTGTCAACAGCCTGGTAGAAAACAGTGCGCCATTGATTGAATGGGCAAAATCTCCTTCCTCTTTCCAACTTCCACAACTGGAATGGCTCCATCGAGTACCTGTCATTGGCAAAGATTTATATCTTAAATGGCAGGATTTGATTGCTGACGGCAGTAACATGCTTCTCAACAAAATTCCCCCTTACATCGGTAAAGCAGCAACATGGTTTTTTACCCAAGCCGCTAATGCAGGACGCTTTCTTTTCCATCTGGCACTGATGGTCATGTTCAGCGTATTACTTTATTGGAAGGGTGATCAGGTTATGCTGAGCATCCGCCATTTTGCTATCCGGCTGGCAGATAAACGAGGTGATGCCGTAGTGTTGCTGGCTGCCCGATCCATCCGAGCCGTCGCTCTTGGCGTGGTGGTAACGGCATTGGTTCAAGCCATTGCAGGCGGAATTGGGTTGGCAATTGCCGGCATTCCGTATCCAATGATATTGACAGTACTGATGTTTGTATGCTGTGTTGCCCAGCTTGGTCCTCTGCTTGTTCTCGTTCCATCTATTGCATGGCTTTATTGGACGGGAGAAACAACCTGGGGAACTATTTTAATTATCTGGAGCCTGGTATTAACCACCATGGATGGTGTCCTACGCCCTTTCCTGATCCGTCTTGGTGCTGACTTGCCGATGGTATTAATTCTTACTGGTGTCATCGGCGGGATCCTTTCATTAGGTGTCATTGGGCTATTTATTGGGCCTGTTGTATTGGCTGTTTCTTACAGTTTACTATTGGCATGGATGAATGAAGTTCCTAAACCCGAAGGAAAAATGACAGATATGGAAAAACATTTCGGGAAAAAGCACGTCAAATAATTAAATCATTGCGCGAAAAAAATAGTATTTTCGCGCAATTATAAAAATGGTGAATATATCATCAAAACCGCATCTAAAATATAAAGTTATTTTTCGTAAAAAATAAAACCCACCAAGAAAATTGTTGCAAAAAAGTTATTTTTATAAATTTTCTTTTCTAATCTCTATTTATTAAGAGGATTCTTAATGAATAAACTCACCTATTAAATTAGTATTCACTCCATCGAAACAAATTTTTCCCAGAGTATTGCCACCTCAGCTTATAACGCCATAGGCTGGGTTCAATGAAGTATATATATTGCTGTGTGTAGTCTTTGCCTGTCAGCCCATGATAGGCTTTTTTTTTGGAGGGCATTCCAAAAAATCATGTAACACAGAATATAAAAGCCTGAAAGTATCTTAACAGGCTTTTATATTTGAATTAAATGCTATTAGTTATTTCCAGTTAATTATTTTCAGCTAAAGCAATCCACGTTTTCACAACTGTATCAGGATTCAATGATAAACTGTCAATTCCTTCCTTCATTAACCACTGAGCAAAATCTTCATGATCCGAAGGCCCTTGTCCACAGATGCCAACATATTTTCCTTGCCGTTTAGCCGCTTGAATTGCCATAGAAAGCAATTGTTTCACCGCTTCATTACGCTCATCGAATAATTCGGATACTACACCAGAATCGCGATCTAATCCCAAAGCTAATTGCGTCATATCATTTGAACCAATTGAGAAACCGTCAAAATATTCAAGGAACTGATCTGCTAACAACGCATTCGATGGAATTTCACACATCATGATGACTTTCAAACCATTCTCACCGCGTTTCAAATCCTGAGATGCCAATTCCGCTATCACTGCTTCCGCTTGAGCAACAGTACGCACAAATGGGATCATCACCTCAACGTTAGTTAATCCCATCACATTACGTACCCGCTTGATCGCCTCGCACTCCAAAGCAAAACATTGACGGAAGCTGTCAGAAACGTAGCGCCCTGCCCCACGGAAACCCAACATTGGGTTTTCTTCCTGTGGCTCATACATGCCTCCACCCACCAAGTTCGCATATTCATTGGATTTAAAATCTGATAAACGAACGATCACACGTTTGGGCCAGAATGCTGCCGCTAACGTTGCAATCCCTTCCGTCAATTTCCCTACATAAAACTCAATAGGATCATCATAACCAACCATCAACGATTTAATTTGCTCTTGCAGCTCAGGAGACTGTTTGGAATATTCAAGCAAAGCACGAGGATGCACACCGATCATTCGGTTAATAATAAACTCCAGTCGAGCCAGACCAACCCCTTCATTTGGTAAACAGGCAAAATCAAATGCACGATCAGGATTGCCTACATTCATCATGATCTTCACATCCAACTCCGGCAGTTTATCAATTTGGGAACTCTGAACACTGAAATCTAGTTTATGCTGATAAACGTACCCCGTATCACCTTCCGAACAAGAAACCGTTACTTGTTGACCTTCTTGTAAACGTTCAGTCGCATCGCCACAACCAACAACGGCAGGAATACCTAGCTCACGAGCAATAATGGCGGCATGGCAGGTACGTCCACCACGATTAGTGACAATAGCGGCTGCTCTTTTCATGATCGGTTCCCAATCTGGATCAGTCATGTCGGTGACCAGTACATCCCCCACCTGAATGCGATCCATCTCACTAAGATTGTGGATAACCTTGACTGTTCCAATGCCGATACGATGCCCAATTGCTCGACCTTCCACCAATACATTGCCTTGCTCATTGAGTTGGTAACGTTCCATGACCTGCTGATTTGATCGGACAGTTTCAGGACGGGCTTGAACAATATATAACTTACCATTATGCCCATCTTTCGCCCACTCGATATCCATCGGACGACCATAATGCTTCTCAATCAGCAAAGCCTGTCTGGCCAACGCTTCCACTTCACTATCAGCCAAAGAGAAACGATTGCGCAATTCCTCTGATACAGATTCCGTACGCACTTGCTTTCCATGCTCTTTGCTATCTGCATAAACCATACGTATTTTTTTAGAGCCAAGATTACGGCGCACTATTGCAGGGCGATTATTCTTCAACGTCGGTTTGTGGACATAAAATTCATCAGGGTTTACTGCTCCCTGCACAACCATCTCCCCCAGACCATAAGCTGATGTAATGAACACAACCTGATCAAAACCTGATTCAGTATCAATTGTGAACATCACCCCAGACGAAGCCAAATCAGAACGCACCATACGCTGTATACCGGCAGAAAGTGCAACACCGCGGTGGTCATAACCCTGATGGACACGATAAGAAATGGCACGATCATTAAAAAGTGATGCAAAGACATGCTTGATAGCCACCATCACCGCATCAATGCCTTGCACATTCAAGAAAGTTTCTTGCTGTCCAGCAAAAGAAGCATCCGGCATATCTTCCGCGGTTGCAGAAGAGCGCACGGCGAAAGAAGCATCAGACTCGCCTTCAGACAATTGCAGATAGGCATCACGAATATCTTTTTCAAGTTGAGCCGTAAATGGCGTATCAATCACCCACTGACGGATTTGCGCGCCAGTTTTAGCCAACTGATTGACATCATCAACATTGGTTTCATCCAGCAATTGATAAATACGCTGGTTCACACCACTTTGTTCCAGAAAATCATTAAATGCCTGCGCAGTTGTGGCAAAACCATTGGGAACAGACACACCAAGTTCAGCCAGATTGGTGATCATCTCGCCAAGCGAGGCGTTTTTACCACCAACCCGATTAACGTCGTTCATACCTAATTGGTTATACCAGAGCACATTGCTTGAGGTGAGGCCACTATTGGACATTAGAAACTATCCTTTTTACATTCGGAGGTACAAATCGGAAAATTAAAGCTGCTCTTCACAGCAGGAAATAGCCTAGCACATTGTCTTGCCAGATATAGAAAGGTGAATCGATCAACCCAACAATATTATTTTTTACGGGTATAATCTGGAAAAAATTCTAAGGGCATAACGATAAAAGAAGAGAGACAATGATAGAAATCCATTCTTCCCAAACAGCTGAAAATGAAATACTGGAACGCAGCGTATTTTTTATTTCTGATGGAACGGCAATCACCGCAGAAGTATTAGGTCATGCCGTGTTATCCCAATTTCCAATTACTATTACTTCCTATACCTTACCTTTTGTGACGAGCAAAACCAGAGCAGAGGAAGTCAGAGATCAAATAAACGCGATATATCAGCAAACCCAAATCAAGCCATTAGTTTTCTATTCCATTATTTCGGATGAAGTTAAAAGCATTATTACCCGTAGTAACGGATTTTGTCAGGATATTGTTCAAACATTAGTTGCACCATTACAGCAAGAAATTGGCCTGAAACCCAAACCAGAATTACACCGAACTCACGGCTTATCGAAAAAAAATCTGGGGCAATATGATGCACGCATTGCTGCCATTGATTACACTCTCTCCCATGATGATGGTATTTCATTACGTAATCTTGATCAGGCTCAAGTCATTATTCTTGGCGTATCTCGGTGTGGAAAAACACCAACCAGCCTCTATCTTGCCATGCAATTTGGTATTCAGGCTGCAAACTATCCTTTTACCGCAGATGATATGGATAATTTGCAGTTACCCGCCGCTTTAAAATCCTTTCAGCATAAATTATTTGGCCTGACAATTAGCCCAGAAAGGCTTGCAGCTATCCGTGAAGAACGGCATGAAAATAGCCGTTATGCTTCATTACGACAATGTCGGGTTGAAATTGCTGAAGTTGAGGCTTTATTCCGAAAAAATAAGATCAATTACCTGAATACCACTAATTATTCTGTCGAAGAAATTTCGGCCAAAATTATTGACAGTATGGGATTAAAACGCCGTATGTTCTGATTTCAAAACATAACATGTTTAACAATATTTATTCACGACACTTTCTCGCGCAAATATCATGATTGTCTGTTGAATTTACTGGGGGTTGAGTTATTGTGATCCCCCAGTTATTCCAGACTCTGTCACAATATGAAGTAGAATCCGAGAAAGAAAGTATATGTACAAAACAGATGAGTTAAGAACCTACCGCATTGATAGCCTGATCACACCTAAAGCGCTTGCAGAACAATATCCTATATCAGACAAAATCTTACAAAATGTGACATTGTCACGAAAGCGTATTGAATCCATCCTAACAGGCGAGGATCAACGTCTATTGGTCATTATTGGTCCCTGCTCCATTCATGATACTGATGCAACCCTTGATTATGCTTCTCGCTTACGCACCCTGCGCAAAAAATACCAGCAAAATCTAGAAATCGTGATGCGTACTTACTTCGAAAAACCGAGAACCGTTATTGGTTGGAAAGGCTTGATTTCAGATCCCATGTTAGACGGCTCTTGCCAGGTTAATAAAGGGATCTCCCTTGCCCGTAAGCTGTTAATTGATATCAATGAATTAGGCGTCCCGACCGCTACAGAATTTCTGGATATGGTCACTGGTCAATACATTGCCGATTTAATCAGTTGGGGAGCGATTGGCGCCAGAACAACAGAGAGCCAAATTCACCGGGAAATGGCCTCTGCCTTGTCATGCCCAGTTGGTTTTAAAAACGGGACAGATGGCAATACGCTTATCGCTATTGATGCAATACGTGCGGTACGAGCCAAGCATATGTTTTTGTCCCCAGATAAAAACGGTCAGATGACTATTTATCAAACCAGTGGCAATCCCTATGGACATATTATTATGCGTGGTGGGAAAAAACCGAATTACAGTGCTGAAGATATTGCAGCAACCTGCCATAAATTACGTGAATTTCACTTACCTGAACGTTTGATTGTGGATTGCAGCCATGCTAATTGCCAGAAAATTCATCGTCGTCAATTGGATATAGCAAGAAATATTGGTGAACAGATCCAATCTGGCTCAACAGCGATTGCTGGTGTTATGGCTGAAAGCTTTTTAGTCGAAGGAACCCAAAAAGTTATCAAGGGAGGATCTTTGACATACGGTCAATCTATTACCGATCCATGCCTTGGTTGGCAGGATACGGAAGAATTTATCAATATTCTTGACGAAGCGATGAGAAATCGTTCCTGAATCCTTTCTTTGTTTTGGCTCCTACCGACTATCGGGAGCCAATAATCAGAAAAAAAACACCTTAAAATCAAAATATTAATTCAAAATTTCAGGTATAGAAAAAATAACTTGAAGTTAACCACCATTGAAACGATAATTATTCTCAATATCAGAATAATTATTGTTCAATAAAATAAACTACATTGATTGTTAACTCTGACGCAATAAAAAATCTAACAAATTCACTGCTGAATAACAGTGATATATCAGTTAATTGAGTTCATAAGAACACGCTATTTCACCATGGAAATTGACTTGCATGACTTTAATTAAATCACCAAACTTGAAACTGTCTACATTAAGTGCACTCATCTTCGCGAGTTTATCTTCTGCGTATGCCACAACAGTACCTTCGGAAACAGTACATTCCAAGAAAGAGAAATCTTCCAAAGACACTGTAACTGTCTATGCCACTGGCAACCAACGTGACAGCTTTGAAACCCCTATGATGGTGACAGTCATTGAAGGCAATTCAGCCAGCAATCAGGTTGCTGGCAACGCAAATGATTTACTGCACAATATTCCGGGCGTTGATGTCGCTGGTATTGGCCGTGCCAATGGACAAGATATCAGCATTCGAGGTTATACCCAAAAAGGGGTTTTGACTCTTGTTGATGGTATTCGGCAAGGAACTGACACCGGGCACCTCAATGGTGTATTCCTCGATCCCGCTTTGATTAAGCAGGTGGAAGTTGTCCGTGGCCCATCAGCACTACTATATGGCAGTGGTGCCTTGGGTGGTGTTATTGCCTATCAAACAGTCGATGCCGCAGATTTATTGGAAGAAGGCAAAAATACTGGTTTTCGTGTCTTTAGCCGCGCAGGGAGCGGTGACCACAGTCTGGGATTTGGGGGAGCTGCATTCGGTAAAACAGAACAGCTTGATGGATTAGTTGCATTTGGCACCCGTGATGTGGGCAATATCCGCTTCGGTAATGGCGTAAAAGATCATAATGACGAAACCATTGGTAACGCGTTGGTAAAAGGCTCTTGGAAAATAGACGACAACCAAAAACTCAGCGGCAACTTGCGTTATTACCGTAATGAAGCACATGAACCGAAAAATCCACAACTTCCAGACAAAGATGACAGTCAACGGGTAGATCGCACCACAGCACAACGTGATGCTAAATTGTCTTATCAATTAAATCCTGCAGAATATAGCTGGTTAAACGCCAAAGCAGATATTTATTATTCCGATATAAATATTAATAACAGAAGCAAAGACAAGGTCTTTGAAGGCCGTAAACAAGAAACTTATGGTATAAAACTTGAAAACCGCGCCCATTTGGGAAGTACTGCCTTTGCTGCCCACCAATTTACCTATGGTGGTGAAGCTTATAAACAAAAACAAAAGCCAAGTAGCAGTATTGTAAAGGGTTTTCCCAACGCCGATATCCGTTTTGCATCTGGCTGGGTTCAAGATGAAATGACCCTGCGTGATTTACCTGTTTCATTTATTGTGGGTACACGTTACGACAATTACAAAGCCACAAATAGCAAATATGACGACATCAGTGCCGATAAGTGGTCATCAAAAGGCGCTATTAGTATTACCCCCACAGATTGGTCAATGCTATTTGCCTCCTATTCCCAGGCATTCCGTTCCCCGACCATGGGTGAAATGTATAACGATTCAGAACATTTCTATATGCCTCCAAAGAAAGGCAAAGGCGGCCCTGGAATTACAAATTATTGGAAACCAAATCCAAATTTACGCCCTGAAAGCAATGAAACTCAGGAATACGGTTTCGGGCTGCGTTTCGATGACCTGTTTGCCAACAACGATGGCCTGAAATTTAAAGCCAGTTATTTTGATACTCAAGCGAAAGATTACATATCTCTCACTATAACACCTGATATGAGGTTTACGACATCTTTCAATATTCCAAAAGCCAAAATTTGGGGTTGGGATGTTTCTATGACGTATGATTCCGATTGGTTCTCCTGGAACCTTGCTTACAATCGAACTACGGGTAAGAACGAAGAAACTGGGGCATCTATTGGAGCACTGACCCCTGATACCCTAACCAGCACATTGGATATTCCATTATCTGACACCGATTTTTCTATTGGATGGGTCGGTAAATTTACCCAGCATACCCAAGTTAAAGGGGTATATGGCACCAATAGGGATGAATACGGTCGGAAGGTTTCTCAATACGCAGGTTATGGCGTCAATGACTTCTACGTTAGCTATCATGGCACTGGAACATTAAAAGGGCTAACTACCTCCGTTGTACTGGGTAACGCTTTCGATAAAGCCTATTACTCATCACTGGGAGCGCCACAGCATGGTCGTAATGCCAAACTGTTTGTAAGCTACCAGTGGTAAAAGAACAAATAGACTATTCTCTCGATTTTAGAACAAAATTGTTTTTAAACACCGTTTTTTAAGGAGCTAGCAACTGTGAATCAGTCACTTTATGAACGTTACCTACAAGCCAAGGCAGAAAACAAAGCTAAATATGCACGCGATCTGGCTGCTTACCTTAACGTCAGCGAAGGAGAATTATTGCATAGCCGTGTCGGTATCGACGCAAAACGTTTGAATATTGACGCTCCTACCCTGCTTCAGGAACTGGCAGCAGTTGGCGAAACCAAGGCGATTACCCGTAATGACTTCGCCGTTCATGAGCATATTGGACGCTACGAAAATACCAAATTTAGCCCACATGTTGGTTTGATCCTTAATCCGCGTGAGCTTGACTTGCGTCTATTCTTCGACCACTGGAGCAGCGTTTTCTCTTTGGTTGAACCCGCCAAAAATGGTGTGCGTCACAGCATTCAATTCTTTGACCGCCAAGGCGATGCGTTGCATAAAGTCTATGCCACCAGCAACACTGATATGGCTGTATGGGATGCACTGATCGAAAAATATCAGACTAGTGAAAATCCAACGCTGGAAATTCAACCGGAAGAAGTGCCTGAATATGCAGAAGTTACGGAACAACTGAAAGCGCAGCTAGATGAAGAATGGCGTGCCATGACTGACGTTCATCAATTCTTCATCATGATGAAACGTCATAATCTTAGCCGCCAGCAGATTTTCAATGCAGTTAAAGATGATTTGGCTTATCGTGTGGATAATTCAGCACTCACTCAAATTGTGGAAGTTGCCTATAAAGATCAAAATGAAATCATGATCTTTGTTGGAAACCGTGGTTGTGTCCAGATTTTCACGGGTAAATTGGAACGCCTGATGCCTTATCAGGCAGAAAATTCCGCCCAGAAATGGCTCAACATTTTCAACCGTAATTTCACTCTGCACCTGATTGAAAGTGCCATTGCAGAAAGCTGGGTTACCCGTAAACCAACCGATTGTGGCTTCGTCACCAGCCTTGAGTTGTTTGATGCCAATGGCAACCAAATCGCACAGTTATACGGCCAACGCACTGAAGGTACTCCTGAACAAGCTCAATGGCGTGAACAAATTGCTGCTTTACCTAAACTGCAACCAGAACAGGAAACTTGTGTAGCATGAAAAAATGGCTTCTAACATTTATGCTTGCCATCTCTTTCAATGTGTTCTCTGCTGAACGCATTGTTACCATTGGTGGCGATGTGTCTGAAATCGTTTTTGCACTTGGCGAAGGACAGCACGTTGTCGCAAGGGACAGTACCAGCCAAAATCCCAAGGAACTGCTTTCCTTACCCGATATCGGGTATATGAGAGTATTGAATTCAGAAGGGATTCTATCCATGCGCCCATCACTGGTGATTGCAAGTGAGTCGGCTCAACCTTCCCTGGCACTCAAGCAAGTCGAAGATTCCGGTGTAAAAGTCATTAAAGTGACCAGCGAAACCTCGTTAGAAGCCGTTCCTGCAAAAATCATGACCGTCGCCAAGGCGGTCAACCAGGAAAAACGTGGCGAAGCATTGATTGCCCAATATCGGCAGCAACTCGCAGATATCACCACGTCAGATATTTCCACCAAAATCGTCTTTGTCATGAGTCATGGGGGTATCATGCCAATGGCGGCAGGTCAGAAAACCGCAGCCGATCAAATTATTCGTGCCATTGGTGCAAAAAATGCGATGCAAGGCTTCCAAGGATATCGTCCTTTATCACAAGAAGGTGTTATTGCCAGCAAGCCGGACTTACTGCTAATCAGTACCGAAGGGCTAAAGACGTTGGGTGGGATGGATAAAATTTGGCAACTTCCTGGGTTAAATTTCACACCGGCAGGAGAGAAAAAACAGGTCGTGGTTGTTGATGAAATGGGTCTACTTGGGTTTGGTCTGCAAACGCCTGCTGTGATGAAGCAAGTCCGTGATGCTGCGGAGAAAGTGCAATGAGTCATTCCCGCTCCCCCAGTCTCGGTGTGATCGTACTGAGCTTATTGTTATTCCTGCTGGCAATTAGTTCAGCAAATATGGGGGCATTGCCACTTTCCTTTAAAACACTGTGGGAATCCTCTTTGGATGATCCACAGTGGCAAATCTGGTTAAATATTCGGTTACCACGTATTTTGCTGGCGATCCTCGTTGGAGGAGCGCTGGCTATATCTGGGGCCGTAATGCAAGGGTTATTTCGTAACCCTCTGGCCGATCCCGGATTATTAGGGATCAGTAGTGGTTCAGCACTGACCGTCGCAATGTTTATTGTGTTGCCTTTCGCCTTACCTGCCAGCATTGCGTTGTACGGACATATTATTGCAGCGTTTATCGGCAGTTTATTGGTATCGTCCCTGATATTCATTCTCAACAAATATAACCACGGCAACCTGTCAAAACTACTCCTTGCAGGCATCGCCATTAATGCACTATGTTCGTCATTTATTGGTGTATTGAGCTATATCAGTAACGACCAACAATTACGCCAATTTTCCATTTGGATGATGGGTTCACTCAGTCAAATAGAATGGCCAACACTCGCTATTGCTGCATCACTCATTATTCCTGTTTGTATACTGACAATCAGTCAGTCACGTAAACTCAATTTGCTGCAACTGGGTGATGAAGAAGCGCACTATTTAGGCATTAATGTCCAACGCACCAAATATCAATTATTATTGTTAAGTGCCTTGTTAGTCGGATGTGCCGTTGCTTTGACTGGTGTCATTGGTTTCATTGGGTTAGTTATCCCACACCTTGCCAGGCAGCGATTTGGGGGGGATCATACTTGGCTACTACCGATATCTGCCCTGGGTGGTGCCTGTCTTCTGTTAAAAGCCGACACATTAGCCAGAACATTAGTCTCTCCTGCTGAAATGCCAGTAGGCCTTATCACTGGTTTGATCGGAGCCCCCTATTTTTTATGGCTTATCCTTAAGCCATCAAGAAATCGTTCATAATGGAACCCAGCATGTCAAATAATTTACTTGAAGCACAAAATTTAAATTATTTCATCGGGCAGCGTCAGATAATCAAGGATGTTTCCCTTTCCCTGCGTCAAGGGGAAATTGTAGCAATTATTGGCCCAAACGGGGCGGGGAAATCAACACTGTTACGTCTATTGACCGGCTATATCTTACCCAGTTCAGGAGATTGTCTGTTAAAAGGAATTCCCATTTCCCGATGGCCAACTCAGCAACTGGCTCGCATTCGTGCAGTCATGCGGCAATATAGCGCCCTCTCCTTTCCATTTAGTGTAGAGGAAGTTATTGCTATGGGACGTGTTCCCCATGAAAGTGCCCACAACAGAACCGCTATTGATGAAGCGATTACATTGACCGAGTGTGAAGCGCTGAGAAACAGAAATTATCAGCAATTATCTGGAGGGGAACAACAACGGGTTCAACTGGCAAGAGTTTTAGCTCAACTTTGGCATCCTAAACCTACCGAATCTTGTCTGTTTTTGGATGAACCCACATCAGCATTGGATCTTTATCACCAGCAACATACATTGCGATTGGTTCACCGCCTGACACGAAAGCATCCCATCGCTGTCTGTTGTGTACTGCATGATTTGAATCTGGCGTCACTTTATGCCGATAAGATTATCTTGTTGCACAAAGGCCGACTAGTAGCCTCCGGCACTCCACAAGATGTACTGCGTGACGATATTCTTAAGCAATGGTATCAAGCCGATTTGGGCGTTATGCAGCATCCTGAAACTCATCAGCCACAGATCTATCTCCGACAATAAAAGGCTAGCGTTTATTCCCTTTTAATTAATGAGATGCAGATAAAAGGGCAAATTTTGCCGTGATCGGCGAAATTTGCCTCAAATAAGTAAAAATTAAGTTCATAACAGATTGAAATTAATTAATATTTTTATAAATACGCTGTTTGCGGGCTGAAGGCAAATACCAAAGTGTGGCAATAAAACATAGAGCATAACCCAACATTTCACAGCCTTCTTCCACCATATTTTTAACCGTCCGGTTAAAATGTTCATCCATCAATCCCTGCCATAGCGCCCCCATGCCAAATAAACGGGAAAACACCAGTACACACAACAGGCCACAAACCATCATGGAATAACTTTGGTGACGTGTGAAATAGACGAGTCCAGAGAGAGTTTGCCACCCATTTTTGCAGGCATACCCAATACAGACTAAAGCGAGTGGAATGGCAAACCATGACCACGCACCATGAAAGAAGAGATTATCAAAATAGATATCTAATTCTCTAATCAGAAGACAACTGAAAAAACCAGCCATTAATACCAATGCAGGGCGCAGATTTACATTTTTCTTTACTTCATAAAACAGTAAAGCAGCAATAATCAGCAAAGTTAACTCCTGAAAAATCTCAGTCAGTGAGTCTTCCTGTACACCGTTTTTCAGGTAATTAACATCCAAAAAGAGTAAACCAGTGACTCCCGCTATCACTAATGCGTAAAAAATAAAAAAAACCAGTTTTCTGATTAAATAGATAATATCCGATTGCATTATATCCTCGTTTATAATTAATAACGCGGGGCATAATACCACTTACACTAAAATCTGATGAACATCTGGTGCGCTGGTTTATTTTATAAGAGAAAAAAATAAATCATAGGTAACAGTTAGTAACCTGAAACCGCACATTTTGCGTATACGATAAAAAAGAAATTCTTAAAATGGCTCACATAATAATAACTAATTATTTATCAGTATATTTTTAGCAAAACCCCACCCATGTGGAAGGTAAACATGTTAGAAAATGTTATCAACGATATTGTAAGATGGTTAGAAAGCCAACTTCAACAAACTGAAGGTATCAAAATAGATGCTATAGCCCATAAAAGTGGTTATTCAAAATGGCACTTACAACGAATTTTTAAGGAGTTGAAAGGCTGTACATTAGGTCAATATGTGCGTCTCCGTCGCCTCCATGAAGCAGCCAGATCTTTGCGTGAAGGTAATTTGCCCATTCTTGACATTGCTCTTCAATACGGCTTTAGCTCCCAAGCTACATTTACCCGAATATTTAAAAAACATTTTAATACTACGCCCGCTAAATTCCGGGAAAATGGACATCTGCCTGAGTTCAAAACATTTTTGTATTGTGAGGAATATATCCCGAAGTATAAATACTGCAAAGAATAAGTACGAAATAAAAAATAGTCTGCCTATACTTCAAAATTATATTGGTATTAAGTATTACCCTTTATGGTCAATCTCCTTGTCGTTGGCCATTTTTTACATTTTATCGAACGTTATTCAATTACTTCAGTTCATTAACCAACCAGTGGTATAATTGCTGCAATTCGCTGTCCAGAGGGGAATATTGCTCACTAATTTGCAGGATCACTTGCCCAACCGCTTTTGGTTGATACAGTACTCCAATCAATTTTTCAGACAATAATTCAAGCGGAGCGGGTTCCAAACTGTCAGTGAACACTTGACAACGGCTAATCACACCATGTTCAACATCAACATGTAATTCAATTCCTCCCCAACGGAATCGAGTATCCAATACATGGCTAAATGCAGGAGCCTGACCAAAATTCCATTCCCAACTACTTTGTTTAGCAAAAATATCACTAAAACCGGGTAAATCAGGCAAAACCTGAGGGGAAATCACTTCCGTTTTGACTGTCTCACCGAAATATGCAAAAAATGCATCAATAATCCCCTGACAAACTCTTTCATGCGTGATATCAGGCAATAACTCAGCCAAATTCATAACCCTGGAACGAACTGAAGTGATACCCTTCGTCTGTAACTTTTTAGGATCCGGATTAAGATAATCAGCAAGCCGATTTAGGTCTGTATTAATCAACAACGTTCCGTGATGAAAACCTCTGTCTTTTGTTTCCTTATATGCGGAGCCAGAAATTTTACGTTCCCCTTCCGGGGAAGATAGAACCAAATCATTGCGACCAGAAGCGGTTGCATGAATTCCTGCTTTTTTCAAACCTTCCAGGATGATTTGTGTGGAAACCATTTTGTTATATTCTGGTTTACCTGCCATAAAAGTAAAACAGGTATTACCCAGATCATGAAAAACCGCGCCACCTCCACTGCTACGCCGAGCCAGTTTGATTCCATCTTGTTCCATTTTTCGAGTGTTACACTCTTTCCATGGATTCTGCGCCCGTCCCACCACAACAGTATCGGCATTACGCCATAAAAACAAAACGCGCTGATTTGGAGGCATTTGTCGAAAAATACATTCTTCAACAGCAAGGTTAAACCAGGGATCATGAGAATCTGAAAACAACAGACGTAATGAGGACATTTTTGACTCCAGCAAAAATAATAGTGCTTTAAGATATCATAAAGCACTGCCGGAACAACGAGATAGAAGTGATGTTAAATCCTACGAGCTTGCCAAAAAACACGACGCCAATACACATTATCAAGAGAAGAACGTATTACGCCTTTACTTGTGGATGCATGAATAAACGCATTGTTAGTATCGTAAATACCTACATGCAACCCACTTTTTCCACTGCCGGTTTTGAAAAAAACCAGATCACCAGGCATCAGATCATCTTGGCTTATCCGTGTGCCTATTTGGGTTTGTTCACTTGTTGTCCGGGGAAGCTGGATATTAAAACGATCAGAAAAAGTCCGGTATACAAAGCCAGAACAGTCAATACCATGCCTATCCATGCCACCATAGCGATACGGCGTATTCTGCCATTGCTCAAGTTGATCTTTTAACTGAGCAATGACCATTATCGGATCAGAGAGAGCGGTCTTCAGCGGAAACGAATTAGGCTTGGAAACAGGGTTGGTGCAACCAATAAGAAAGAAACTCAATAACAAGCATAAATGCCTTATTCTTATTACTATCCGATTTCCCTCAATCATCATTTTTCCTCAATTACCACATAGAAACGACAAACTTTAACTATTTTGTTTCCAGTCTACTGATTAACCAAACGCCCAATAAGATGAAAAAAACGCCCAACGTTTTTAACAGTGAGATAGTTTCACTAAACCAAGGTAATAAAGCCACCATTAAATAAACAAAGGCATAACTCAAGCTAATAATAGGGTACGCTTTATTCAATGGCAGATATTTCAATGTGAAAAACCAACATAACATGGATATTATATCCCCCGCCAATCCTGCCACAATCATCAGCAAAGAATTGTGATTTGCCCAAAGCCAGTTGATATCCAGCCAATGCATTGATAACGAAAGTTCCGGCAGATGAGCAACTCCCCACTTCAATAACAATTGTGCTACAGTGATCAACAAGACACTCGCCATCCCCCAAAGATAACCTTTCATTGACTCAAGCTCATCAATAAGATCCCGAACATAATGGCAAAAACCCCCATCCAGTGCTTTAACCCCACCTTTTCCTGATACAAAAATTGCCCAATCAAAGTCACTATGACAAAATTTATACTAAGCATAGGGTAAGCAATGCTCAGTGGAAAAAATTGCAATAATCGTAACCAAAATATCATTCCTATACCCAACAGAAGAATAGCACTGGATAGCCATATCACCATCAATACCACTTTATGCGGGGTATCTTTTTTCTGCCAACAAATAACTGCCTGCTTCTGGCATAATTGCCCCGCACAAGTAAGCAAGATAACCAAAATCAATAATATTATATTGCTGCTCATGGCTGTTTCTTATAAATCATAAGCACGAATCTATGATTACGACGCACAAAATCCGGTTCCGGTAATTCAGACAATTCACCTTCTGAGGGTAATAGAAAAACAATAGCGACTTGACCTTTTTTACGTGCTTTCGCTAGCCACGCAGGAAATTCTTGCTCCGTGATATATCGATATTGGCTATCAGGGTAAGCAAGGCCATATTCTAACTCCCCAGGACGATCAAACAGATAAATATCACTGCGTTTCAATTCCCACGCAATCGCTGCCCCCACTCCAACAGATTGAGACAAGATATATTTACTGTCAGCCAACTCTTTTTCGTTTTGCTGAATGAAATGCTGGGGAAGTTTCGAATTTATCGTCTTATCGGGCAAAGCACTACCTATAGATAAGTTGAGCATAATTGAACAAGTGGCAGCCCATAGCCAATATTTACCCTCGCGAATAAAACAAAAATAACCAATCCCACCCCAAACCCCAAAGGAAATAATTCCCACAATCCATTTTAGCCATTCGTCGGGTTGATAAAGTGGGGGATCTTTTAAGGTTTCCAGAATAAAAAGTACCAAAATGGCAAGCAATCCAATGAAGACATTCACCAATCCGTTTATTTTCAATACGTTCATGTTGCCATTTTTGACACAATCAACACCATACTTTGCCATCATCATTGCTAAGGGGCCGATAAAGGGTAAAACGTAAGTTGGCAGTTTTCCTTTTGCGATGCTGAAAAATACAAATGGAACAACAAACCAGCAAAACAAGAAAAACATTTCTGGGTGACTTTTTTTCTCTTTCCAGCTTTTGATTAAAGCACCTGGTAGTAATCCTAACCACGGGATCACGCCTAAGATCAATATGGGTAAATAATACCAAATAGGTGCAATATGCTGAGCTTTCTCAGAAGCAAAACGCTGTATATGCTCTACCCAAAAGAAATAATGCCAGTAATCCGGCTCACGCGTAGCAATTGCAATCACCCACGGTAGGCTGATCAAAATAGCAAAAATCACGGCAAGAGGCCCAAAACGAACCATTTCCCAAAAGCGTTTCTGGTATATCGTAATGGGTAGCATGGCAATCACGGGTAACGCCAATGCCAGAAATCCTTTTGTCATAAAAGCCATCCCACAGGTCAGCCCCAGAACAGACCATGCCAAAATTCGTTCTCGGATCGCCACCGCCTTAAGCGCCCAATAACAGCTCACGATCCCCGCTGTAATCCATAAAGAAAACATAGGATCAAGGACACTGTAGGTTCCAATGGAAAAAACAATAAACATGGAAATGTAGATCAGGCTGGAAACGAAAGCAGTCTGGCGGCATTGCCACATCATCATTGCTAAACGATAAAGAAGAAGTACGCTGATTAGGATACTAAGCACGGAACCAAAACGGACAGCAAAATTATTGTCACCAAAAATCCACTGGCTAATGTTGTTGATCCAATATCCTGCTACTGGTTTTTCAAAATAGCGAATGTCCAAGAAGTAAGGTACGATCCAATCCCCACGTTGCAGCATTTCCCGGCTAATTTCAGCATACCGAGTTTCATCCGGCTGCCATAATAAACGACTATCCAGAGGCAATAAGTAAGTAAGAACAAAAAAAAGAGCCATCAGAACGGCTCCTGCTTTACTCGTTCGGGTGTTCAACATCTGTGTTATACCTCTTGTTGGCAACCTAACCAGCCTTCACGACCAGGAAAATCCGAACGAACAATTTTCCCAACAGGGAGCGTATCCCTATTTTCTGGTAAAAAATGGCTTAATTTACAGAACTGAATATCTTGTTGATGAAGCATGTCCAGCAATGTCTCAAATTGTGAAGATTTCGCCATACCTTCGACTTCGGTATGGATCGTATAAACAGAAACCCCATGATCATTTTTAATCGCTTCAAGGATAAAGTGATTAAAATCTGCATCGCTGACTTGTGTTCCAACAACTTCATCATAGGTAGGTAATGTGACAGGAATTTGTACAGTTCCCACTTGTCCATCGGGCAAGAGTGGCCTGAATGGATGTGTTCCGCGGCAATCACTGTTGTAATCAAAACCAAAATGTTGTTTAACCGCCAGCACACGCTCATCAGCTCGCCAACCCGCAACGGCTGAGCATGTAACGGCTTTTCCTGTTGCCTTTTCCAAAGCATCAACACCTAACTTCACTTGTTCTGTTAATTCCTTCTCCGACCAACACCCTACTTTTGCCTGCCAACCTTGATGATCCCATGCATGTAAACCCACTTCATGGCCTGCATCCATTGTTTGCTTCATCAAATGCCCTAAATCTTTTGCGATTTTTTTTCCCGGCCAGGCTGTACCAGCCAATAAAATATCCAGGCCATAAAGAGACACCGCATTTGATCTCAGCATCTTCCAGAGAAACTTCGGACGCAACAGGCGCCATAAATGACGCCCCATATTGTCCGGACCAACACTGAAAAAAAAGCTGGCTTGAATATGGTGCTTGTGTAAAACTTCAAGCAACCGTGGTACACCTTCCTTAGTGCCTTGATAAGTGTCCACATCAATTCTCAAACCAACTTTTTTCATTACGTTATTCCCACTCTCTTCCTCGTTTTCCAATTAGCTTTTTAGTTTTTCCCTTTAGATTCTTCAACTGCTCCACGCAGAAAGAAATCCAATGTTTCATCAATGGTTTGCTTCATATCAATAGTGGGTTTCCAACCTAACAGACACTCTGCATTTTTAATACTGGGTTTACGGTGTGCAACATCCTGATAGCCTTGCCCATAATAACTGCTGCTTTCGATCTTCTTGAATCCAGCAAATGGGGGAAAGTGCCCTCGCAACTCATGTTGCTCAAAGCTATCTAATAACATTTCGGCCAGTTGGCGAATGCTCGCTTCATTTGTTGGATTACCGATGTTGATTATTTGGCTATCGCATAGCCCATCCCGGTTTTCGATGATCCTGAACAATGCTTCAATACCATCATGGATATCCGTAAAACAACGTTTTTGCTCTCCTCCATCCACCAGTTTAATTGGAGAACCTTCCACCAGGTTCAAAATCAATTGGGTAATGGCCCTTGAACTACCAATACGCGCTGAATTTAGGTTATCCAGCCTTGGCCCCATCCAGTTAAATGGACGGAATAAGGTAAATTTCAAGCCCTCTTGTGTACCATATGCCCAAATAACTCGATCAAGTAATTGTTTTGAAACTGAATAGATCCAACGCTGTTTATTAATAGGTCCAACAATCAGACGCGAAGTATCTTCATCAAATTCTTTATCATCACACATACCATAAACTTCGGATGTTGATGGGAAAATAATCCGTTTATTGTATTTAACACAATAACGAACAATTTTAAGGTTCTCTTCAAAATCCAGTTCAAAGACTCGCAAAGGATTACGGGTATATTCAATCGGAGTTGCAATTGCCACCAATGGCAGAATGACATCACATTTTTTGATGTGATATTCAATCCATTCAGTATGAATGCTGATATCACCTTCAATAAAGTGAAAGCGAGGATTACCAATAAATCGTTCAATCGCAGAAGAACCAATATCCATCCCGTAAATGTCATAATTGCCATCACTCAACAATCGTTCAGTCAGATGGTTACCAATGAATCCATTGACGCCCAAAATAAGAACACGCTTACGACGACTGACTTGGGCTGTTGCTTTAGGACCAACATAAACCCCTGCGACAATGCCCATCTCAAGAGCTAATCGATTACCTTGAACATAAAGCCCTGACTCCCCTTGGCCGCTAATAATTTCCAGCGCACCATCACCACAAGCAATCACAAATGGATCAGTCGAGATTACGATTCCCGGGCGTTTTCCGTGGGACTGATTAAGTGGCCGTGAACGCCAAATCGTAATCTTACGTTCACCGAGAAAAGTAAATGCCCCTGGGTATGGTTCTGTCACTGCCCTAACTAAGTTATTAATCTCTTTGGCAGACTTATTCCATACTATTTCACCATCTTCAGCGGTGCGGCGGCCAAAATAAGTTGCCTGGCTTTCATCCTGTGGAATTGATGGATAATGACCTGATTTTATTTGAGGCAGAATGCGATCCAATAATTCAACTGTCGCTTCGCGTATTTTTCCATGTATTATCAGCGAAGTATCATTTTCATCAATCTGTACAACCTGTTGCGCGATAATATCTCCCGCATCCGGCTTCTCCAGCATTTTATGTAATGTTACACCGGTTTCGGTTTCTCCATGGAGTACTGCCCAGTTAACTGGAGCACGGCCACGATATTTCGGCAACAAGGAGCCATGAAGGTTAAATGAGCCTTTTTCAGCCAGTGACAGAATTTCTTGGCCAAGCATGTTTCGATAGTAAAAAGAGAAAATAACATCTGGTTTCATCTCACGAATGCGTTCAACCCAAAGCGGGTGATTCACATTTTCTGGCGCAAACACGGGTAAACCCAAATCAGCGCCGATACGTGCAACAGAAGAGAAAAAGTGATTTTCATTTGGATCATCAGTGTGAGTGAATACAGCCTGAACTTCAAAACCAGCTTTGACTAATGCATTAAGTCCGACACAACCAATATCGTGATAGGCAAAAATAACTGCTTTCATTAGCTTTCTTCCTGATTGTCGTTAGTCTTCTTAACTCCGACCACTTTTTGAATAAAATAGCGCGGGCGAGCACGAACATCGTTATATATTCGACCAATGTATTCACCCAATAGTCCCATGGCAACGAACTGTGCTCCAATGAACATGAAAAGAATAGCAAACAGGGTAAACACCCCTTCAGCAGCCCACATTGAGCCAAATATAAGGCGTAGAACAATCAATAACACCGCCAACAAGAAACCTGTTATGGCAATGATACTTCCCGCGACACTTAGTAACCGCAATGGTGCAGTTGTTAAGCACGTCAGAAGGTCATACATCAAATTGATCAGTTTCATAAAACTGTACTTAGAATCCCCAAACTCACGCTCTGCATGGGCTACGTCAATTTCTATTGTTCTGCGTGCAAAGGTATTGGCAAGGATGGGAATAAATGTACTGCGTTCATGACATTGAAGCATCGCGTGTATAATGTGACGTCGATAGGCGCGCAACATGCAACCATAATCCCCCATTGAACGCCCCGTCGCCTTGGTTATCATTGCATTGATTATTTTAGAAGCGATTTTACGGAACCAAGAATCCTGCCGATGGATACGACGTGTACCCACAACGTCATATCCCTCTTCCGCCGTTTTAACTAAACGAGGAATTTCTTCTGGCGGATTTTGCAAATCAGCATCAAGTGTAATAACCAGATCACCGTCAGCTTGATGGAAACCGGCCATAATTGCTGAATGTTGCCCGTAATTACGGTTAAGCAAAATCGCAATCACATGATTTTCTGGAGATTCAGCCGCCTGAGTTAAGATCTCGGCAGAACTATCATAGCTGCCATCATCGACCAAGATTAATTCGTATTTCTGTTTTAATTTTTGGCACGCTGTAAGAGTTCTTTCCAGTAACTGGGGTAAACTTTCTTCCTCGTTGTAAACAGGAATAACGACTGAAACTTTTTTGATCTTCTCAAATGTCACTTACTTATGCTCCGAAAGAATTTCAGTTATCACATTCACGACACGATCTACATCGTCATTGCTCATATCTGGAAAAAGAGGTAATGAACAAAGTGTTGACGAATTCCACTCAGATACAGGCAGGGAGAGTTGTGGATAACGCTCACGATAATATTTTTGTGTATGCGCGGCTCTGAAATGTAAACCCGTGCCAATATTTCTATTCTTTAGTCGAGCCATAAAAGTATCGCGGTCAATACCACAGATACTTTTGTCAACTCGTACCATGAAAAGATGATGGGAATGCAAATGCGCATATTCGGGAGCTCTCAGCATTTGCAACGGTGAATTAATAAGAGCAGCAGAATAGCGAGCCACCAATTGCCGACGACGTGCATTCATCGATGCCAGTTTGCCTAGTTGCACAACTGCCATCGCCGCATGAATATCCGATAGGTTGTATTTAAAACCCGGCTCAATTACTTCCGCTTGAGGTTTCCTGCCCTGAATTTGTCTATCAAAAGCATCCACCGCTAAGCCATGAAATTTTAAACAACGGATCCGTTGGGCAAGTTCATCATCATCTGTAACGAACATGCCACCTTCGGCGCAGGTCATGTTTTTAATCGCGTGAAAAGAAAAGATTGCAGTACCCCGCTCTCCGACCCATTCATTTTTATAACGGGTGCCGACAGCATGGGCTGCATCTTCAATCAGGGGAATTTTAGCTTTTTGAGCTATAGCGCGCAGAGCGTCAAGGTCACAAGGCGCTCCTGCATAATGGACGGGAATAATTGCTTTGGTTTTGGGAGTGATCGCTTTTTTGATTGTTTCTGCGCTGACCATCAATGTATCACGGTCAACATCCACCATGACAGGCTCAGCACCCAACAAACAAATCATATTGATAGTAGAAACCCAAGTTTGGGAAGGAGTAATGACTTCATCACCTGGGCCTATGCCTAGAGCCAACAAAGCCAAATGCATTCCCGCAGTCGCGGAACATAGAGCAATAGCATGTTTGCATCCAAACATGAGAGAAAAATCTTGCTCTAACTGATGGTTTTGTGGCCCTGTAGTAATCCAACCTGAGTGTAAAACTTTCTCTATCGCTTCTATCTCTTCGCTGCCAATTGCAGGACGAGAAAATGGCAAAAAACTATCCATAACCGCCTTGTGCCTTGTCTATCCCAAATTGTTTTATAATTAATCGATTCTAGATGATGATTTTTTAACGAAACATCAACGAAAAACAAATTGTGGTCAACCAAGCACCAAAAACAGATAGCAAACAATGATTATGGTGGACTTCACTTACAGGAATTACACGTGGCTGATCCTCCATAATTTATAGCTGGCATTTCTGATATGTCCAATATTTACCTCAAAAATTTCTGATAAATTTCGTTCTGTCATTACATTCTGTGGTATGCCTGATGCTAACAATTTTCCATGCGAGAGCAGCCATACTTCTGTCGCTTGTTCATATGTGTGATTAAGATCATGGCTACTCAATAATACTGTTCCCCCCAATGCACAAAATCTTTTTGTTAACTTATCTAAAATGGCTTGTTGAGTGATATCAAGATTATTTGTCGGCTCATCAAGTAAGAGTAAACTCCCATCAGGATTCAGATCCGGCCATATCTGAAAAAACGTGCCCGCCAATCTGACACGCTGCCACTCCCCGCCGGAAAGTTGACCAATCGATGAAGAAAGCAATGGCAGGAGTTTCATTTGCTGGCAAAGTTCATACAACACATGTTCACTTTGTGCCAGGGGTGCACATTCAGGGCGGAACATATCTAAATACTGAAAAACCGGCATGATAGGAACAGAAGAAGATTGAGAGAACCAGGCCCGGTGCTTTGCCAACTCATGTTGGCGGTAATCCTGCAAGTTTCGGCCATGCAAACAAATAGTGCCGCTATAGGATAAAACTCCTGCGATCACTGAAAGTAGTGTGCTCTTTCCTGAGCCATTTAGTCCTACCAGATGAATTTGTTTTCCTGCTGCAACAGCCCCAGACAATGAACTCAATCTGTTGTTAACAGTAACATTATCCAGCTCCAAAATCGGCTGACCGATCATGTTGTTCCCCTCATCTCCTTATCTTGCATTAACAGGCATATAAAAATGGGGGAGCCTAAAGTTACGGTGACAACGCCTATCGGCACTTCTGCGTGAGATAATGACAGACGGGAAACTAAATCTGCCAGCAGTAAACCACTGCCTCCCGCCAATGCACTGGCCGGAAGTAATGCCTTATGATCAGTCAAACCAATCAATCTCAAGATATGGGGAATAACCAAACCGATAAAACTGATTGCTCCCGCAAGGGCAACACTCAAACCAACTAATAACCCGATTACCGATACAAATACATTACGCCATTTATGGTGAGACACACCCAGTTGCCGAGCCTGTAACTCCCCAAGAGAAAGATAATTCAAAATGTTACCTTTGCTGCTTAACCATAAGATGGCGGGAAGCAATGCAACAATCAGCCATTTTTGACGCCAATCAACGCCACTGAAACTTCCCATCATCCAATACATCAATTGCCGGAGATCTAAACTGGTACTGAAATAGACCATCCATGTCATCAAGGCGCCAAAGATCACCCCGAAAGCAACGCCAATCAATAACAGGCGGGTATTGGTCACTTGATGTTTTCTGGAAAACCCCAGCAAAATAGCGGTCATGAAAAATGCCCCAAATACCGCTCCAATACTTAATAACCACAATGGCGCAATGCCATGAAAGATAAGTATTAAACATACCACTACAACACCAGCACCATTACTGATCCCAAGTAATCCAGGCTCCGCCAACGGGTTTTCGAACAGAGCCTGCATAATTGCTCCTGACAGGGCTAAGCTCGCACCAACCACCATAACGGCAATCGCCCTGGGCAATCTCAACTGCCAAATAAACAACTGGGCAGGCTCCGATAACCATTGATCAGGCCAAAACCAGATTTCACCGGCACATAATGACAAAATAAACAGAATAACGAATAAAACAGACAAAGCCGCCATCACTCGATGGTTACGTTTTCTCTGATAGGTAATCAACTCATAAACAGAACGCATGTGTGAGGCCATTTAGAAAATAAGCGCTCTTTCCATTGAGTGCAATGGAAAGAGAAGATAAGAAAAAGACCGCAAGATGCGGCCTTTTTATGTATTTATTCTTTGGGTAACGCTTTTTCCACTCTGTTTTTCAATTTTTGACCAGGGCGAAAAGTGACAACACGGCGAGCCGTAATCGGAATATCTTCACCTGTTTTTGGATTACGGCCTGGACGTTGATTTTTATCTCGCAAATCAAAGTTGCCAAATCCAGATAATTTCACTTGCTCCCCATTCTCCAAAGAACGACGAACTTCTTCAAAGAACATTTCTACCAGATCTTTAGCGTCACGCTTGCTAATATCCAGTTTCTCAAACAGATTTTCTGACATTTCAGCTTTAGTAAGCGCCATAAGTTCAGTCCCTCAAGGATGCTTGGAATCGCTGTTCTAGTGCAGCAACGCATTTGTTGACGGTCGCAGCAATTTCTTCTTCTTCCAGTGTACGCATGGTATCCTGCAAGATTAAGCTAATAGCAAGGCTCTTGTAGCCTTCCGCGACACCTTTACCACAATACACGTCAAATAAGTTTATGCCAACTATATGATTTACGCCAACTTTCTTACATTCAGCCAGAACATCTTCTGCGGCTACGTTTGCAGGCACAACGATGGCGATATCGCGGCGGTTAGATGGGAAGCGAGAAACTTCCTTCATCTCAGGGATCGCGCGGTCTACCAGACCAGTCCATAATAACTCGAATACCACGGTACGGCCGTTTAAGTCAAGTTTACGCTCCAGTTCTGGATGAACAACACCGATATAACCAATGTAATTATTTTCCAGATAAATCCCAGCGCTTTGTCCAGGATGTAAAGCAGGATGTTCTTCTGCTTTAAAGGAAATGTTAGACAGTTTACCTGTCAGTTCTAAAACAGATTCTAAATCACCCTTCAAATCAAAGAAATCAACTGCTTGTTTTTCAATCGACCAATGCTCTTCGAAACGGTTTCCTGCAATAACGCCACCAAGCATTAATTCCTGACGAATTCCATGCTCCGCATTTTCATCCGGCACAAAACGCAACCCTGTTTCGAATAAACGGACACGGTTTTGCTGACGGTTCTGGTTATAGGCGACAGTAGTCAATAATCCTGTCAACAAGGACAAACGCATTGCAGACATATCCGCCGAAATTGGATTAGGCAAAATTAACGCTTCTTCCTGCGGGTGAAGATATTTCTGAACCTTAGGATCAACGAAGCTGTAAGTAATCGCTTCTTGATAACCTCTGTCCACCAACATGGTTTTAACCCGTTTCAGTGGCAAATCAGCTTCACGATGTGAAGTCATAATCAGATCTGCACGCACAGGTACGTCAGGGATGTTGTTATAACCGTAAATACGGGCGACCTCTTCAACAAGATCTTCCTCGATTTGCATATCAAAACGCCAGCTAGGCGCAACAGCTTGCCAGCTATCATTCTGGACAGTGACCTGACAACCTAAACGCATCAGGATATCTGTTACTTGTTCATCAGCAATATGATGACCAATCAAGCGATCCAGTTTATTGCGATTAAGCGTAATCGTTGCTGGTTTTGGTAAGTGAGATTCGCTGGTAACATCAACGAGTTCGCCTGCTTCTCCCCCACAAATGTCGATCAACAATTGAGTGGCATATTCCATCGCTTTATGCTGAAGATGTGGATCAACACCACGTTCAAAACGGTGAGAAGCATCGGTGTGCAAACCATAACGGCGAGCACGACCAGTAATTGCCAGTGGTGCAAAGAATGCACATTCTAGCATAATATGCTGCGTTTCTGCATTAACACCAGAATATTCCCCACCGAAAATCCCTGCCATGGCAACCGGTTGTTTTTCATCAGAAATAATGAGTGTTTCAGCAGAAAGTTCGGCTTCATTACCATCTAGCAGAGTGAGTTTTTCACCTTGCTCAGCCAAACGAACAATAATTGAACCACTCAAACGTTCCAAATCGAATGCGTGTAATGGTTGACCCAATTCGAGCAAAACATAGTTGGTAATATCAACAACCGGATCAATGGAACGAACACCACCACGACGCAGTTTTTCGCGCATCCACAATGGGGTGATTGCCTTGACGTTCACATTCTTGATCACACGCCCCAAATAGCGCGGACAAGCTTCAGGAGCATCAACACGAATAGGGAATGTTGCATCTGTAGTTGGTTTAACCGCTTCGATTTTCGGCTCTGTCATGGACAATTTATTGATAACCGCAACGTCACGGGCAACCCCCATGATGCTCAGGCAATCAGCACGGTTTGGTGTAATACTGATTTCAATCGCATTATCGTCCAATTTCATGTAATCACGCAGATCAACACCAATCGGAGCATCTGCTGGCAGTTCAATAATGCCATCCTGATCGTCAGCAATACCTAGTTCAGCAAATGAACACAGCATGCCTTCTGACGGCTCACCACGCAATTTCGCTGGCTTAATTTTGAAATCACCTGGCAGCACAGCACCGACTGTAGCAACAGCGACACGTAGCCCTTGACGGCAATTAGGTGCACCACAGACAATATCCAACAGGCGTTCGCCGCCGACATTAACTTTTGTGACACGTAACTTATCTGCATTTGGATGCTGTCCACATTCAACAACTTCACCAACAAATACACCGTGGAATTGACCTGCCACTTTTTCGACACCATCAACTTCCAAACCAGCCATGGTGATTTGATCAGACAATGCTTCACTATTAATGGCTGGGTTTGCCCACTCGCGTAACCAGAGTTCACTGAATTTCATGAGATATACCCGCCTTATTTAAATTGTTTGAGGAAACGTAAATCATTTTCGAAGAATGCACGCAAATCTGTAACACCATAACGCAGCATGGTCAGACGCTCCATTCCCATGCCAAAAGCAAAACCAGAATAGATTTCAGGATCAATACCAACATTGCGTAACACGTTAGGATGCACCATACCGCAACCCAAAACTTCTAACCATTTCCCATTTTTGCCCATCACATCAACTTCTGCGGAAGGTTCTGTAAATGGAAAATAAGAAGGACGGAAACGTATCTGCATATCTTCTTCAAAGAAGTTATTCAAAAAGTCATGCAGTGTACCTTTCAGGTTGGTAAAGCTGATATTTTTATCAACGATAAGCCCTTCTACCTGATGGAACATTGGGGTATGTGTCTGATCGTAATCATTACGGTATACACGTCCTGGCGCAATAATACGGATTGGGGGCTGACGCTCTTTCATAGTACGGATCTGTACCCCAGAAGTCTGGGTACGCAGCAAACGCGTCGCATCAAACCAGAAAGTATCGTGATCAGCACGCGCAGGATGGTGTGCAGGAATGTTCAGAGCATCAAAGTTATGATAGTCATCTTCGATTTCCGGACCTGATTCAACAGAAAAGCCCAACTCACCAAAGAAAGTTTCAATACGTTCAATCGTGCGGGTAACAGGGTGCAAGCCACCATTTTCCATACGACGACCAGGCAATGAAACATCAATTTTTTCTGCTGACAAACGCGCATTCAGAATGTCAGCTTCCAGCTTTGCCTTACGCGCATTCAAAGCTTCTTGAACTTCTTGTTTCGCCTGATTAATAACAGCCCCTGCCGCTGGACGTTCCTCGGCTGGTAAGTCACGCAGCGATGACATCTGGAGGGTTAAATGGCCTTTTTTTCCCAGGTATTCAACTCGCACCAAATCCAACGCGGCAACATCCTGGGCTTCTTCCACGGCTGTTTTTGCCTTTGCAACCAGCTCAGTAAGATGTGACATCGTTTTCCTCTTCCTTTGGCCTGATGGCCCTTTAGTTGTTATCGACTATGTCCTCATGATATCGACTAATGAGGCCATAAAAATAAAAAAGCCTCCACACTGGAGGCTCAAGCGCTATTTTTCGTTTCTTTTCTTACGCGCGAAGCCCCCTGATCTCAGGTGCTAAAGTAAAAAAAGAAACGAAAAAAGGCTAACTTTATCATTTGCGTTCTTTCTCCTGTACCCTTCTTGCATTCACCAATCGCAATCTGAATCACAATACTATCTGATCGCAGATATTATCTAATCTTTTGGAAAAAAGTAAAAGAGGGAGCAAGCTCCCTCTTTTAACCTGACTTATGCCAGAGCGCCCTTCGCTTTTTCAACCAGAGCAGCGAATGCTACTTTGTCGAATACAGCGATGTCAGCCAGAATCTTACGGTCGATTTCAATCGAAGCCTTTTTCAGGCCATTGATGAAACGGCTGTAAGACATGCCGTTCTGACGTGCAGCAGCGTTGATACGTGCAATCCACAATTGACGGAATTGACGTTTACGCTGACGGCGGTCACGGTAAGCGTACTGACCAGCTTTGATAACAGCCTGGAAAGCAACACGGTAAACGCGCGAACGAGCACCGTAGTAACCTTTCGCTTGTTTCAGAATTTTTTTGTGACGTGCACGGGCAATAACACCACGTTTTACGCGAGCCATATACTTCTCCTATCGTCTCTGAGTTCTAATCTAAAAAATTGCTTATGCGTATGGCAGACAAGCAACAACCAGGCCCAGATCACCTTTGGAGACCATGCCTTTTGGACGTAAATGACGTTTACGCTTAGTTGATTTTTTAGTCAGAATGTGACGAAGGTTAGCGTGCTTACGCTTGAAACCGCCTCTTGCGGTTTTTTTGAAGCGTTTAGCTGCGCCGCGTACTGTTTTAATCTTTGGCATTTTAATTTCCACTTCGCATTGTTAATTACAACGAACTAGTAAGGCGAATAGACTCCAGCCAGAATTAACTGGAGTCCATTACTTGTTTGCCTGACTATTTCTTCTTAGGAGCGAGCACCATGATCATCTGGCGGCCTTCAACCTTCGTTGGGAAAGATTCGACCACTGCCAGTTCACTCAGATCGTCACGGATACGGTTAAGCATCTCAATACCAATCTGCTGGTGTGCCATTTCACGCCCACGGAAACGCAGGGTGATTTTGGCTTTATCGCCATCTTCCAGAAAACGAATCAGGTTGCGTAGTTTGACCTGATAGTCGCCTTCATCTGTACCAGGACGGAATTTAATTTCCTTAACCTGAATAACCTTTTGCTTCTTTTTCTGTTCTTTGACTGACTTACTCTTTTCATAGAGGAACTTGCCGTAATCCATAATACGACAAACCGGCGGTTCGGCATTTGGGCTGATTTCAACTAAATCAACACCAGCTTCCTCAGCTTTTTCGAGAGCTTCTCTCAGACTGACAATACCAATCTGTTCGCCATCTAATCCAGTTAAACGAACTTCAGAGGCGCGAATCTCTTCATTAATGCGATTTGGACGCGCCGGTTGAATTCTTTTTCCGCCTTTAATACCTTATTCCTCCAATTGGTGAAGATTACGACTGCGTATTTCTGTCAGCAGTTTATCTGTAAACTCATTGACCTCAATGCTACCTAAATCTTTGCCGCGGCGAGTACGAACAGATACTTTTCCTGATTCGACTTCTTTATCACCACATACAAGCATATAAGGCACACGACGCAGAGTGTGTTCACGGATTTTAAAACCAATCTTCTCGTTTCTCAAGTCTGCTTTTGCACGAATGCCTGCATCTTGAAGTTTTTTTACCAATTCCTGTACATAATCTGACTGGCCATCAGTAATATTCATAACGACAACCTGCTGAGGTGCCAACCATGTTGGGAAAAACCCAGCATACTCTTCTGTCAGGATACCAATAAACCGTTCCAGTGATCCCAGAACCGCACGGTGAATCATCACAGGAACCTTGCGTTCGTTATTTTCACCTACATATGACGCGCTCAGGCGTGCTGGCAGTGAAAAATCGAGTTGCACAGTACCACATTGCCACGCACGATCCAAACAATCATATAGAGTAAATTCAATTTTAGGGCCATAAAATGCCCCTTCACCCGGCTGGTATTCAAATTCAATGCCGTTTCGGGTTAATGCTTCAGCAAGATCCGCTTCTGCTTCATCCCACTGTTTTTCCGTACCAATACGTTTTTCCGGGCGAGTTGATAATTTAACAACAATCTTCTCAAAGCCAAATGTACCGTACACATCATAAATCATGTTGATACAGCTACTGACTTCTTGAAGGATCTGATCTCCAGTACAGAAAATATGCGCATCATCTTGAGTAAAACCGCGTACACGCATCAAACCATGTAAAGCGCCAGATGGTTCGTTACGATGACAGCTACCAAATTCAGCCATACGCAACGGTAAGTCACGATAAGATTTCAACCCTTGGTTGAAAATCTGAACATGGCCTGGGCAGTTCATCGGTTTTACGCAATATTCGCGGTTTTCCGATGAAGTTGTGAACATATTTTCTTTATAGTTTTCCCAGTGCCCTGTTTTTTCCCACAGAATACGGTCCATCATGAATGGGCCTTTTACTTCCTGGTATTGGTACTCTTTGAGCTTTGTGCGCACGAAAGTTTCTAATTCACGGAAAATTGTCCAACCATCATTGTGCCAAAACGCCATGCCTGGTACCTCTTCCTGCATATGATACAGGTCAAGCTGCTTACCAATCTTACGGTGATCACGTTTTGCAGCTTCTTCCAAACGCTGTAAATAGGCATTAAGCTGTTTCTTATCAGCCCATGCAGTACCATAAATACGCTGCAACATTTTGTTATCACTGTTACCGCGCCAATATGCCCCTGCAACTTTTTGCAGTTTAAAGTGATGACAGAAACGCATGTTAGGAACATGCGGCCCACGGCACATATCAACGTATTCTTCATGGTGATACAGACCTGGGCGATCATCACGACTAATATTTTCATCCAAAATCTGGATCTTATACTCTTCACCACGAGCCGCAAATGTGTCACGCGCTTCCTGCCAGCCAACCCTTTTCTTGATGACATCGTAGTCTTTTTTAGCAAGTTCCAGCATACGTTTTTCAAGCAGCTCGATATCTTCCTGCGTCAAAGAGCGGTCTAAATCAACGTCATAGTAGAAACCATTGTCAATAACAGGACCGATAGCCATTTTCGTATCAGGCCACAACTGTTTGATTGCATGGCCCAACAAATGTGCACATGAATGACGGATAATTTCCAAACCTTCTTCATTCTTGCTGGTGATAATAGCAAGATTGGCATCGGCCTCGATTAATTCACAAGCATCAACCAATTCACCATTAATGCGGCCAGCAATACACGCTTTTGCCAAACCAGCACCGATATCACGAGCCACATCCATTACGGAAACAGCATGCTCAAATTGACGTTGACTACCGTCAGGAAGAGTAATTACAGGCATTTAAAATCCTTATGTACAGTGGTGACCCACACGAAAGATCACGTGTATTAAACAAAATTTATTATTAATCAATACGTTAGAAACAAACCCTTGCTTCACTCCGCAAGATGTGTACAGATTTAAGGTCACATTTTCGAAATGCATCTGGTACATTTGCCCTAACTCGCCCGACATACTAGCACACAGAGTAGGTGTTAAAATAGCTCTGTGGGAATATATTTAAACTACCTCCATGTAAATATATTCCTTAACGTAAATTGGAAACTGCAATAATTAATAAAAAGGCTGTATCTATATATTATGCTAAATGTTTTTAATATAGAAACAGACTAATTATAATTGTGGATGTTAATCAGTTGTCATGATTTCATTTTCCCAATAATTACTATATGTTTTTTCATGAGTAACTGAATCAATGATATAATATTCAAAGTAGATATTTCCTGCCCCTCCAGTCACATATCCTTTCACATCATTAAGTTCTGGTGAATCAATTTTAACAATGACCGTCGATAATTTTCCTCCTGGTTTATCTGGAGTATGAGGAGCAACAACTGGAAATATCTTATTAAAATTCTGATTCGCTGATTCAACATACATTCTTAAATATATTTCTTTACCCCAGAGAGGATAAGAGAGATCATCTTCATCATTAGTACATAAAATTTTTACATATAATTGATACCCACTTACAGCATAATTAGATACATCTCTTTGAGTAATATCCTCATGGTTTGGTTTTTCTTCATCAGAGTGTTCAAGTTTAGCATCTTGCTTTATATCAGCAAAACTTGAGAAAATCATAGGCATATTATATGTTCTTTTGACACTATCATTAGGCGTGGTGAGTTCACCTCCTATATATGTAACATCTCTAACATCTGAATACATGCTATTACCAAAATCTGGTGCTATTATATAATAAAGCATTGAGTCTTTCCCATATGGGAAAACATCTCTTCGTATCAAAAATGTATAATTATAATCTTCTGAATCCATATCCCCCAAAACATCGGAAATTTTTTGGACTGGAAATATTAATCCTTCTGGATCAAAAGAACCATCTTTCTTTTTTTTGTTGAAAAATAGAATATTATCTGTCCTGGATGCATTAGGATAGGAATCAATCTCTGCTTCAAAAAATTGACGTCCATCGCCTTCTAATGAATCTCCTTCTAGTTCAGGGATATCTGGTGGATTAAGTGAGTCCTCATTACTGGGTGGGACAACAGAAATCATATATATGCTACCAGAATGATATTCAGCAACTCCTTCAACTTGACTGATTAAATCCATAATAGCAGGTGTATCCATAACTGGATAAACACGGAAATTTACTTTTCCATCCTTATCACTATTAATAATTATTTGAGTTTTACCCTCATATTTCGTTGGTTTGATAATTTGGTGTTTTTGACCTACTCCATCAGGTTCAGAAGTAATTATGATGTTTCTTTCTATATCCTCATTAATCTCAGAGTAAATATTGACGGGAGTATTTTTCAGTAATTGACCATTAGTATCAAATAATGTCGTATCATAACTTATATAATGTTCCTCATTATCATCTATATCGTTGTTATTTGGTGTTGCACAAATATTTTTATTTTTCTTCAATTGAATTGAACTTTTAACCAAATCCCTTGCATAATATTTTATTACCTTATCAATACCTGTGAGTATAAAATGTATTTCTTCTCCCGCTGTTATTGAATCGCTTCCTTTAACAGCACATGAAATAACCACATTATATGATTTACTATCTTGTTGGGTATTCATT
Source organism: Xenorhabdus sp. TS4 (assembly GCF_014467265.1). Taxonomy (NCBI): domain Bacteria; kingdom Pseudomonadati; phylum Pseudomonadota; class Gammaproteobacteria; order Enterobacterales; family Morganellaceae; genus Xenorhabdus; species Xenorhabdus sp. TS4. The sequence goes on along the minus strand of NZ_NKHQ01000079.1, from coordinate 13,202 downwards.
GTTTTAATTATCTTTATACTTTCAAAACCCTTAGAATCCTTTACTCCTATATTAAGGGATTGAGGCATTTTTCCTTTTGGTATTTCTATGTCAAGGTAAAATTTTTGACCAATAATAATGTCAGCACCATTTTTAACAGATAAATTTAAATCATCATCTGACAAAATCAGATCTTTATCACTTTCCAACATATTTCACCTCTTTTATAATTCTTTATTGATGAAGTTAGCATATACCAGACCAAGTTTTACCGTCAGGGCAAGCATCCCCGGTAACTTCTCCTCCCGGCCGTACTGTATAAACATTGGCTTGCCAAATCTTGCCGTAAGAAATATCTCCATAATAATTAACTTGAAAATCAAGATAAATATCTCCATTTCCTATATGGCTAACATAACTAAAAGGAATACCAAACAATAATGTTGCTGTATTGCTATTATCACTATCTGGTTGAGTTGGCATTATCTTTACTTTAGATTGGTAAATGGTATTAGGATAATTATTAACATATAAGTTTAATGTCACCTCAGCACCAAGTGGAACTTTTGTTTTATCTTTATAATCACTTGTTCCAATTATCTTAACGAATAACGCTTCATGATGTGAATTATTACATTTATTATCTACATCTTTTTCATGAATTGTATCATAAATAATGTTTTTATCATCATGATAACCATAACTATTGTAAACTATACAACTATCATATATTCTTGTTAAATTATCAATTGGCTGATTATACCCTCCTCCAGGATATATTATGCCTTGTGGATATGAAGATCGTACTGTTCTCAACTTGTCCACAACAGTATAAGAAAAGTTAGCAAGTTCATTCACCTTAAACATATTATAAGGGAATATCACATAGCTATCATTGCCTAATTTATTAACCTCTTGAACAAAAAATAATTTTTGCGCATATTGCTTGTTAATAAAAAATAGTATTGTGTCATTTCTCTTAGCACCAGGATAGTTTTGGATTAAAACGTTAAAGACATTCGAATTAGGATCTACCAACAAACTGCTATTATCCTCGCTTATGACAAGTGGAGGAAGATTCAAGTCTTCTTTATTGTTATCTACAATATACACTTTGTTTTTTGAAGATATACGATCTGTTATATCCAATACCATAGAATCAACTTGAAATATCACTGATGTTGATTTTTTAGGATAAATATAAAAAATCAACTCTCCATTTTTATCTGAAGTGATAGGAAAATATTTCTGCCCAGAAGAAATGTTTTTAATTTCGACAAGTTTTTCTTTATCGGAATGATAAATACTAACCAGTCCAAAATAAGAATTTTCTTTCTCAAGGATATCAACGGAAACATTCGGCAATGGTTTTCCTTCTTTATTTCTGACTAATGCAATTGCCTTAATACAATCACCATTAGGTGGAGTGCTATCATAATCCAATATTTGCAAGAATTCTTTTTCAAAATATATTGATATGGATCTTTCATCGATTGATAGATTATTTTTCATATCGTTTCCTTATCTCAAGTATTTTTATTATATCAAAATACAATAGTTGACATTTTTTTATAAAGGATCACATCCATCATTATTATCATGAGCCTGGTTTGGTAATACGGTATTAATTTTGGCAGTCCATTTTTTGCTATACGTTTTAGAGCCATCACTATTTTCAATATAGTAATCAAAAGAAAGTGTCCCTAACCCTTTGGAGAATGAAGGCCCAGCTCGGTTAATGTCACAGTATGGGATATTAACTATAACATGGCCTGTTTGTTTTCCCGAATCAGCAGTAGATAACGAAAACTGATAACTTTTATGAGTATTTCTGGATGTTGGTGTTTTGATATAGACATTCAAATATCCCTTGCTACCGAGTTGTGGTAGATTTTTATTATTTTGATCATTAGTTCCCATAATCACCACGTATAACCCTGTCACACCCTTAGCATTTTTCCCAGGTTTTTTATTACTATTTATCATACTCAGGATGATGCCATGCCATTCAAAAGTTTCATTTTCTTCACTATATACATCAATGGGAAGTGTTGCACGGCTGGTATATACTTTGACTTTATCGTAGACATCTTCGTTCGATGAGTCATTTTGTTCACCAATATATGTGAACATTTCGGTCATAGAATAGCTGTATTCTTGATTTTCAGGAGCAACCAAATAATAAAACTTCATAGGTTTATTGAGTGGTAACTGGTCATATGTAAAGTACAAAGGAATTGTATCCAGACTGGTTATGTTATCAAGCCTATATATAGGTTTAAGTTGAATTGGTTTATCTTTTTGATTAAATCCTTGCATAAAAAATATTAAAGAATCTGTATCTTTACCACCAGGATAAGAAGATACATGCACCTCTATTCCTTTAGCGCCTGGTATTTTTTCAACCTTACCATTTTGTATTCCTGATATTTTTGGGGCAGTTGGACCAAATGATGAACTACGTATAGCATTAAAAACATATATAGATGCTGAGTAATTAACAGAAGTTACATTCAATATTTGAGTATCAAAGTCAATCCTGACAGAAGTATCCCGTACTGGATAAACGCGAAATTTTATATTTCCATGAGTATCACTATTAATAGCAAAAAAGTCAAAACTACTCTGGCTGTGTGTCATGATTTTTTGGGACAGTTTTCCATCTTCTGGTTCTGTACCTATATTCACAAGTGTCTTACTTTGATCATGAGAAAAAATTTTACCCGGATGTTCGGATGATACCAAAACTTGTATATTTCTTAGTGGATTATTATTATAATCCAACAATATTCCAGAATATGTAACATATGAACTACCAGTGCCAACAGGGTTATCTTTTGTCGGTGGTTCAATGTATTCATTATTAGCAGTTAATGCAATAAAGCTTGTCGGATCCACTTTCTTAGTCGTATACTCTATTTCTAATGATTTAATTCCATTAATATAACCAGTACTTGACATTGCATGAACTGTATATTTAATTAATGTATCTGATGGCAGGTTATTATTTATATGCAATAAAACTACAGCACTGCCAAAATTTTTATTTTCTGATACTGCCCAATTATTCCTATTCTCTACAGTTAGATAATTTTTGTCGGCCTCTATTGAAATACTATCAATACTAGAAATTAAATTTGAATCAGCAGTAAGTGATACGGTCAAGTAACAAGTTTGTCCAATAATAACATCAGCTCTGTTCGGTATAGATACACAGAGTTCACCAAATGCACATGTATTATCTATTAATTCTGTATTATTTATTATACTCATTATTATCCATCCTATATATTAAATAAAGATAATATCTACATCATCTATATGAATGGATAATGTAGATATCTCTATTAAATTAATATTTTTGATCAGTATATATTGGAATAATTAACTTTTTAATTGCTCTTATCGTTGCAGGGGCAACCATCATCATTTATATCATAACCCGTATTTGCCGTGCCTATTGTAGCTTTCCATTCTTTGCTTTTCCTTGTTGCTCCTTCGTATGTGATTGAGTAGACAAACGATAGTTTTGCCAATATACCATCTTCCCATCCCCGAGCCCGAGTTAAATCACAATATGGAATCTTCACAACTTGATAGTAATTAGTATTATCTGTCAGTTTGACTGATGGATAGGATTTATTCTCCTGTCTTGTGGCAGAATCGATATTAATTGTTAAAGTGCAAATAGAATTTAACGGAGGAAGTCCCTTCACCTGCTCAGTCATATTTTTAGCTATTTTTATCACGACATACAAACCAATTGGATCCGTTTTTGTTATAGTACTGCCTTCTTTTACATATTGATTTATCGTATCTAGAGTGACCAGACGATTGTCATACATACGATCATTATCATGTGTATTTTTGAGGTCAAGCGGTGATGGTGAATAACTGGAGTATACCTCAACGGGTGTATAAATCCCATCATCACCATTATTATCACCATCGGATAGCTCACCAACATACATAAAATTTGATGTCATAGAATAGAGCGAATCCTGGCTAGCAGGAGCTATCAGGTAATAAAGCTGCATAAGCTTATTAAGTGGTAGCTGGTCATACGTAAAATTAAAAAGGTTTCCATCCAGACTGTCTATATTTTCAAGTTTATATATAGGTTTTAGTTGAATTGGTTCATCGTTCTTTTCATACCCTTTAATAAAGAATATCAAAGCATCCGTCTTTTGATGTCCAACATACGGAGCAATTCCGACCTGCATAGCATTGGATCCTGGAATTTTTTGAAGTTTTCCAAGTTGATCTACATTATATATATTTGGTGATAATGGGCCAAAAGGATCATCACTCATATTCGTGTTACTAAAGATATATACAGATGCAGCATAATTAATAGATGTTACGCCTAATATTCCCGTCTTGAAATCGATCCTAGCTGATATGTTTTTTTTGGGATACACTCTAAATTTTATATTACCGCTGCCATCACTATTAATAACAAAATAGTCTATATCATTATTTCTAGTCGTTGGTATCTGTATACTGCTGCTACCAGAAGCTGGCACTGTTCCTATATTAACAAGAGCATTATCCGCATTGTCAGAATATATTTGATCCAATAATGAAGATGCGACTACAACTTGGGTGTTCTTAAGAACACCGCCTATATTATCAACAAGAGAACCAGAATATATAATATATTCATTTCCTGTTCCTACCGGATTATCTCCTGTCGGAGGTTGGATATATTCATTATCAGAATTTAATGTAATAACAACTTTAGGATTAATTTTCTTTACATTATATGTGAATTTCTGCGGTGTGTAATTCGATACTGCTTGAGTCCCATTCTCGTCAGCCCAAAGATTAACAGTATAACTAATCGTCTTATGCTGTTGTTCATTTAGATTATTATCAACCGTCAAACGGATCATTACATACCCAACATTACCTGCTGACAACCATGATCTCTCAGTCTTCCATTTAACTAAATTAACTATATCCCGATCAAGTTCTATTGTTACATTTTTAATGTTTCTTATTTTGTTTGGTACTCCTGATGCAATTATTGATATATAACTAGTTTGCCCCAAAATAATATCAGATTGGTCAGGTATTGTTGCAGTAACAGTATAATCATTCTGAGGAAGAGTTTTTACTACAAGGTCTTCTTCAATTTTCATTTTGGCACCTCATTAATTAAATTTATTATACTTTGTTATTATTTCAATAAAGCACTAAAACAACTGATAATATTAACTAAAATTAGTTCAGCCAAATGATTTTAATTAAGTATATTGTTTTATGCTTAACAATAGAATAATAATCGAAAACAGATTAAACAATCAATCCAAATTTAGATAATGAAAAATAGTTATCACCTGATAACTAAATCATATTTACTCAAGAAATATTTAGATTAAAAGTTTTCTCTTCATGAAATTATTTATAACCGATACAAAAGAAGGGATTGCATTTTTAATAGCACAAAATAAAAAAAGACAATTAAAAAGGAAGATAACCAAGCCGCAACTGCAAATTTCGGTCACCTATATTTACAGAAAATTCAAAATACCGTTATCTGAGAATACCCTGACACAAATATGGAAAATATTTTTCGAATATATCGAATTCCTGCACTTTTAAACTAATAAGGAAAATAACTCCCAACACAAAGCACATAACCCTTAGAATCATTAGCACTAACCACCTGTTTGTTTTCTTGGGTATTATAGATAAAATTCCCACTATCGTTCAGACTGTTATTCGAATATTTCCCAAGGATGTTTGGCGTCACTGGAGGTGGTGATGTAACATAATCAAGAAGCCCCCAAGAATAGCTGTCTGGAAATTCATTTTGTAAGGAATAAGGATCAGTTTCTTTGATACCTACATCACGTTCATTAATATTACGAGAATTTGGTAACATCGGATCCTGACATGAAATATCCCCTTGCTTACTATCCTGTTTCATAACTTCTGGGTGCCTAGAGTCAGGCTGTATGTATTTTTTAATAAAAAAAGAATAATTATAAGCATATTTAGCCTTATTAGTTCTTTTAATCGTTATAGATGTATCCACCTTAGCCTTATGAAAAGTGCCCAGAGTTATCTCTCCTGTAGTCAGATCTATGGACCCAATGTCATTAATACCACTACCAAAGCCTTCGGTAGAAATTATTTCTCCTCCTTTATCCAGAATCTTTTCCTTTATCGACAAGTCATACAATTGTGCATACATATTTCCAAATACATTACTAGGTCTGAGTTGATCTTCAAATATTTTACTCTTCTTAATTGTTACATTATCAGCTTCTTTGGTATAGACAGCAACTCCAGCGGGTTGCGATACTACGTCAAAAGCAACTTGTTGATTTGCTGCACTGAAAGTCGTTTTCTCCCTTCCTGCCGGTACTTCTAATTTTACAGTCAGGCCGTCAGTGACTTGACCATTATTAATATCGCCAATACCAACCTGGCTACTTAGGGTTGCCGTAATTTGACCATTGCTTACTATATTGTCACTTTCAATTTTCCATTCATCCTGACCTTTATAGGTTTCAGGGGCTGGATCCAGAACCCATCTAGCACCTACCTTATATCCATCAGATAGCGCTGTACCGTCAGCCTTAACCACTTTCGCCGTATAGGTATAATGTCCACCACTCCCCCCCTTTATGGGCTGATTAGGATTAAACGTAACATCAAGGCTGACTATCTTTAAATTTTCCGCTTCAAAATCCACAGGTTCAGCACATTGTTCTGTTGCAGGGATCTCAGCAGACTTTTCATTAACAGCAACAAGACACACAATTGCACCTGTCACTACCGGGTTTTTCTGACTGCTCCGCAGTTGAACTTTTAATGTACCATCAGGTTGAACGGTAACTTCCCCTGGTTCTGATAACTCGGTATTTTTCGGAGCACCACCCTTCTCAGATTTTAACCGCCACTTAAACTTAATATCTTGCTCTGTATAAGGTGTTGTGCCATCAGCACCAAACACATGCGCAGTATAGTGATAAGCATGTTGCGGATTTTTGTCTCCATCCGCAGGAACTGTTCCCGTTTTTTCGGCAACTGTTGGTTTCTGAATGGTTGGCCATTTGAATTCCACACCCACTGACTTCACTGTTTCAACGCCTTCGACAGAAGCCTCTACCGTCACTGTTTGAGCCTGCGTACTGGTCAATGTTGTGGAAGCACTCCCATCCCCCTGAGTTGTACTGATTGTTGGATTCAGTGTTACCCCTGTCTGATTGGGCGTTTTTAGGGTCCAGTTAACTTTTTTATTAGGCTCCGAATTATTACCCGTCGCATCTTTAACGTTAACGGTCAGGGTATAATTTTTACCCACCAATATTGGGCTTGGTGGTGTCACTGCTATTGACACTTGTTCCGGTTTGAAATCTACTGGCGGCTTTGCCTGAATCGGCTTTTGTTTTCCCACCGTGAGTGAAACGATAACACCATTGACTGCTTTAATACTGGTTAAGGTTGCCGTTAATTGCCCCTTGCCATCTATTGTCATATCTGATTGATCGAGTATGAGTCCATAAGCGTTAGGGTTAGCTGGATGCTCTATCTTCCACGTCGCATTATGAATGATTTCTCCTCCTTGAACAGGTTTTCCATCAATACCTACGATAGCCGCCGTATAGGTATATTTTTGGGCACCATCTGCCGTTAATGCCTCTGACGGACTGACCTGAATATCCCCCTTAACCTGATAATCCTGAGTATCCTCAGTAAAGGTTACAGGGCGTTGCGCAGGAACAGGATTTTGGCCTTCAATGGAAAGTGAAACCAGCACATCTTGTATTGCCTTCGTACTTTTCAGGTAGGCAATTAATTCTCCCTGATTACCCGTGGTATCCCCGTCATTCGTCAACTTGAGATTCTGATCGGAACTCAAATCATGACCATCCTTTGTCGTAACGCGCCACGTCACGCCGGTAATTTTCTGGTTCGGCACTAGATTATTCTGATCATCAATGATGGCAGCCTTATAGGTATAAGTATCCTTGCCGTTCGCAACCAAAGAGCCTGTCCCTGGCTGCTCAACACTCACCATTTTAATACGATACTTCGACGTATCCGCAGTAAAGGTAACCGGGCGTTGTGCAGGAACAGGATTTTGGCCTTCAATGGAAAGTGAAACCAGCACATCTTGTATTGCCTTCGTACTTTTCAGGTAGGCAATTAATTCTCCCTGATTACCCGTGGTATCCCCGTCATTCGTCAACTTGAGATTCTGATCGGAACTCAAATCATGACCATCCTTTGTCGTAACGCGCCACGTCACGCCGGTAATTTTCTGGTTCGGCACTAGATTATTCTGATCATCAATGATGGCAGCCTTATAGGTATAAGTATCCTTGCCGTTCGCAACCAAAGAGCCTGTCCCTGGCTGCTCAACACTCACCATTTTAATACGATACTTCGACGTATCCGCAGTAAAGGTAACCGGGCGTTGTGCAGGAACAGGATTTTGGCCTTCAATGGAAAGTGAAACCAGCACATCTTGTATTGCCTTCGTACTTTTCAGGTAGGCAATTAATTCCCCCTGAGTACCTGTTGTATCCCCGCTGGTCGTAAACGTGAGATTTGGATTAGAACTGACATCATTTTTACCCTGCTTAATGCTCCACTTCACATTGGCGATTTTTTGGTTTCTCACCGGATTGTTATCACTATCTAATACCACAGCGCTATAGGTGTAAGCCTGGGAATCATTGGCTATCCGTGACGGTACTGGCGGTGAAACCTTAACATTATCAATGTGGAAACTAGCCGGGTTTTCATCAAAACTAACCTCACCTACTAATTGTGGAGGCTGGCTATCCAGTTGCAGATACACTTTGACATCTTTATGGGGTCGGGTACTAATTAAAATCGGCTTGTGTTTGAAATGTCCATTTTCATCAAGTGCCGCAGAGTCTGAGGATTCCCAATCAATCCACTGCAACCCCGTATCCGGGCTGATTTTAGGATCAGTTATCCACAGAACGTGGTTAATAATGGTATTTTTTATAGGGGCACCATTGACCGTATCAAAGGTAATCACAGGGTTGAACGTATATCCGTCTTTTTTATCCCCTGTTGCTGGCAATGGCCCTGTTGGAGTATGGTTGGCCCCTTCCTGTTTTTTCAGCATAAAGGGCCTGACAATCACGCGCATCGCAACAGGCGCTGATTTTTGATCATTTTCCAATTCAGCCAGAGCGTAGATGGGATAATTGTTATTTTGGTTATCGCCGGATAAATATTTTGGCAGGGTAATTTTTATGGTGTGGCCAACGCGGGAAGAAAGTTTCCCGCCGTGCTGTTCAAAATCTTTGTTCGTTGTCCAATGAATCTGCTTAACAAAGTCATTAGAAGATAACTTGACTGTAATATCGTGTTGCTCCTGACTGTACCCAATGATGGTTTCCGGTAACGACAATTGCGCAATCGGCTTTTTCTGGTGCTCAAGCACAATATGATTATTTCTTTCTATCAGGTCATAACGGCTGCCCGCTAATGTCCTCGCCGCCGCTACATTTTCTGGCGATAACTGCACGCTCAGGGGAACACCCAGTTTATAGTTAAAATTCGCCAAAAACTGTGTTTCGCTGTGCCCGCTTCCCCCTTGTTTATAATCCATACCCAGAGTAAATAGCGGAACCGGGGTGTAAGTCAGCCCCAATTTAGCCAAGTTAGGGTTTTTCTGTTTCGTATCACGATTGAATAAAGTTACGTTATCGCCAAAATACTGCTCATAGGTCAGTTTGGCACCCAGATGAGGGTAAGCAGGTAAGAAAAACTCCCCACTAATGTCATAACCGTTGGCTGGGCGTTCATAATAACCGACAAAATTCCGTGAGTCTTTCCAGTTAGTTAAACGATAATAGGTATTAGCGGAAAGTTTAATGTAGTCTCCCCCTATTTCTCCGCCCAGACCAAGACGCTGATTTTTACCCGTCAGGTCGTAATCATAAAAAGTATTCAGTCCATACATCCAGTTTTGAGAAAAATAACGCCCACCTAATCCTACATTCATGGTATTCCGGCTATCTTTGTTACGATAACCCAGTTGGGAAAAGAACAACCAATCTGCTTTATTATCATAAAGCGGCAGTAACAGATCGAATGAATTGTTTTTTAGTGTTCCCTTTTTATCCAGCCCAAAATTAATTCTGGCAGTACCAAACTGTGATAACCATTTTTGTGCGCCAGAAGATACTGTGTTATTAAACTGCCCTATCGCGTAAGATTTGGCTTGCTCTGCCAGTTCTGAAGGTGAAGATGACAGGATATTGCCTGCCATCTGGATGTTTTTAGCAATAACACCTGGTGTATTAGAATCAGCAGTGTGATCATTTTTTTTAACTCTATTTTTTTTATGGATATTTGAATTCAAATTTTTTTTACTTGATTCATTAACTCGAACACTTATATTATCTTTGTCATCTGTTTTTTGCGTGTATATTTTTTCAGATGTTAGATGACTATCTGCAAAGGAGCTCGTTATCGTATAGGGTACTACTAATGTATAAAGAAAAAAGAATAAGACAGTGCCTTTGCCAATATATGATAACATATACAAATACCTTATAAGTTATGATATTAACTCAGATTTTTAGTTACACTCATACTTACCCATAAAATGACTCGAATCTACTCCTAATATGATATTAGTCGCATATTTTATTTTTGTGTTATTTAAAATAGTTATCACGCGATAACTATTTTAAATAATACAATCAATCTGGACACTGGTGATTTGAGTTAAATATTTACCTAGACAATAACAAACCTCGTTAAGTTAAACGAGGTTTGTTAGAGATTAGAATAACTATTTTATATTTCGATGAATATGTTATAAGACTCGTCTTAATATATGGGAGAAACTATCTCTGCTTCCATATATATCACCTACAGCGTAGTCAATCAGAACCAGTTTTCCGCTATTTTCTTGTGCCCAATCATAAGGGATATCTATTGCTATCCGTTCTACATTATCAAGTATTTGATAATTAGTTTGCCACATTGTCTGACCTACCAACCGGATGTTTACTGTTTGATTTAATCTCATATCAGGATAACGTATTATGACTTGAATAGAATCATCATTGTATTCAAGATTGGGTGCAGGTAAATTAAGTGTTTGCCCTTCAATCTCAAGCTGTAAATCTCCTGAGTACTCAACAACATCACCAGGTGTTCTTGTTACTGAAAAATGCAACGTAGCAGTATCACCAATAGTGTCAATAAACTCCATACGAGGAATATAGAATGTCATCGGTATTACATTATTCACTGTCTGAATAGGTGATACGTATGTAATATCACTACGACGTCCTTTCCATAAAACCCTGACAGTATGCCCAGGAGCCATCCCCTCATAAACTGGCACAATAACTTTCAACTGATCTAACCGATAATAATCATCTTTTGTCAGCAAGGTGCCTTGTTTGCCTGTAGCTTCTGGAACACTAGGAATATAATCAGATAATCTAGATGAATCAAAGAATATAAATTTTATATTCACCGTTGGTGATTCGCGTTCATTACCATGACTTATTATCTTATACTTAGCTTGATAGTCACCATATTTAGAAATTTCATCCACAGGAAACAGTAATGTATATGGGGATGTATGTAATGTACTTGGGCTAACAGAGTATGGTCTGTTTTTTATAACCACACTATTATCATTACTTAAATAAAGATATCCATCTATTTCATCTCCAGTCTTAGCATCATCATATCTTGGCACTTCCATTAATATATATTCAGTATTCATTATACGCAAATCGTGTATGTTAATGGTATCGGTTCCATGTGCCTGTGGAAATGTAGGTGGAGAGAGAATTATATCTTCTAAACTTTTCATGAATTACTCCTTAATTGAGTGTTTTTTATATATAATTTCAGGACATAATCACTTGACTTTTTATTTATTGACAATAAAACTCATGAAAATCATTACCTTACTTTTTTATTCAAAAGTTTAAGCCAAACATTAATATCTTTAAATAAATTTCATGTGATTTTATATTATTGTCATTTATAGTCATAGCATGTATTAGTTTTAAAGATGAATAGTTTAAGATTAACATTATTAATATTAGATAAAAAAGCAAATATAAGTTTCCATATAAAATGCCCCTTCCATTAAATTAATTCAAATTACTTTTTGTTATCAGCTAATAATTATTTTTTATTGAATAGGCCATTTTATTAGAAAAATAATTTTAACTATATATTATCAGGGATGCTTTTAATTAAAGATTAATAATCAATACTGCTTGTAAAATGTTTATCGCAAATTTGTAATATCTATAGTTTACAAAAAACTGTTTTGCCCGATAAAAAACTCAGGCTATCAAGTTTATTTGATCCTAATTAAATTTCACCGATTGCAATTAATAAGTTACACCTAAAGCACGATAAGCATTTTTAACTTTCCATAAATAACGCGAAGCCTGTGGTGCAGGATGATTATTTTGAACATATTGATAGAACTCATTCGGAGTCATTCGATTAATTTTATTAATTGCCAAAACTCGGTTTGCATCAAACGTTCGCAATAATGCCCCTGCACCATTTACATAAGCAACTATCGTTGCATAGTACAGTGTTTCTGGATTAGAGATACCTTCCAGATGCTGTTTTTTCAAAATGCTGATGTAGGCAGTACCAAGGTCGATGTTAGTTTCAGGATCTTTCAATTCACGCATAGTTGGTTGTCCTGATTTCCCTTTCACTCTGTAAGCATCTCGCCCAGCCGTAGACGCCTTAATCTGCATTAGCCCAACTGCATTCGATTTACTAACAACCTCTGGACGAAAACCTGATTCCACCTGAATAATCGCTTTGATGAGCGTTTCATCAACACCATAACGTTTTGCGGATTGCGTAATCAAGCCATCAAATGGGGTGGATTTAAACCTATTTGTCAATTTACGGGTACCAAAAGCAGCCTTATTGCCGTCAAGCATACGTTTTACTGTTGTTTGTCTATTACTGTCTGATTGATATACTTGTTGGCTTGCACATCCTGACAACAATAATACTACCGCAATGCAACGGAGTTTTAATTTCATGCTGCTCCCCCTAAATAAAATTAATCCTATAAAGGATATATAATTTTAACGCGATGCTCGACTTTAACATCTTATAACGTTGGCTTGTTGAAGCCAGTCGCGTTGACTTTTACCTTGTTTAAAATTGGCAAAAATACCCAACGTGTGAGAAAGAAGTTTTCTAGCAATTCG